>CALZJV010000072.1 GCA_945787595.1 uncultured Desulfobacterales bacterium | reverse complement strand
ATGGGCCGCGTATTTCAGCAGACTGCTTTGCGGTTTGCCGACAACCCCGCCGTAATCAATGTCGAACGGAGCCGTAGCTTCACCTACACCCGGATGCACGAACTCACCAACAGGTTGAGCCATACCCTCAAGCATCGCTTCGGTCTCGGACAAGGGGATTTTTATGCAACCATTCTGGACAACGACAACATGGCCCTGTTTCATCCCTGGATGCTGAAAAGTCCGGTAGGGGCGGCCTGGATCGATGTGCGCGATTCCGTCGACGAGCAGCTAAGCCGGATCGGCCATGTCGGGCCCAAACTCGTTTTTCTTGAAAACAGACTGCTGCCCCCACTTTACGAATATCTGCAGACTTCCAAAATAAACCTGGTTGTCATGGATCGCCCTGAAAAATCCCGGCCGGGAGTTAACTACTTCTGGGACCTGGTGGAGCAGGCCGCTGCGGCAGAGGTTCAAGAAGAATTTACGGCCGATAATACATCAGAGCATATCAGTGTCCTGCGCTTCACCGGCGGAACTACCGGCGTGGCGAAATGCGCCAAATATACGCTCTCCAACCTGTGGATCTGGGGCTGCAATCCGGCGCACTTCTATGAAACCGTTCCTTTCGAACATCCCCAGGCACTATTTTTTTCTCCGCTGCATCATGCTGCTTCCGGCTCGGTTGTGATACCGGTGCACATCAAAGGCGGTGCCGTCATCACTCTCAACGGCGCCGATCCGGAATCCATCGGCCGTACCATCGAAGCCCATCAAGTGGATATGATCTATGCCCTGCCGACGGTGCTTTACCGTATGCTTGAAATCAACTTGCCTCGCAGGCACAACCTGGGCAGCCTGAAGACAATCCGTTACGGCGGGTCACCCATCTCCCCCGCTAAGCTGGAAATACTGTTGGATCTTTTCGGACCGATATTCGTTCAGGGATACGGATCCACCGAATGCTGGCCGTCTGTCACCATTCTGGGGCGCAAAGACCACGGCACCCAAACACAAGAGCAGATCGACAGGCTGCTGTCGGTGGGACGTCCCATGCCAGGCGAGGAAGTCATCATCTGCAATGAAGGCGGTGAGGTGCTGCCGGCCGGCCGGCGTGGTGAGATCCGGATCCGGGGTCCCAACACGATCGAAGGTTATTACAAGGCGCCCGAGCTGACGAAAAAGAATTTTACCAGCAGCGGTTTCTGGAAATCCGGCGATATGGGCTATATGGATAAAAAGGGCTATCTGTATCTGGTCGATCGCAAGCAGGATATGATTATAACGGGTGGTTACAATGTCTACGCCATCGAAGTGGAGAACTGTCTCAACAGCCATCCGGCAATCCAAAATTCAGCGGTCGTCGGTATACCCCACGACATCTGGGGCGAAGAGGTCCGTGCCATGGTGACGCTAACCCATGGAAGCACAACCACCCCCCCGGAATTGATCGACCACTGCAAATACAACCTGGCCCGCTATAAAGCCCCCAAAAAAATCGTGATCACCGACCAGCTCCCTTTAAGTCCGGCCGGGAAAGTTTTACGACGCGAAGTTCGGCGATTGCTGAAGGATAGAGATTAAGTCAATGTTGAGTTAGTTTGAATGCCGTTGGGCGGAGACGAATTTACAATCATCAAAATCAAGACTTACTTGACTTGACAACCATCATTTATGATATGTTTAGTATCGGCGGAAGTGCAATAGTCTCAAATTACAAGTGTCGTGATATTTCGAAATTAATTTGCATTTGATTTATGAGGAAAATTCTGATGTCGGAGTCAAAAAGAATTAATAATGAATATAAGAACCCAATTGAAATAGCTGAAGGTATATACTGGGTAGGATTTTATGATGCGCAATCGGGGTTGCATTGTAATCCTTACCTTATCAACGATAATGATGAAGTTGTGGTAATCGACGGTGGCAGTCGACCGGATTTTGCTACAGTCATTATGAAGATTTTACAGACAGGCGTTGCTCCAAAGCAGATCAAAGCGCTCATTTATCAACACTATGATCCCGATCTTTGCGGCAGCATACCGAACTTCGAGGATATCATAAAGCGAAACGATCTGAAAATATTGTCAGCCGCAGAAAATATGATGTTTATTAGACACTATTCCATATCTTCACCGATGGTTCCTCTTAGCAAATTAAAATTTCAATTCGAGTTCAAATCAGGTCGAAGGCTCCAGTTTATAAAGACTCCCTATTCTCATTCAGCGGGGAGCTTTGTTACTTTCGATTCAAAAACAAAGGTTCTTTTTTCCAGCGACCTGTTCGGCAGTTACGGTCGTGACTGGGAATTGTACCTACATCTTACTTCGGAATGTTATGAGTGTGAAAATCTTTCACAGTGTGCAAAGAAACTTTCTGATTGTCCAGTTAACGGCATTTTACACTTCCATAGAAAAATAATGACATCGGCAAGGGCACTGAGATATTCATTGGAACAAATAGGGAAAATTCCTTTTGAAATCATAGCGCCTCAGCATGGAAGCATTATCAAAGACAGGGCAACAATTAGGCATGTTTTCAAGCGTCTTTTATCGCTGGAAGAAGTTGGAATAGATGGAATCATTACTGCAGCTCATGAATTTGACTACAGCAATTTTAGCAAACGGTTTGGAATAAAATGATTAATGAAAATTTCTTTGATGAATGCATCAAGTTGATAAGAAGCAAACATCCAAAAGTTTCTCATATAATTTATCAACTCTTAGAACATAGGGCCACTATAAAGGACAAGGAGATTAACAACCGACTCCTGCAGGAGTTAGTCATAAAATATTCTGCATCGGAAAATAAGCTAAAAACACTCAATCAAGAATTAATCAAAAGACAAATTCGATTAGAGCTAGACCTGTCAGCAGCAGCCGAAATTCAGAGGAGCCTTCTACCAAAAAACATATATGCCGTTAGTGATGCTATGGCGGTTGCTTGGAAATTTCGACCCTGCGACAAAATTGGGGGGGACATATTTAATATTATTCCTCTGAACGATGAACATTGGGCCTTTTATATGATTGATGTTGCCGGTCACGGTGTTCAAGCAGCAATGATAGCGGTTACCGTTTATCAATATCTGCAATCTCAGAGTGGTAACCGTATATCAGGGGCATTGGAACCTATCTCTACTCAGGAAATACGCCAACCCGCAAAAGTGCTTGAGTTTCTTGACCGGGAGTATCCGTTTGAACGATTCAATAGTTTTTTTACTATCAACTATGTGATTTTGAATACCAAAACGGGCACATTGACCGCCAGCAGTGCAGGGCATCCACCTCCCATTATTTTGCGCAAAGATGGAAGGCTGATACCCTTGAAAAAAGGGGGGCGTCCAATCGGGACAATAGATTTGAGGATATCAGAAGATGAACCTATTGTATTTCTGGAGGAACATGCGCAACTCCAAGCAGATGATAAACTGATATTCTATACAGACGGTGTAACTGAATATCAAAACGAACAGAGTGAATTTTACGGAATCGAGCGATTTTGCCGAAATTTAAAGGAACTAAAAGACAGACCCGTATCTGAATTGATAGACATATCCTTTAAATCACTTATTGAATTTGGCCATAACACAGAACCTCAAGATGATATTTCCTTGTTGGGATTAGAATTGCGGAAATAAATTTTCAGCAACACGTTCGATCCAGCTTCAGCATTTCGATCAGCATTTTATCGCGCCAGTTTTTAATTTTCTCCAGTGAGTTTTCGCGCACGATCGGCATTTCATAGACACTGCTAACAAGGGCTTCCCTCACCGGGGAAGAGAGCGTGCTCCAGGTGGCCATTGAATCCCATCTCAACCGGTAGGATTCTGAATAATGCTCTACAAAGCTCTCGATGCCGTCGCCGGCCAGGTGGGCGCGCAGTAAAGGGCCGATGAAGGGGTCCCGCATTCCCATGCCGGTGCAAAAGGCCTGATCCACCTCCTCTGCACTGGCAACGCCGCTTGCGACCAGATCGACGGCCTCACGCAGAATGGCGGCCTGAAGCCGGTTGACAATGTAACCGGAAACCTCTTTTTTCAGTCTTACCGGGGTCTTGCCGATTTTTTCCATCAAGCGGCATGTGATCTCAACCGTCTCTGGCGCAGTCTGGTCACCGCCGACAACCTCCACCAGGGGCAGCAGATGAACGGGAAGAAACGGGTGCGCCAGGACGCAACGCTGCGGCCGTGTAACGGATGCTTGAATCTCGCTCATCAGCAAACCGGAACTGCTGCTGGCAAGAATCGTGTCGCCAGGTGCCAGGGTATCCATTTGCTTGAAAACCGTCTTTTTGGCTGGGTAATTATCGGGGACGGATTCCAGAACGTAATCAGCCTCTTTGACGGCCTCGGCCAAACTCAGGGTGGTTTGGATGTGGTTGAAAGCCCCGGCAGCCGTTTCATTGTGAAGTCGGCCGTTGTCTTCCAGGAGTCTTAGATTTAATCTGACCTGCTCGCCGGCGTTTTTCAATGTATCGTCACTCAAATCCTGCATGGTGACGGCATAGCCCGCTGCGGCAAACAGCGTTGCCCACCCCTGTCCGATAAGCCCGCAACCGACGCAGGCCACCTTTTCAATCTTCCGCCTCATTTCTTCTACTCCTGACCCGGATAATCCGGAAATTCGAAACTCGAAATCCGAAATCCGAAACAAACTCGAATCACGATTGACGAATTGTAGATGTCGCTTCGCTCTGCTATTTTTAGCAAATAAAATAGAAAGAATTCCTTAATTCGACATTCGTCAATCGACATTCGACATTCGACATTTGTCATGTTGGAGTTTCTTCTTCGATTAGACCGGCCGTGTTTTTGGCCGGCGGCTGGGCTGACACCTGTATTTGACCTCATAAAATAAGCAGTGTGATTGCTGCCCCGCAGAAGCCAATTTCCCCAAGCGTAACCTCTTAAAGACCTTAGCTATTATCAGATGTTTGGGCCAACTTCTCCAGCACTTCTTCAAGGGCCGGTGTCGAAGGGGCGTCTTTGAATCCCGCAAGTCTACGATAAATTATCTCCGCGGCAGCATGGAACTCGCCCGGCATGCCTGCTTCGCGAAAGGTTGCCGCGATTTCCGACATCTCACCTGCGAATCGCCAGGCCTTGGCCGTGACATTCCGCACCCTTTCTCCCGCCTGTGTGCCAAAATTGGTCCAGTCCCTCGACCATTGAGTCTCTAACTCTCCCCGCACCCCCAGTACCTGAGCTGTTGCTAAAATCCCACACAGCAAGGCGGTTGTACCCTTCGTGTAGGCTGCATAGCACATTTTCAAGGCCGAGGCCTTGCCGATTTTATCCCCAACGACACTGATCTCCAAGGGCCCTCCTGAGCAAAAACTTGCTGCTTCCGTCGCTTTTTCACCGGAAAGATAGAGCCAGGTCTTTCCGCGTTGCCACACAGGAAGGCCGATGATGCCGCCGTCGACAAAGTCTACCCCGGCCCTGTGCATGAGTTGCCCGATACGGATCGTCCGTTGCGGTGAAATGGCGTTTACATCCAGGTAAACCCCCTGAAAAGCGTGTGCCAGTACCTGTTCCGCCACATCTTCCGCAGCGTGGGGCGGGCACACGCTGATGATCACCGAGCAGGTCTGGCACAGGGTTGCCAATGAGCCGGCATCGGAAAGATTGAATTTTTCTGCCCGTTCCCGGCTCTGCGGACCGCGCCCCTCGGACGCCCAGTAGACTTCATGGCCGCTGTTCTGAATGGTTGCGGCAACACAGATCCCCATCATACCGGGATGTATAACGCCAATATTTTGTTTGCTCATCATGCGTCTCCTTTTCTGTGTGGATGTACTCAGATTAAGAGGGCCTATCCGAGAGACAACCCGATAACACCGAGTATCATGATACAGGCCGAAATGATCCTGCGCCTTGAATGGCCCTCGGATAGAATATGGGCCCCCATAAGCGTTCCAAATAAGATGCTGATTTCCCTTGCCGGTGCGACATAGCTGACCGGGGTAAAAACCAAAGCCGTTAAGACCAGGATATAGGAAAGCGGGTTAAAAACAGCGACGCCGATAGCCAACTTTCTATTAATGCGCCATTGGTTTTTTACTTCGTCCCATCTTTTGATTGCATACGGACCCAACACCAGCATTCTGATGATACTGGATGCCCAGTCAAGTATCACCGGTGGTATCAACAAAGAGGCAACCGCATGCTTATCCCAGAGAGTGTAAGCAGCGATTACCACACCGCAAAAAAAACCGTAGCGAACGGCCCAGCTGGCTGCAGTTTCACCTTTTTT
This sequence comes from uncultured Desulfobacterales bacterium, assembly GCA_945787595.1. The sequence continues at coordinate 21,020 of CALZJV010000072.1, read as the reverse complement.
CTCAACGAGCTTTGCTCCGCCGGATAGGTAGAACACACTGACGATGACCAGCAATGCACCCATCATAGCGAGTAATCCCGGCCGTTCACCAAAGAATACAATAGCCGCAAAGGCCGATAACATCGGCCCGGTTCCACGCGCCAACGGATAAACCAGAGATAAATCGCCTTTTGAATACCCGCGTTGCAATACAAAAAAATATAAAAGATGCAATAAAGCACTTACGAATATAAATGTCAGACCAGTAAGACCGATCTGGGGGCGCATTATCCAGAGAATATAGACAGATATCGGTGCATAAATAACTGACGAAAGAGCAGCAAACAGCCAGATAAAAACGACGCCCCCACCGGCTCTCTTCGCCAGCAGATTCCAAAACGCATGTACAAAAGCAGCAGATATTACCAGAAATATTGCTAAACTGTTCATTTGAGTGATTTGAAATACCCGTTTTTTTCGCTTTTAGCAAGCCGATTTTGCTGGTAAGGTTCAAACACCATTTAACCAATTTGGAACGAAATAAAACTAAAAATTATAGCTGCCCCGGTTAAATAGCCTTTGCCGGTAATCAAAGTTCCCCGCAGCAGAGCTGGCAGGGTATCGGACTATAGGAATAATATCTACCATATTGCCGCAAGCTGTGGCGAATTAGACTTTAGAAAAAGTTGTCTGTGTCTGTCCGTGTGGGTCTGTGGCTAATTAAAAATTAAAAACCGCGGCAAATAAGGACAGGAGGCCATTTGACACACATGTCTCATCATGCTACCGAAAAGTTGGCTGACTTTATTGAAAATTTAGAATTTTCAGACTGCAATGCAGAAGTTATTGCTGCTGCGAAAGCGTCTCTGCTTGATTTTATCGGAGTCGCCATTGCCGGATCTCGCGAAGCCCAACTGAACCGGTTGCTCATGGACGCCATGGTGCAATATGACAGCAGAGACGATAGCACTATTTTGGTTGAACTTGGCAATGATAAAATTGTAGTCCCGGAAGGTATCGTGCTTTGAATGGACTCGGTGATAGACCGGCAAAATTCTTGAGGCTTGTGAAACGTTCATGATTTGCCTCCCTTCGTTATTTAGAATTGACATTTACAAACCCACTGGACTAAATGACGATAGAGGTCTTTTAATCGCAAATATTTTTGAATTTTATTCCCATCCGAACATTATAAAATTTTACGATATCCATAAGAAATCTATAAAAATTTCAGCAAGTTTCCGATTATTGAGAATGGCAAGCTATCTTTCACCTCGGCATTCCCATGCAGCAGCCTTTTAATTACTACAATGTAGTGCTTTTCAGCGAATTATTGACAATGAAGACACTTTCAAGTAGATAAATAGAAAAATTATTGCCCAGCGACGCCATCCAATCGGCCTCCTCACCGGTTTCCGACCATTTTTCCCACCCTGTTCGGTAATAATCGATAACCTGTTTAATTTGTTCTCCATTCAGATATCCGACATGAACAAATAGTGTATGCCCCTGTGGTGAGTAAAATCGGTGCTCCGGTACTGTTTTATACCATAACTTGGCTGCAAGAACCCGATCCGGCGATAATTCATATTTACCGGCCCATTGCCTTGCCGTATCCTGTGTGGCATGATCATTGTATTTATTGCTCTTACCTGTCATGATGGTCAGAAAAACAACCTCATCACCCAGTTCCGCTTCGACTCTTTTGGTTACCGGCGTTTGCTGCTTGCATGCCTTGCACCATGTGGCAGCATACTCCGACCATACGAATTCACCTTCATAATCGGTCATGTGAACATTCTCACCGAGTGCATTGGGCCGCGGTTCCTGTGTCCTCCCCGTGGAATAGGAATCATCATTCATATTCCCCACAATATGTTCGAGCCCTTTCATTTTACCCCATGACCGTTCAACCGGTCCCTGATCCTGACAGCCCCCCAGGACCAAAAAATAGGCAGGAATGAGTAACCATAATATTTTATTCATTTCAGAAATCCCTCCCAAATAAATTTAGTACCCCAAGCAATATGGCAGAGATCCCGCCAATTGGTATTATTCATTTTTTCTCACATAAATCGCGTGGATTTCGCAAATAAGCCAGCAGCGTTGAATATTTTGCCGGCACGCCACCCGCATAGCGCCGCTTTTGAGCAGCAATCGTTACCATCATTTTATTTCGGCTAACCAACCGAAAACTTGAAGATTCTTTATGGAAAAGCGAAATGAATATTTGAAATGAATTAAGAAATTGACGGTGTGCGGAGGATCCCTGATTCACCGTCAAAAAAAGTAAAAAACCCCGTTGCGCTTGAGCAATCAAGCGGATAGTATGTTTTTGAGCAACAAAAACTATCATCAACGAGGTGAAAGCATTACCGTTTATAACCGACCGCCGGTGGATGGCCTAAACTTGACAGCTATAATAATAAAAGTTGACATAAATTCATAAGTTTTGGTAATGATTTAAGATTAGAATTTCGGAAAGGAACAAATTAAGCTCATTTTTTAGTCGATAAATAAAAGACAACGCAAAACCCAGCGGGGGGGGGCTAATGCCGATTGTCCTAACTTATAAAGCCGAGTTGCCATTTTAGTGCGACTTGGCTTTTTTTGTTAGGAAATAAGTTTGGATAGCGTTTACCTATCTGTAATTATTTAATTATTTTGATATTGGCAAGAAATGTTTAGATTCTCAATGCACGATATTTTTGTGCTTTCATCTACTAATCACAAGTTCCACGATTTCTGTGATTACATAATAGTATCCAAGGTTTTTTGAGGTGTGGTTTTTGCATATTATCTCAATAAGTCAAAGGTTGCTGCCAACATGGGATACTTGCAAGATGGAGCAATCATTCTACGGTGTAGAGGCTTTGCTATTATAGGGGGATAAAATGAATACAAAATCGATATTGGCAATAACACTTTCCCTACTAATCTTTGTAGGCTGTTCAAAATACCAGAGCAGTTTGCCTTCACTGGTTCAAAAAAGTGAAGAAGTCATTGCATTCCAAAATGTAAACCTTGTTCCCATGACAGATGAAAAAATAGTTAAAAACCAAACTGTTTTGGTCAAAGGGAACAGAATTATCGAAATCGGTCCATCAGAAACGATCGCCGTGCCGGAAAATTCGCAACGCATAAATGGAACGGGAGCATATCTGATGCCGGGGCTGGCTGATATGCATATGCATACAAGAGATAACTGGGATGACTCATTGAGTGAATGGCCGGTATCACCCCTTCTCCTGTACCTTGCCAATGGCGTTACAACTATCAGGTGTTTTGGTCCAAAAGGCAGATCTCCGGACTATGTCCTTTACTGGCGAACAGGAATCCAAAAGGGAGAACTCATCGGCCCGGCAATATACACTTGCGGGGAGCAGCTCAGAGGAAATATTAGCAATCCCGAAGAAATGGTGCGCGAACAAAAGGCTAAAGGCTTTGATTTTATCAAGCTATACTCATTCCTGTCTAAAGATGAGTTTCGCAGGGCGATTTCAACCGCCAAGGAGCTTAATATATACACAGCAGGACATATCCCATTTCAAGTCGGGCTGGAGGGGATTTTATCAGAAGGCATGGACGAAATAGCCCATATTGAGGAATTGTTTTGGGAATTTGTAGATTTTGATAGGAAAAGATATTTTAGTAATGAGCATGAATGGATGTCGTACGTCATTGTAGCAACGTTTCAACAATTTAAACCATACTTGAATTCCAATATGGAGGAAATTGAGGAGATTCTCGCAAATAAAATGGCGTTGACTGCTAACAAATTGAAATCGGAGAATATTCCCGTCTGTACAACCCTTTTTTTAGATGATCTGATTGTTGAGAAGCTTTTTGAGCCAGAAAAATTTTTGTCGAAACCTGAGAACAAGTACCTGCCAAAAAGCTACTTGGATGCCTTCGAAAAGGGACGAGAAAAGCACCAAATTCAATTTCGTGGGGGCGAGGTTTTTGCTCCGTATAAACGCAAAGCCGACTTAATGCTTCTTCATCATCTGAAGAAAGCCGGTGTCCACCTCATTTTGGCAACTGATGCCGGTACTGGACGGATGGGTCTCGTACCTGGTTTTTCGATTCATGATGAATTGCGCATTCTGACAGAGAATGGGTTCACTCCTTACGAAGCAATCAAAACGGGAACAATCAATGCAGCGATAGTAGTTGAGGAGATGAATGCTAACGGAGATTTCGGCACAATTGAGATTGGCAAAAGGGCTGATCTAATCTTAATAAACGATAATCCACTTGAAGACGTAGCCAATATCAAAAATATTCTTGGGGTTATGGCATCAGGAAGATGGTACGACAAGGCAATGTTGCAAAAATTTATTGATTGATCAAAATAATAATGCTGCCTAAATTTAAACCTATCGATGATCTTATGAAATGCATGAATTTGCTGTGTAGCACAGGTTTTGTATGTGTTTTAAAACCTGATATTCTCCAACGAATCGCAGACGAGCCTCAATTACCGATATGTGAATAGTATCCGTAAAAAATTGAGACGCTCCAAAGTTGAGATATTGTAAACGTACCTGTATTATTGAACTCAAAAAGATTTATGCCATCAAGTAAAAATTAAATTATGGGAATAGCATCTACATATCTGTAGTTTTATGAAATTGCAGATACTCTCAATAAATCTGTACTTGAGTAATATCTTGTTTTCTGGCAATCTGTAATATTGAACACTTCAATGTGTCATTTGAGAATAACACTCATTAGTATGAAGCAAGAAAAATAATTCATATTCAATATCTTATAAACACCACTGGAGTAGCAAAAGATCTCTTTTCCAAGTGACAACACCCTTGAGTCGTCCCCGATTATTTAATTTTGATCATCTTCCCTTGTACTTTACTCCAGATCCACGAAAAATCTCTATGATAGAAACACCCATTGAAGGGAACTCAGCTTCTAAAATAGATCAAAGAAATTTTGACTATTATCGTTTAACGAAGCGAATAAAAATCAAGGGAGGTAATTATGTTTATGATGAAGCGCATGATTATTAAATATACTTAAACCTGCTGGGGTCTCGCTTTCTTTGGTTAGGAGTAAATTATGGATATAAATGAACCAGAAGTTTTACAATCAAGAATCGGCAGCATCAAAAATGAAGAAATTCAGAATGAAAAGAAAATTCATATAGCCAGAATATCTGTTTTTATCTTAATTCTTTTTATGGCGAGTGTTGCGAGAGTATCTGTTGGCGCCTCATTGAACATGAGGTTCGTTTTAATTTCCAGCCTATGTGTTTCCTTCATATGTCTGGCTTTCTTTCTTTGGCACTATCACAAAACGAAGAAATATTTTTCAGCAATAAAATATTACTTAGTTACTTTAGATATTATTTTTATATCCATACTTGTCCTTATTATAAGATATACAATGAGCAGGAGTATCTATGAAATAACAACTGATATTCCGGCATTTCTTGCGCTTTTCTTTATCAACGCCATGAGTGGTCTCAGATTTGACTTTAAACTTTCTCTGTATTGTGCTACTGCAAGTGTGATGATTTTGATTGGTTTTACATTATATGATTATCAGGGTCATATCATCACTCACCCCTACTTAGCAATGTTTTCAATGTTTAAAGGTATTATTTTATTAGGTATTGCTTTTGTTTCAGGATATATCGGTAAAAGAGCAAAAAAGCTAATCATTCAGAACTACAAAGAACAAGAAGAAAAGAACTTTGTAAAAAATATATTTGGAAAATATGTCACCCCTGAAATCAGAGACAAGATACTTGACGGCAGTATTCCCCTTAATGGAGAAAGAGCGGAAGCAACAGTACTTTTTGCGGATCTGCGAGATTTTACCCCTTTTGTGGAAAAGAATGACCCTGAAGAGGTCATCAAAAGCATGAGAACTTATTTCACAGCCATGCAAAAGGCTATTCGCAAGCATAAAGGACTAGTGCTACAATATGTGGGAGATGAAATAGAAGCTGCTTTTGGTGTTCCCCTGTCATACGATGCTCATGCTAAAAAGGCTGTTATGGCCGCCCTTGAAATGAAAAAAAATCTGAAAGAATTAAACAGTAGCAGAGTCAAAGAGGGAAAAGTACCTTTTAGACACGGTGTCGGTATTCATACGGGAGAGTTGCTGGCCGGCAATACAGGAAGTGAGGATCAACCTTCCTATGCCCTAATTGGAGATACGGTGAATTTGGCCTCAAGATTGCAGGGCTTAAACAAGGATCTGGGTACGGAAATTATTATCAGCGCAACCACCAGAAGAAGATTGGATGATAGTTTCCACTTGAAAGAATTACCGGCTACAAAAATTAAGGGCAAAAGTGATCCACTCAAGATTTTTGCTCTCAATGGCATCATTTCAGCAAAATGAGCTAACTTGAGGGAAAAAAATGGGTCTTTTTAAGCCTTTTGGGTAGGGAGGGTGGAGTCAGGAGGAAAATATGATATGCTCAAAATATGGCTTGTTAACCAAAACAACACTTTTTGATTTTTTACATGAAAAATTAATAACCCTTGTTCCCTTTTCAATTGCCTTTATTGCCCTTTTCAGATATTCGGACAGTCTTATATGGCTTTTTCTTTACCTTGGCATAATCGGCGCTCATATGATCCATATAGTTTTGCAAAGATGCCCTCACTGTGCATATTATAAAGCAGAGACCAAATGGCTTGAATGCCTCTGGTGGAGGTGGATGCCAAAAATTAGGAAGAAAAAAAACGGCCCTCCACCCAAATATATCCGCACCTATACTCCTATCGCCGTATTGACGATTACCTTTTACCCAATTTATTGGATGACATTTCAATGGGAACTATTGCTGCTTTATGTTTTGTCATGGGGCGTTTTGGCTTTATCGATTTATACCGCAGGTTGCGCCCGCTGTATTGACTTTGAGTGCAAATACAATGCTGTTCCTGAAGAACTAAAAGACGCTTTTTTATCTTCTTCATAAAACAGGAAATTGGCACTACTCCAAACCACAAAAAACCAAATTATTGCACAACTTGCTGATTTTCAGATCAAGTCGTATCCACACCTTGATACGATTTGATTTTAACCAATGCAATTTTAATACTACAATGTATAACACAGGCCCCCTTAAACCAGCATAGAAGACGGTGTGCAGATTGCGGTTTGTCGAAAGGGCCGTGCCATCTTGAAATTAACCTAACCTTGATTATCCTTAAAATCATAAGTCCCGAAGGCTAGTTATAACATATCGTAGTTGCACTCAATTTTCGTTCTAAACCTTAAAAAAAGGGCATTTTCCATGCCGCAAGAAGGAGTTTATTATGAAAAAGACTATTATTTTGTCGGTGGTGATATTCTTTATTGCAGGTTGTTCTTCAACTGGTAATATGGGAATGGTGATAAAAAGCCAAGCAAATCCTGGTTCACTTCTTACTTCCTCCTATTCATTTAAAGAGATTGGACTTGTCAAAGGGCGTGCCTGCCGGTTTTTTTTACTAGGGGTCGTACCATGGGGAGACTCAACAGTTACACAAGCAATAGATAACGCCCTTGCAAATGGCGGAGATGCCTTGATAAATATCTCAGTTACCAACAGTCTTTATGGATTCGTTCCAATTTATAACATCTTCTGCTACACCTGCTCAGATGTTGAGGGTATTGCAATCGAAATTGAAACCCAATAGAATCAACGGAACAAGAGATCGACCATCGGGCGTATGCATCTAATGACAGGTTTCCAGGGAGCCATAGCTCCAACAAAGCTGGAATTATTGTAGGCCATGAAAATATGTGATATCCTCAATCCCAGTTTTCAGTGCATAGCGGGCGATAACTGCTATCCCTACTACAACCACTACAACCACATTCCAAGCTTTTGACATAATCAAATTATATCTATAGAAGAAAAAATCGTCGCATCTTGATTTGTGAATAAGGGTAAATGAACAAAACCCTGAAAAATTTACCCATAAAATTTCATATCCCAAGAAAGCATTGAGAAGTTACATTATTTCAGGACTGCCTCAAGCGCCTGCGGCAGCTGATCGAGTTCTACGGAAACCGGGGAGAAATTAAAATCTTTTAAAACCGGAGGATATTTTAAGCCGCTGCCGGTCACGACGACAACCACCCGGGAACCGGCCGGTATCATTTTTTTATTTACGGCCTGCATCAGCCCAGCCAGGGCTGTGGCCGAAGCCGGCTGGGCGAAAACTCCCTCTTGCGACAAAAGCCGCATGGCCCTTAAAATGGCTTCATTGTCGACTTTCAGAAGAAGGCCATTGGTTGCTCTCAATTTTCGCAATACCTGATTGCCGCTGGGTGGATAGGGATTTTCCAACACATGATCGAGCGTCAAAGAATTTTGAAAGCGTTCAATGCGGTCGGCGCCCTTCTCAAAAGCATCAACGGTCGGTGAATTCCCGACAGCCTGAACCCCGATAAATCCGGGTAATTGCGTCGTAATCCCGCTGTCTCTCAGTTCTTCAAACCCCTTGAGAATGCCACGGCAAAGCCCACCTGAACCCAGCGGAACCGCCAGATAATCCGGCAGTTGACCGTCCATCTGCTCCAATAGTTCGAATGCCAGACTTTTGTATCCTTCAACCCGCAGGGGATCGTCTGAGAGACTAAAATAAATTTGTTGCTGATTACCGATTTCAAGCAGCCTGGCGTAAAGCTCTCCGTAATCACCATATACCTTAAACGCCCTGGCACCATAAATCGTCAGGGCGTCAATCTTCTCCTGCGGTACATTGTCTTTTAACATGATGAAGGTGTCCATGTCGGCTCTGCTGCCATATGCAGCAACCGACGCCCCCATGTTGCCGGATGAAAGGGTACCGAAGCGCCGGTATCCAAGGGCAAAAGCATTTTGGACGCTGCAGGCCGTCCCCCGATCCTTAAACGTCCAGGTTGGATTCTGAGTTTCGTTTTTGAAAAAAAGTTCTTGAAGACCCAATTTGTCTGCCGTAAAAACCGAACGAAGCAAGGATGTCTGGCCCTCTCCCAGGGAAAATAATGGATTGGGTTCCAGATAAGGATAAAAGGGGGCGTATCGCCGGGCAAAAAAACCGGTGCGTTGAGTTTGGAACCAGTTGTGGGGTATGGAGCCCAGGTTGAATCTTACTTCCAGGGGTTCATCACACTGATGGCACCTGGTGTTAACCGTACTCATGGGATAATCCCGGCCGCAGCCAACGCATTCAAGATAGTGTTCGCTCATGATCCGCTCCAATAAAAGATAATGAACTAAAATTCAAAATGACTAAAATGATCTAAAATTGTGGAATCCTATCATTTTAGATAGACAGAATACCTTAACTTTAGGCAATTTAGGCATATGTATCAAAGGAATGAGCTGAAATAACTACCCCGATGGGGCCACTTTTTCCAAGTGCAATACCGGTAAAAGTCTAAAGCCTCACCTGACCTTTTTCCAGAATGACGTTGCCGTCCAACTCAATGGTCGCCTCCCACATGAGAAGGTCGTAGTGAATAGCGGCCTTTACATGCCCACCCAGGGTTATGTTGGTGCCGATGCCGATATGCACGCTGCCGTAGACGCCTTCGTCCTCAAGCATAATGCCCTGCATGATGCACTTCGGATTGAGCCCCACCCCCAGTTCGGCCACGTTATATACCTGGGGATCATGGCGACTTTTAAGGTCGTCGGCCAGTATTTTGGCCTGATGTCCGCCTTTGATATCCGTGATCATTCCTTGTTCCACGGTGGCGGTGACCGGCTCACTTAAAACACCGATGTCGATGTAGGGGATGCTGGCATCTGCTACAATAATCCCTTCAGCGCTTCCTTCGGTGGGTGAAAAATTGGCCTCCACGTTGGGTGACGGCGACATTTGACCCGGCTCGACAATGCAAAACAGCGCATTGCCCGGACGGCCTTCTTTGCGCATCGTCAAATGGGTTCCAGCTGTACTGGTCAGCACCGCCTCGCTGCTCTTTTCAAAGGCCCGGGCGAATTTCAGGCACATGTCCCTGGTCTCGTAAAAATCTGCGTCCAAACCACCTTTGATGAGCATATGTTCCCGGTAGTCCGTCATGGCAATAATGCGACTGCCGGCCTCACACGCTTCTTTGACAGCCCGGGTATGAGTGATGGAATAAGTAACCGGCGTAAATATGACATCGGCTTTTTTCATGGCCTCGGCAATTGGTGGCGGCGGTTCCTGGCCGTGCCCGCTGCGCGGCAAAATAGCGCCGATCATAACCTCCGCCCCGGCCTGGTAAGCGGCTGCAGCCACTGACTCTGCAATCGTCATCATCATAAAATCCGTCACGATCAATACATTTTCGCGGGGCTTAACGGCTGCACAAACTTCGACCAGAGTTTTGGAGCCTTTGCCCATCAGTATGCTTTTCATATATTCTCCTTGTGCTGGGATTCAGAGTTTCAGTGTTCTCCGTAAATGAGGTTGTAATTTTATAAAGACTTATATAAAAGTTGTCAACAACACAACCCAGAGTACGTCAAAATAGAGTTTAAACTAAAGGCTCTGAGTAACCTCATTCAGACCATGAATCAAACCATCGCTGAAAAAATAATCAGCTCCCATTGCGGGCGGGCGTCATACGCCGGTGAGACAGTAGTTGCCTCCATTGATTTGGCCATGGCCACTGACGGTTCAGGTCCACTGGCCATCGACCTTTTTCATCAAATGGAAAAAGGCAAGCTCCAGGACCCGGCCAAAATCATCATGGTCCTGGATCTTTACGTGCCCTGTCCCAACGACAAAGTCGCCCGGCGGCATGATACGATGCGCCGGTTTTGCAATGACACCGACTGCATTTTATTCGATTTAGGCGAAGGCATCGGTCATCAACTGCTCCCGGAAAAAGGCTATATTTTGCCCGGACTTTTTACCGCAACGCCATTAACGGCGGTCTTCTGCCCATCGAAGCCGCTACCGACAGCATCACCGATGAGGATAAACTACGAATTGTGGCGCAAGGCAATAATATAACCATCCACACTCTGACGAAAAGCGTTGCGGTGACAGCCTCCGCGCCCGGCGGTATAATTCTTAAAATATTTGAGGCCGGTGGTCTGGTAGATTATATTCGCAGCAACGGCGACTTCCCCGACACAAACAGCTAATGCTTGCTTGGAAACCCAGCCCCTTGAACGGTTGGATTTCGCTGCATGAATTGCCAGCTTGTCATTGCGCTCTGCCATATGCCCATAAACCCGCAACGCGTAACCCGCAACCCAGAACTCGCAACTCGCATTCCGCATTCCGCATTCCGCATTCCGAATTCCCAGTTCATTTCAATCCCTTCTGCCGCAACATTTCATCCAGTCCGGGCCGGGTCGTTACACCGGCCTCAATTTCAGCCAGCCTTTTTTCTTCCCTGGCGATCACCGCTTTGACGTTGTCGACGATACCCACCGCATGGTCCCGGGGTACCACGACGACGCCGTCATCATCGGCAACTATAAGATCACCGGGATGAACAATTTGTCCCCCGCACTGGATGGGATAGTTGATCTCACCCGGACCTTCTTTCATGGGACCGTTGGGATTGATACCGGCCGCAAAAATTGGGAACCCGGATGTTTTGATCTCTGCCGCATCTCGAATGCAGCCGTCTACGATCATGCCTGCCAGCCCCAGTTTAATGGCTGTCGACACCATCAGAAATCCGAGCAAAGCCCAGGAGTGATCACCGCCACCATCAATCACCATTACGTCACCGGGTTTCACCAAAGTCAGTGCTTTGTGAATCATTAGATTATCAATCGGCGGAACTTTAACGGTCAGAGCGGGTCCCACCAGCTTCATCCCTGGCGAAAGTCCTTTGACCCGCGAATCCATTGCGGCCGCCCTTCCCAGGCAATCCCCGACATTGCCGGTTAGACATCCGGTCTGATTTATCAGTCCCTTATACGACTCAATCAGATGCGGCACAGGTCGCTTGAAATCTGTTCTATAGCGAAAACCCGGTTTTCCAATTTCTTCGATACCCATTTATTCCCCCTAATTGTGAGGTCCACTCAAAATAAAACTATGACGAAAATTTGGTGCTTAATTATACTTGAGATTTGTGATTTTTATGTCTTATAAAATTTCCGAAGCAACTGGTTTGAAATTTGCCTTGTTTCTCCCTGTGTATTTATCACTAAAATAGCGAAGATCCTTCCTCCTTGAAGCGTCCGATGATGATCAGAAGCGGAACAATCGCAGAAACGATCAGGATCGAGGCAAAGGCCGAGGCCATCCCCATGTCATCGGAGAGAATGCCCTGGAACATCTCGACTGTCATCGTCGACCAGCCGGGGGTTTGCAGGACGATCGTGGAGCTCAGCTCAGAGATGGTCGTGACCCAGGTCAGGATTGCACCGGCGATGATTCCACCGGCCATCAACCGGATAGTAATTTTAAAAAACGTCTTCATGGGGTTGACCCCCAACGAAATACTGGCCTCTTCCATCGAGGGATCCAGCTGGTAAAGAATGGATGAGCTGGAACGCGCGATAAACGGCATTTTCCGGATGGTGTAGGACAGCGCCAGAATCATCCAGGTGCCGGTCAGCACGAGAAATCCGGTATTAAACATCACAATCAAGGCAATACCGAGCACTGTGCCGGCAATGGTAAACGGCAGCATAATCGCAAAATCTAGCCCATCGCCGATCATAGATCGGCGACGGGTGAGGATGTAGCCGGCGGGCACCCCGATCACAACGGATACCATCGTGGCCACGGTTGCCAGAAAATAACTGTTAAAAATCGGCCGGGCCATATGGCTAAAGGCATAGCTGTAATTCTGCAGGCTGAAATTGGGATGGATTACCGGTCCCCGCATTTCCATAAATGAAATGACCAGCGCGACGAAGAAGGGAATCAGCGGCACTGTCACCACCGCAAAGCAGTATCCGGTGGCGAGGCGGCGGGCCCCGCCGCGCAATTCCTTGATTTGCGGTCGCCCCTTGGCACTCTGGATAAAATTGCGTTTCCGGAGATAATAGCGCTGGACCATCAGGGAGGTCATGGTCACCAGAATAAGGACCACACTGAGCGCGTAGGCCATCCCCGGATGCTGACCGATGTCGGAGGTGAATTCAACATAGGCCTGAACCGCAAGAAAAGGCTTCTGCTCGCCGATGACCATCGGCACGCCGAAATTTTCGACTGCCGTCATGAAAACCAGCAGGGTCCCGGAAAGTATGCCGGGCAACACCAGCGGCATCGAAACCTTGATAAACGTTTTAACCGGTCCGGTCCCAAGACTGCGGCCGGCCTCTTCGATACTTTCGTCAACCGAGTTGAAACCGGACAGGGTCATCAGGAAAACATAGGGGTAAAACTGCACGGTGAATACCATGATAACGCCGCTATAGCCGTAGATAGATTGAAAGGGTATGCCCAGGGATTGCAGCAGGCCGGTGGCGATTCCCGTCCGGCCCAGCAGGATAATCCAGGCAAATGCACTGATAAAGCTGGGCAGCATGAGCGGGATGGTGCTCAGCGCAATAATAAAGGGTTTGCCCCGGATGTTCCAGCGCGAGACCATGAATGCCAGGGGTACCGCCAGAACAATCGTCAGGGCTGAGGCTGTCAGGCTGACGCCGACACTGTTGGCCAGGCTTTTCCAGTAGGTGCGATATTTGATGAAGGACGAGAAATGTTCAAGGGTCCAGGCGCCGCCTTCCCGGATCTGCAGGCTTCCGAGCAATACCCTGCTGACCGGAAACACTAAAAAATAAATGACTGCAATGAAAATCAGCAGGGCGGTCAGGTTCCAGAAGTGGTTTTTACTCTGGAATATATTTCTCACTGAGGCTTATCCTTTCGAAAGATCTTGGCGCGCTCAATCGGATAAGACATTTTTACCCGCTGACCGACGGTCTTTATCTTATCCGGCTCGGCATCGTAACTGCTGACGAGAAGGGTGACAACTCCCGAAAAACCCACTTCATATTTGATCATGCTGCCCAGATATTCGAAACGGACAATTTCCCCTTCCAATGACCAGTGACCGTCAGGGATGGGTTCATCCATATCATGGATGGTAATTGCTTCGGGGCGGATGGCTAATTGAAGTTTTGCCCCTTGCACCAGGCCATCGGATTGGACCAGGCCGAAGGTGACCTGCCCGCTTCTGGCGACCAGCCGATCTGCCTCATCGGCCGTCAACTCGCAATCGATCATATTGGTAGTACCGATGAAGCCGGCAACGAAAGTGTCTTCCGGTCGAACATATATTTCCCAGGGTTTGCCGATCTGCCGCACGACGCCGTACTCCATGACTGCAATGCGGTCGGAGATCGACAGAGCCTCCTCCTGGTCGTGGGTAACATAAATGGTGGTAATCCCCATTTTTTGCTGGAGCATGCGGATCTCGCCGCGCATTTCAACTCTAAGTTTGGCATCCAGGTTGCTCAGCGGTTCGTCCATCAGGAGAACCTCGGGTTCGATCACGAGGGCACGGGCGATGGCGACCCGCTGCAATTGACCGCCTGAAAGTTGATTCGGCAGACGCTTCTCGAGGCCCTCGAGTTGAACCAGGGAGATCGCCTGGCAGGCACGATCTTCCTGCTCCCTGGCAGACACCTTGCGGGCTTTGAGCCCGTATTTGACATTATCCTCAACCGACAGATGGGGGAAGACCGCGTAGTTTTGAAAAACCATGCCCACCCCGCGTTGGTGGGTCGGAATTCCGTCAACACGTCGCTCGCCGAAAAAAATTTGTCCATTTTCGGGGTCCAGAAAACCGGCTATGCAGCGCAGCAGGGTGGTCTTGCCGCAACCGCTAGGGCCAAGCAGCGTAAAGAACTCCCCTTTTTCGATTTCCAGGTTAATGTCGTTGGCTGCTACCAGATCGCCGAAGCGTTTGATAACATTCCTGATCGAAATTCCGGGCATGTAAGATAACTCCCTTGATTGCCTTAGGGTGGGTTGGGAAAAATCTGTTGGTTGGTCCAGTGTCTGACTAACGGGGGAGAGATTATTCTAAATGTTGGTGACTTAACTTTAAAATATGCAATTTCTGCTGCGCCATGTGGTTACCTCTGTGGGAGCGGCTTCCAGCCGCGATGAGCACCGGGCTAGCATGAGACTCTAATCGCGGCTGGAAGCCGCTCCCACAGAGTATATACCTTAATTCATCAGTATTGTAGATTTTCCTCCCCTCGCTGTTCTTAGATCGAATTACTTAACCCGCAGCAGAATGTCTTTTACTTTTTTCAATGCCTCGGGTCTTTCATCCGTCCAACGGGCCTGGTCGTAATTTTTTATTTGGTTGACCTGAGACAATGGAACCATCCCCGGCACCAGAGCATTAAAATCGATATCCGTTCGTGCCGGTCGTCGCATGAATTCTGAGACGATCTTCTCACGTGCTTCCAGACTGGAAGCCCAATCCATAAACTTTTTAGCATTTTCCAGATTTTTGCAGTCTTTAATAATTGCTGCGCCTTCGGTGTAAGCGACCGTGCCGTCACCAGGATAAACGACTTCAACCGGTGCGCCGCCTTTTTTATAACGGTATCCCGCATACTCCATGGTGATGCCGGAAGGAAACTCACCGGAAGCAACCCCCTTATACACCAGGGAGGATTGCTGGGTAACCTTGGCATGTTTCAGCAGCGTTTCAACTTTCTGCCAGGCCGCATCACCACCACCCCAGAGATCCAGCATCACCGTCAATTGGGTATAGGCTGAGCCTGAATTGTTGGGGTTGCAAAATGCCACCCGGTCCTGCCATTTGGGATCCAGAAAATCCCCCCATTTCTTGGGTGCTTCGGCAGCCGTAACCTGCGTGGTATTGTAAATAAAGACCATGACATGCACCATCTGGCCGGTCCACAGGCCGTTGGGATCTTTAAATTCAGCCGGGTAGACATCCCAATCTTTAATTTTGTGGGCTTGCCAGAGATCCAGGTTGCCGTTCAAGAGGATTTTCGATAGCCCCAGGGCAACATCGCCGAGGGGACGATCTTTTTCGGCCTGAATGCGTTTGAGCACAATGCCGGAACCGGCCCGAACCATTTCACATTTAATTCCGGTGGCTTTTTCAAATTCGGTTGCCATCATGTCGTTTTGGGCCTGCTGGTTGGTGCTGTATACCACAACCTTGCCTTCCGCAAAAACCCCCGGTACAACCATGCAGGTTGCCAGGATCACGATTACCAAAAATAAAGCATGTTTTCTCATTTTATCCCCCTTTTTAAGCCTTCCGATAAAAAATTGGATAAGAATCCTCCAAACCCTAGTCGCTACAAATGATCCGGTTATACATACAACCGCCCAAATCTGCCTGTCAACAGAAACTTAGGTCATTCCTAAAGCCACGTCATTTAAACAGTTAATTGCTTGGGATAAAAAGAGTTGCTCGTTTATTAAAATTATGAAAATTCCAACCACCAAAAAACTATCAAACTCTGCTTTGTCATATTTGCTTATACTTCAGCCCCTTGTTATAACAGGCGGATATTGAAAAATAAATGAATACCTAAAGTGACCTAAAGTGACTAAAATGCCTAAAATTATGGAAACGCTACGCTCTATCATTTTTTATAAAATTGACAGAATTCCACATTTTTAGCTCATTTTAGTTCATTTTCTTAATTAAATTCAGTTGACAGAAAAATTGGCATGCTTGTATATATACAATGTTGAGCGGTTCAACGTTCACGGTTCCCGGTTAAAGTGTCCTAACTAGTCTTTAACAATAGTATGACGCGTCAATCGGGTCGAATTCCATGTGTCACCCAATCGGTGAAAGAGGCCAATCCAAACCATAGAATATAAAACTATGGACATCAGCATCTTATAACCTTTGAACCCAGAACCCAGAAGCGATCACTTTTAGTATATATAACCATATTTTTTTAGCCTGGCTTTAGATGGCCGGAATGAATGTCTATGACATTTGCTGGAGTAGCCGTCATACCCTATCCCGATGAAATGCAGCAATCAGTAGCACTGATCGCAGCCGACCATGGCGCGAAGGTTTTACTGGCGGGAGAGGCAACAGGCGGCATTCATGGCCATAACCGTCTGGGATCGAATTCGTTACAGCATATATTTGTTTTTGGCCGCCGGGCGGATCGCCATGCCGCCGAGAGGAGTCGCCAAGTTAAACATGGCCAATTATCCCTGCAGCACATTCAATCATATAATGCCAACTTAGAAGAAGAACATCTGACAACAGGTAAAGTATCGCCGTTAATTCTCCCGGAATACCGGTTTGAAAAGGCTCTGACTAAAATAAAGCACATAAAGAGAAATTAGCAGGATCAGCCATGCAAAACAATTTCATAACGCTGACACCCGTCAATGTGATGGGTAAAATATACGCGGTGCCCCGGGGGTTGACGATCATGAAAGCCCTGGAATATGCCGGCTACCGACTGACACGCGGGTGCGGTTGTCGCGGTGGCGTCTGTGGTGCCTGCGCAACCATTTACCGTAAAAAAGGCGAATACCGGCTACAGGTCGGACTGGCTTGCCAGACAGTCGTCCAGCCGGATATTTACGTTCTCCAGCTGCCGTTTTTTCCGGCCAACAAGGCCCTCTATGATATTGGCAAGGCCATTCCCGATGATCGCAACATCCTCAAACTTTATCCGGAACTACTGCGGTGTATGGGCTGCAACACCTGCACCAAATCCTGCCCGATGGATCTGGAAGTCATGAACTACATCTCAGCTGCCATCAGCGGAGATTATCACAGAGTTGTCGAACTCTCCATAGAATGTGTCGCCTGCGGATTGTGTGCCGCGCGCTGCCCGGCTGAATTGGCGCCATTTAACATTGCCCTGCTGATTCGTAGAATGGTGGGCCGACATCTGATTCAACCGCCTGCTCAGCTGGCTGAGCGACTGGCAGAAATCAAGGCCGGCAAATATCAAAAAGAAATCCAAGCTTTAAAGAATACTGAAAAGGGCGAGATTGAGAAGAGGTATCAAGAATTGCAGGCCACCAAGGGTGCTTCAGTCTGAAATCCTAGTTGCCCAAAAACGCAGGAATATCTGGATATTCCGAGCTTTCGCAACGCAGCCAGGCGGGATGCATCGGCGTATAAAATGTGAAGTTATTTTTGAGTGAGCCCTTAGGTTATCGCAGGGTTGAAATACCGAAACCGGATCCGCCAGCTTACAGCAGGTAGAGAGGCGGATCTTAAATATTTAAGGGTATTCTCTCGAATTTAAAAAAAGGATGGAGCGCAGCGACATCCAAAAATATTCAATTTGCAATCTTCAATCTTCCATTTCCGGCCCGTCCGGATTAGGTGTAAGTAAAAGGAGCACTTTTATGAAGGCCGGCAGTCAGCCGAAGAATTACTTGACCGATTATATATTAGACGAAATACTATGTCCTGTCGCTCGCATGCGATTACTTTCCGACGGAATGAATGATAATAACCGCCTGATTGCATACGAAACGGTGATTGGGGACAAGGCCTGTCTGTCCTGTGGCAACTGTGTGGATGCATGCCCTGTAGTGACCGAAGAGCACGGTTTCATATATCTGCCGAATCAGCGAACGTCAATGGCGTTGGAGCATATGGTTGGTTTGGAGTGCCGCAGATGTTACCGCTGTATACAGTCATGCCCTCAGGTCGACAAACCGATGAAAGAATACGCTGCCAGTTTCAGAAGAGGTGAAAAAATCATCCATATCCTGGTGGCGGTATCAATCGTCCTATTGGCACTCAGCGGCATGGCCCTGGCACACTACAGATACATCTTGCCTTCTGCTGAGATATTTGTACTCGATTTTACCCATCGAGTAACCGGCGTGATTCTAGGGGCCTTACCTTTCCTTTATTTTATGCTCGACAGAAATCATTTTGTACGCTGGTTAAAAAAAGTATTTCTCTGGAAAAGAATTGACGGGCTCTGGATCAAGATGCTTATTCGTCATATTAAAGAATCACGGAAAAATCCCATGCCCTATAGGGGTGAATTTAACACCGGCCAAAAAGCATGGTATGTATTTATCACCCTAATGATACCCTCAATGATCGTGACAGGATTATTCCTATTGTTGGGATTTAAGTTAGAACACACATCTTTTTATATAAATGTCAAATTGCTGCATATGACGATTGCATTCCTGACGGATATATTGCTACTTATCCACATCTATTTGAAATATCTTAGAAATTGGGGAATAAAAATTTATGCCATGGTAAAATCATACAAAGACAGACGACACTTGAATTCCTACCTGCCTTAGGTTGATGATGACCATGTGGCTAATCCTGATCTCCCTTACCTTACACTGTATACGACACGGCATTATATTTCGGTTCATCTCATTGTTGGAGCTTGAATTTTTCAAACTTCAGCTGGACTTGATCCACCACTATGATTCACCATTATCTTCCAACTCTGCCCAAATGATCTGGTTCTTATTAACTGCGAAAACTCTGTTTTCATTGCCTTTTGCTACTGCCTTATAAACAATGATGAAAGGCGAATCGTCTATTGTAAACAGATCAGAAGTCCTCTCGAGACCTTTTTTATTAACAACCCCTTTAATTTGAGTCCTATCAATGGTTACAATTTTGACGGTGCACTCATCGACCACATATTGATTATTGTCTGTAAGCTTTACCATTTCTTGATATCTCCTTTTTTTAACCTGTCTGAGCTGTTAGCTTGGTCGTTCGCTTCTGGCAGAAATAAAACTGTAAATACATAAAAATACTATATTTACATGTTTTAAGTCAAGATTTCTATTGTTTTGGTTTTAGATTTTTCTGCGGATTCACTGAGAGAATGCAATTTTTTTTCAGCATGATAACAGTCCCAAAATTTGGATACGGCCTCATCAAAGATGTCTTTGTACTTCTTATGAGTCTTTTCGCGAATTTTGATGAAATCATTTTTGATTATTCGCCTTATATACTTGTTGAGAAAAAGGCAAACATATGGTTCTATTGCTTCGGATATTTGAACGACTACTTGCCTCGGGTTGATGATGAATATGTGGCTAATCCTGATCTCTCTGACATTACACTTTATACGGCACGGCATTATCTTTCCGTTCATCCCATTGCTGGCTGAAAAAATGGGCGCCGGCCCAACGATTATTGGAATTATCGTGGGCTCATTTAGCCTGGTTGCAGTGTTTCTATCGATACCCCTCGGCGGATTGGTAGATCGGTTTGGTGTCAAGCGACTGCTCGTCTTCGGTGTCTTCTGTAATATGTTAAATGCCGCAATTTTGATCCAAATGGCCACAATTTCAATGCTGATCACCGCTCAATTGATAGCCGGCATTGCCTTTTTGCTGCATGTGGTTGCCAGCCAGGCTTTTATCTCACGGCTGCCCGATGCTACCCGGCGCGAGAAAGGATTCGGTTGGCTTAGTTTCGGCGCTGCGGCCGGTCACAGCGTTGGGCCAATCCTGGGCGGGGTTCTGATTGGTCGCTTTGATTACCCGGTCGCTTTTTGGGTAGTCCTGGCGTTGTCGAGTGCCGGATTAATTTTGTTGGGGCTGAAAGATACCAAAGAATCAATTTCTACGAAATCATCATACAATCCGGTTCAAGACGCCCGCCAGGCCGGATTGCTGGCTTTGGATCCAAAGGTGTTGATGATCCTCATTTTTACATTTGCGATTATTTTTGCGGCCAATCTACGAGCTTCATTTTTGCCGGTCCTGCTGCGTGCTGAAGGATTAACGGAATTCACAGTTGGGATTTTGATATCTGTTTTTGCGATCATGTCGACGTCCATCAGGCTGATATTCGGAAGACTGCTGAAAACATTTAATCGTAAAAAGATCCTGGCAGTGTCCATGCTGGCTATCATATTTGCGGTCGGATTGTTGCCGTCAGTGGTTTCAGTGGCAGGATTCGCAATCCTGATATCGCTTTTCGGGTTAGGGTTCGGCATGACCCAGCCGCTGTCAATGGTGATGATCGCCGACCTGACGGACCCCGACCAGTCCGGTCTTGCCATGGGTCTGCGTTTCACAGCCATAATGGCTGCTGGCCTGTTAAGTCCGATTTTGCTCGGATTTATCATCGAAACATTCAGCTTGAATCCGGCCTTTTACGTCGCTGCATTGGTCGTTGCCCTAGCCGGAATT
>CALZJV010000071.1 GCA_945787595.1 uncultured Desulfobacterales bacterium | reverse complement strand
TCGAGATGTTCAAGGAGGATCTTATGATTGTTTTGAAACAAGCTAAATACATGTTCGTTTTTTTCTTTGTCTTTTATTTTTTGTTGGTTGGTTTTTCCCCCCTTATCGTTGACATCAGTAACGCAGAGAGTTTTGAGTGTGAACCCACCAGGCATGATATATTAGGTCCATTTTACCGTCCAGGTGCACCGGTTCGATCAACGGTTGGTAAAGGATATTTACTCAAAGGAACAGTCAGGTCTGCAAGTAATTGTGACCCTATTGAAGGCAGCCGTATCGAGTTGTGGCTGGTTGGTCCGGATGGACAATATAATGATGACTACAGGGCTACGGTCGTATCTGATAAGGAAGGTCGCTATTCTTTTGAATCCAATCATCCATCCGGGTATGTTGGACGCCCCCCTCATATTCATATTATGGTATCAACAGTTGGATATGAGCGGCTTATAACTCAGCACTATCCAGAAAAAGACAAATCAGAAGCAACTTTTGAACTTGTGTTGGTTCCTGTGAAATAATAATCATTTAAAATTATAAAATAGTCCTTCCTGGTGCGACAATGCACCCCATTTACATTGTACTCGATTTATGGCAAATTCTTATAAGAGAGAGGAGGGTGCTATCATCTAAAAAAAATGCTAAACCGGTGATAATTGCATGAGGCTCGATATTGAAAATAGGACTATGAATCGATCATTTCAATGCAAGAGAGAGTTTGCATGTTTAGTTAGCAATAGCAAGTTCGTTTGTGAGGTGGAGAGGTTGGCGGCGGATAGTGTATTGTTTGTCAGAGGTAGCAAAGAAATGAAATGCAATTATAAAATTCCTTTTGCTTTCTCATTTGTATGCGGTTGTCCAACCAGGATAGAAATTAATAAAAAATATGATTTATAAGATGGTGACGCATTGCATAAATAACCATTATTATGAGATTCCAGAGTTATTTACCCAGAAAAAACAGCAAACCTTTCTTTCTGCCTACATTTTTTTCATTACTTTTTTTATGACTCTTTCCAGGAAACCGATTGTGCAAGGTTTGGCGATATATTCATCAGCACCCAGCTTTAAACCCAACAATCTGTCATGCTGTTCTTCCTTGGCGGTTAACATTATTATTTTAATATGACTGGTCTCAGGAGAATTTTTTATCTTTTTGCATACATCGCGACCGTCTATTTCAGGTAAAGTTAAATCTAAGAGTATTATGTCCGGCATATGTTCCCAAACCATATTTATTGCCTGTCTACCATCATAAGCATTAAGAACTTCAAAACCATTCTCAGTCATTGGTTTGGTGAAAGAAAGGTGGATTACCTGGTCATCATCAACTATCAGTAATTTCATATTTTGCTCCTTATAATTTAGTTCCATCATTGTCTGTCTGAAACAAAGGAAACAAGACGATCAAATTCCTTTCTGAAACTGAAAAGTATCTCCGCACTTTTGGCCAGATTTTTTTCTTTGCCTGATTTTTCAAGATCATAACCAATCTGAGATAATTTTTCAGCCCAAATCATACCTGCTCCACCCTTCAAGGTATGGCTTTCACCTTTTATAACTTCGCTGTCACCTTTCTCTAAGGCATTGCTGATATTATTGAGTCTGGTTTTAGCACTTTCGATAAAACCCTCTGCAACTTCCATTAATAATTCTTTATCACCTCTGAATTCTTCTAAGGCGATATTAAGATCCATTGGAGGTTTTTCATTTGTTTCAGGATAAGCTTTTTGATTTGACTCTGTTTCAGCGTCAGGTGCATACACTGCTTTGTAATTTGGGACCAGCCATTTTTCCAGCATGTTAAAAAGGTTTATTCTTCTGAGCGGTTTGGACATGAAGTCGTCCATTCCGGCTGCCAGACATCTATCCTTATCCTCTGTGGTCGCATGAGCAGTCATAGCAATAATCGGGGTCCTTTTACCTTTTTTCCTTTCATACTTTCGAATAATTCTGGTAGCTTCATACCCGTCCATTTCAGGCATTTGAACGTCCATTAGTATAGCATCATAAAATTTCGAAGAATATGCCTCTACGGCCTGTTTGCCATTCTCCGCCAACTCTACATTATATCCTGCATCTTGCAGATGCATTATTGCAACTTGTTGATTGGTAACATAATCCTCAACCAATAAAATTCGTTTCATTTTCTTCCCAGATTTTTTAGAAAGACTATGCTGGGTTATCAAATCTTTACTTTCTGTAGTTTCTTCATAATCAGCCCCGGCCAATACAGTTTTAATTGCGCATTTAAGCTCACTTCGCATGATCGGTTTAGTGAGATAGCCGTTGATGCCATATTCCCTGCATCGAAGGCTATCTCCAGAACTTCGGGCTGAGGTGAAAAGTATAATGGGAATTTTGGTAAGTTTGAGATCTGATCTGATTGTTTCAACCAACTCGAAACCATCCATCTCAGGCATATGATGATCAGTGAATACCAGATCATATGGGTTTTGGGATTCTTCAGATTCTTTTATTCTGGCAAGCGCCTCTTTACCACCTGCTACAGCTGATACGTTACAACCCCAGGTAGTAAAATATGCCTTTACTATTGACCGATTCGTATGGTTGTCATCAACGATCAATACATGCAAACCTAGAAGCTTATCATCCTCTATTGGCCTAATTTTTTTCTGTTTCTCGGTTTGTTTTTTTAGAACTAAATTGAACCAGAAACTGCTGCCTTTTCCTTCACAACTCTCCAGACCAATCTCACCGTCCATTATGTTTACTAGTTGTTTGCAGATTGTTGTGCCCAGACCGGTGCCACCATATTTTCTGGTTGTTGAACCATCAGCCTGGGTAAAACTCTCGAAGATAAGGGCTTGTTTTTTTTCTGATATCCCAATTCCGGTATCTGTAACCTGAAAATGTATCGTAACTTTATCGCCAGAGTCATCTAAGAGTTTTGCTTCAACAAATATCTCACCTTCTTTGGTGAATTTGATCGCATTTCCTATCAGGTTCATCAGTATTTGTCGTAGTTTGCCTGGGTCGCCGACAAGCTTAGACGGTATATCAGGATGGATAAAAGATATAAACTCCAATTTTTTTTGTTCAGCTGTCATGGCGTTGACAGCTGAAATGCTTTCAAGCGTTGAAACAAGATCGAAGGGAATTTCTTCAACCTCGAGCTTGCCTGATTCTATTTTTGAAAAATCCAAAATGTCATTGATAATATCCAGCAGGGTATTAACTTCTGAGTTGATTATTATGAAAAAATTCTTCTGATCATTGTCAGTGCATCTATCCATTGCCAACTCAGACATGCCGACAATTCCGTTTAACGGCGTCCTTATCTCGTGGCTCATGTTTGCAAGAAATTCACTTTTAATTTTTGAGGCATTCTCTGCCTTTTCACGTTCTTCTTTAAGCTCCTGAGCACGCACTTCAAGAATGTACATGAGATTATTAAACTGTTCACCGATGGAAGAAATAGGACTGTTTGTAGCATGCGCGTATACGTCGCAAGACTCACAACTTCTGATTTTGTCGATAAGGTCGTCATTTTTTTGATCAGCGCAAAAGGTTCCAACTACCTGCCAGCAGCGCAGATTATCTGATTGAAAACAAGGACAGTCTTTTTCACCGCATTTCTTCTCCTCCCAGCATTGTAAAAGGTTCTTGTTATCAAAACGTTCAGCAATGTTGTCATGGGATCGTTTGAGCAGATTTTTGAATGAAACGTTGGCTCTCTCGATCATTTCCATCTCTTTTGAAATTTGGTTCTTTGCTGCTTTCAGATTAACTTCTATTTCTTTACGGACAATAATCTCCTCTTCAAGTTCAAGGGTTCTTTCTTTCACTTTTTCTTCCAGAGAAATAGAATATTCAGAAAGTTTTTTTTCAGCTTCTTTACGGTGTTGTACAGATTTTCGTAACGCCTCGGCCATGTTATTAAACGCTAGCGATAATTTGCCGATTTTATCGCCAGCCAATATTTTAACTCTTGCCGATAAATCACCTCTTGTTATTTTTTCAGTTCCTTCTAAGAGAAGATCAATAGGTTGATTAAGAGATCTCACCATAAAGTAAAAAGCAGCAAAGCCAAAAATAAGGCCGGCCAACAGGACCAACCCGGAAATTTTTTGCATCCTTTTTATGACTGTTGTTGTAGCTAATAAATTGGTGTGAATGTCATGATGAATGTCTTTTAAAACAATCGAAATATTTTTTTTTGTTTCTTCTTTGATTTCTTCCGCAAGCAGACCCATCATGAGGGTAGAGTCTGCCGATGGATCAATTGATATCTCGGATTTATATATTTCAACAGCGAATGAAAATTTTTTAGTAAGCTCAGTTAAACTGTCAATCGCCTTTTTGTGTTCCGTGATATGATCATTTTTATGACTGCTTGGAAAATTGTCGATATGGTATTGTATTTCTTTTATTTTATTTGAAATTATTTGTTCATTATCTGTTACTCCGGATAAGAGTTTGTTAAATTCATCTTGAACATTTTGAAATGCATCATCTATTTTGACCGCGATTAACATTTCATTCAATGCTGCTGTATTAGTGGCAACCGGGGTTGAAACCTGCTGCATCATGAAGTTGGGAATGGTGCCCAGCAAAACAAGAAACAGCAGAATAAAGCCTAACCCGAAGTTCCGTGCCGCATCGTATGAAATGTTCATCTTTCCACCAGGTTTCTCTGTAAAAGAAAAAATTTGAGCGTTACTTGCTAAATTTCAAAATCAAGTTTTCAGAAGTATCACCAGCACCATATAATGGCTGACTCTGCTTTGGATCGATTTCCCTACCGGCAATTTCATGCCGGCTAATGCCAAATTGATATGAACGGTCAATTTGAAACTGATTATCATCTAAATGTTTTGTTGCCATTTTTCGGGTAAACTCGATGGTCCATCTGCCGTCACGCCACATTCCTTTAGCTTTGACATCACCGCGACTGCCCTTTGGAGGTTGATGGCTATAAAATGGCACTTTATCACCAATGTAAGCAACATGAATGTTTCCTTTATAGGCAGGTAATCCCGCATCCCCTTTTCTAATTAAATACATTTTCTTGCCTGTTTTACTCATCAATTCCATTGATTTTTGAGAGCTGCTAAAATTTAATAAATGCACTTTGTCATCAGCAAAGCCGATAGGATCTGTTCTGTTGGCTTTCCAGAACCATATGTCAGCTTCATAAGGATCATCTCCAAATATACTTAAGTCAACCGCACTGGCGGACATGTTCCATTTAAAAATGAAAGTGTCTTCACGTTCAGGCCCCATTTCATATTTTTTTAATTCTTTATTCCATGTCCATGGTTTATGTATCCGTGATTCATCCGGATCAGGGAATATCACCAGGAAAAATACATCATCACCAGTGTAAATTGCTTTTATATGTATATCGATACCGGTTATGGGATCATGCGTTACTGTAGCCTGGGAATTCTGCCATGCTTCGTCGTCTGCCACTCCATCTATTGTTGGAGCTGTATGTGCTTTTGTTGCCAAGACAATTTGTTCACTTAATCCTTTTAGAGGGGTTAAAAATATAAGTATGCATATGGCGGGTAATATAATTTTTTTTTTCATGGTCGTACCTCTACATGGGGCTGATATTGGGATGCTTTTTGGGTATACATTCCGTAGTAATTATTTAGTATAATTAAGGTGATATAGATTATATGTGTTGTTAAATCAGAGTTAATATTTCCTTAAGTCTGCGTATATTGGAGTATTATCGGCACATTTCGTGTTTTAATAAATGAAGATTGAGAAAAATGTGTTGTTAAAGATAGAATAAAATGGTCATGAACTGCGCAATGAGCGTATTCTCTCTATTTCGAAGTCCCAGGCTTACCTGATGCGAGGAGGCTTGAATATATTTGGTTAGTTTATGAAAAGGTGTGTACTATGAAAAAAAACGATACATGCAGAATATTAGATGCAATGATAGGTTATTTTGAAGGTGGAAATCGTGAAACAGACTATGTTGCTAAATCAATTCTTGAATCAGATTTTGAATATGCTGAAAAATGGAAGGAGGAAATTAAGCGAATTAAAGATAGTGCTGAATGGACGGGTTTGAGGGCAGTTGAAGCAGATATTATTGTTTCTGCCCTCCATGTTGCAAAAACTGAATTGGAAAGCAGCAGCTAAATACCTGTTGGGCAGCTTATTTTTTTTGTGATTTGTATTTCTCAATAGCCATCTTTAGATCGTCATATTCAGCACATCTGAAAAAACAGGCCTTATCCAAAACTTCAAGGCGTTCCTCGGCCTTTTGCAATTGCCCTGTTTCCAAGTAGAGTTCGCCAAGATATTCATTGGCGCCCAAGTGATTTGGTTTAATCGCCAGTGCCTTCTTATAGTGAAAAAGAGCTTGTTCTGTTTGGCCTAATTTTCGAAAACTGTAACCGAGCAAATTATAGGCATTGGCATTGCTGCCATCTTCCTCAATGGCTTTTTTAAGATGGGTGAGGGCGCCCTGGTAATTTTTCGATTCAATTTCTCTTTTACCTTTGTCATAGGAGGATGGGGTGAATGAAAAAGAACTCTCACTATCACTATCCCCCCCAGCGGCAAAGGCTTGGATGTGTGCAATTTGAAAAATCAGCGCAATTGAAAAGATAAATAAAATTGATTTTATGTTCATATTTTCCTCCTTGTAGCATCCAGGTTCCTTGATGGATGTTTTAATTTAAACGGAGGATATGCAAGTAGGAAAAAAACTAGCCGCATAACGCCTACGCCCGAGTACAACTATATTCCGTTTTAAGGAGAAAATATTCATTAATAGTAGATGGTCAACGTAAGAAATCATGAGTCTCTTGAAACGAAGTGATGCACGTAATGTATTTTTATTATTTTGTCCTGGTTCCACCGGGGAGAGACGGGGCTCAGTAGTATGGACCGCATTTGCTATTAGCCGGCATCATAGATCCTTCTTGCAGATGGTTATTTTTTTCATGGTGATACGTGGTTGTGCTGCCAGCTAACCGTTTTTCAAAGCGCTCAAGCATAACAAACATGATGAGAGCCATAGCTACCACGAGCGCCACTACCAGCCAGTGGTTTGTGTGCATGAGTTGCGGTAGGGTAATGGACCCCATTGACGAGGAATCGTAAAAACCTTCCAGGGCTGGATAGAAAACGGCATAAATTAGGGAGCCGGCACCGACACCAAGTAAGGTGATAAAGGCATCTATCCTGCCGGAACTGAGCCCAGCCACAGCTGTACCGGGGCAGTAGCCGCTGACAACAAAGCCGATACCGAAAATGGCGCCGCCAATGATTTGGGGCCAGTAAAAAGTGGGGACAATCCACATTTTGTTCATATCAATAATTTTAAGGTCTGTCATAAGATACAGGCCTACAGAGGCAGTAGCAATCGCTGTGAACATTACCTTGGGGACAGTGAAATCGTTGAGATAGAAAACGCCGATTAATTTTCGGGGATTGCCCAGGCCGCCTCGTTCAAGAAAAAAACCAAAGGATATTCCGATAAGAATGGCAAGCAAAAATCCAAGGTTGCCGCTTATGGCGCCGAAACTTGAAAGTGGACCAGTCATGACCATAACCTCCTGAAAAGTGGAGCAGCAACAAAGCCGCTGATGAACATTGTAATTGCAAAGAGCCAACCGCCCACTGCCAACTGGGCTCCGCCGGACAGAACAATACCGCTGGTGCACCCCCAGGCCAGCCGGCTGGCAAAGCCAATAAGAATCCCTCCCGCAAGGGTTGCGCCTATTCTCATGGCCGTGGATAGATTTTCACCTTTATCAATTTTCAGTTTGAATTTTCCAAACAGCATGGTTCCGATCAGGGCACCAAAAAGGAGACCGCTGACTTCGAAAATTATCCAGTTTTTAAAGGGAGCACTACTGCCAAGATATCTTGTAAGATATTTCAGGCTACTTGCAAATTCCGGGTTGATTTCATTGAGTCCCACGGCAGCAGTGAGGGAAAAGGCGCTTGATGCTCCCAGTCCCCAGCCAAAAACATAAAATGTTGCCAGCAAGGTAAGGCCGAGTCCTATTCCTGCAGCATATGGCGACCAGGCTTTTTCTTTCATAACACCCTCCATTAGTTAATGATGTGTAGTCCTTCGTCTTACATTCATGCCGGTCGGTATGTAAGAATTGTTAAAAAAAAGTTTACGTAATTTATGGTCTCAAGGTTTCAATATAGCGAGCTAAATTATCGGTACATACTGCCAGTACATCAATGCTCTGAGCGGTTTTAGCCAGGCCACGACCACCGCTTAATGAAGCGACCAGAAAAGTTGCAGTGCTAAATGGATCGACGGACTTCTGAACATGACCGGTCTTCTGGCCCCGCCGGAGACTGTCGGCAACGGCCTGTCGCCATATATTATAAATTTCCATAACCTTGCGGCGGAAACCATCGTCAAGGGAGGACATTTCCTGTGCCAGATTATTTAAGGGACAGCCTAAGGAAATATCCTCATCGGCCAGATGACTGCAGTCATTGCGCACCATTTCCTCCAGCGTGGCAATCGGATCCTCACAGCTTTCAAGACGTTTTACCCAGGTTGTTTGAAGTTTTTCTTCTATTCCTTCAAGCGCTGCAAACCCGAGAGCACGTTTATTTGGAAAATGATGGTAAAGGGCGCCACGTGTCAGATTTGTATTGGTAACGATGTTATTGACACTGGCAGCCTTATATCCTTTATGATGAATCTCTCGCAGAGCAGACTTGAGAATGGCCTGGCGGGACTGATCTGGATTTCTAACTCGTTCTTTCATACCGACCAGTATGTATGTTTTTTCTGGTTTTGTCAAGAAAAATATTTAGTTCTCAATTTTATAGCTGAATACTGCGTTCAGTGCTGCACATCTGCATCAGCAAGTTAATCGGCATATTATTGAAACCAGGGTTTGGATCAAGCTATTGAAGATTTCCATTCCCAAAAATGGTATTTTCTGATTTCATATCATTCATTTTCATAAAAAAAATCGGTTCTTAAGATAAATGGGATAAATTGTCGATGACAATATTTCATGTGAAAGGGTAGAGTGGTATTTTTTTGTCGGGTGAAAGAATCTAATTTTATATTCCGCTACACAGACAATCTGACCTGAAAATTGAAATATGTAAATTTATTCCCCACCTTTTATTAACTCTCATGGAAACTGTCTTTCTGCATAAAATCTCTATCGCTTTTGTTCTGATCGGCACATGTTTCATGGTCATCTCCATTATTACCAGTTTGAAAATTAATAAGGTCGTATCCCAGGAAACCAAGAAAAAATGGGTGATAATAACCAGTCTCATGGTTTCCTTTCTTCTTGGTTATAGTGTTTTTTTGTTTCTTCAGTTTCAAACTATTGAGCAATTTTATGAACTCATTGGCGCTATAGTGTTTTTGGGAGGGGCGCTGTTTGTTTTTTTGGTGCTGCTTCTGATACAAAATACCTTAACCTTAATGAATAAAACATCCAAAGCACTCGAAGTTGAAGTTAAAAAACACAAGAAGGTCTCCGAAGAACTCAGGCAATCACGGGCAACCCTGGAAAGTATTTTTAATAATGCCATCCCCTTGTGTATTACAGATAAAAATTATGTAATACTGCAGGCGAATGAGGCTTATTATAATTTTTTTGGACTCTCTGCTAACCAGTCAGCCAAACAGAAGTGTTTTGAGTCGCGTCCCGGGAAAAGCTGTCACACCGAGAAATGTCCCCTAGATCGGATATTGCATGGCGAAAAGGAAGTTGTTTGTGAAACAACAAAAGAAGATGCTAGTGGGAGAATAAAGACCTTCATTGTTACAGCGAGACCGTTCCTTGATGCCAACCAGGAACTTATTGGTATAGTTGAAAGTTTTCAGGATATTAGTGAACGAAAACGTGCTGAGGATGCCAAAGGAAATTTAATTGAAGAACTGCAGAGTGCTTTAGAAGAAGTCAATCTACTAAGCGGTTTACTTCCCATCTGTTCTGCCTGTAAGAAAATCCGTGATGACAAGGGGTATTGGAATCAAATAGAAGAATATATTCGTGATCGTTCTGATGCTGAATTTAGTCATGGGATATGTCCAGAGTGTGCCAAAAAACTTTATCCTGAATATTATGAGAACTTTTTTCCAAAGAAAGAATGAGTTGAGATTGTTTACCAAACATTTCCACTTTAGTTACCCTATTTATCCTTGCATCATATTGCCACTGAAGCCATCTTTGTGATCTTGTATTTATTTGAGCAAAAAAAATCTGACCAGTCAAAATACATACTGGTCTGTTTCATTTTTGATCTTATAGTTTACTAAAAGAAATTAGATCCATTAAGAAAGTGGAGGTGCGAGATGATAGATATACTTTTTTTTCTGTTTGTAAGCGCGCTGTTTTTTTTGTTCCTAACCATTCTTTTTGTCGGGCTTTACTGGCTTTCTAAAAGAATTTGGGAGGGTGTAATCCACTATGTTGAGCGGCATGGACATCCACATGGACATCATGCATCCTGAGAATGATGGAATTTAAGAGCGTGATAATTTGATATTCATCACATCTAAAATGCAAAGATCTCAGGTCTATTTTTAAATCTGAGACCGATTGTTTAATTTTGCGTATCTCAGCTGAACTGGATAAAATTTATCTGTTGGCTCAGATTTAATCCAGTCATTTATCCTAATCAAATTACCGGTTTTGGCGTTGGTGTTGTTTAAAACGGTTCTGGATCTGTTGTTTGAACTGTTGCCTTTGTTTGCTCCGTTCTTCAATCTTTTGTAAAATTTTCTTTTTATCATTTGGCGAAAGGCTTTGCCATTTCTCACGAAGTTGATCTTTTCCTTCTTGTGGTAATTAATGTTAAAATTAGTGACCTCTATAGAACTCGATTTCTAAAAAACGCAACTATAACAGATGATTATGATTGACATTAAACTCGCTAGTTTCCAGATGGAAACAACTTGTTCCAACATTAGGAATAAAAACAGTTTTCGGATGAGAATTAGATAATTATATAAAATTAAAACCCCGGGAGAAATCCAAATTTCTCCCGGGGTTCTTTATTGATCAAATGTAGAAAATCCGGTGCACCTGTTACTTGGTGGCCTCGGTAAAAAGATCAGCCATAACGCGCCGGTTTTTCTGCCTGCCTTCTTTGTTGTCATTGGTGGCAATTGGTTTACTTTCTCCATAACCTTTTGTCGACAGTCGTGTAGCTTTTACACCGAATTTAGAAACCAGATAGTTCTTGACACTGTCTGCTCTTCTCTGTGAAAGGCCTTGGTTATAGGAGTCTGGACCAACCGAATCAGTATGGCCTTCGATTATGGTCTGTACATCAGGATATTTTTTCAGGAAATCCGCAACACCTGAAAGTTGGTCATGGTATTCAGGCCTAATAGTCGCCTTATTAAAGTCAAATTCCACCAGCAAGGTGATTGCGACTCTTTCTTTAAGCGGTAATGGACAACCGGTAGCATCTACCTTCAGACCTTGCGGCGTGTTGGGGCACTTGTCAAGATAATCAAAGACGCCATCTTTGTCGCTGTCTAAAGGGCATCCAGAACTGTCAACCGGAGCGCCTTTTGGTGTGTTGGGGCAGCGGTCCTTGCTATCTAGAACACCGTCACCGTCACTGTCTCGATCGACTTTTTCCTTTAGGAAGACCTGTTGGACAAAATTAGCCATACCACTCGAAGTAGAGAGATTCTTGGCATTGGTGGCAAAACCGCACTGGCCGGCGTCGGCAACCTGTTTTAAGAGGTTGGCACCGTTGCGGTCCGTGCCGATATGGACGGTGTAAATGCAAAGCCGGTTACCAAATTGATTTTTGAGATATTGGGCCATGTCAACGGGTGTCGAGCTCATATCTTCGCCGTCACTAAAAGTAATGACCGCAATGTCGCCGGAAGTAGCTGCCAGATCATCGACCGCCGAGAAAAAAGCAAAATCTAAAGGACTGTAGCCAACCGGTGCGCCTATGGTCTGCACAGTATCAGCGAGACCTTTTTTGTTGTAGGATTCCATTCCATAGATAAGTTCATTCTGGCCACCAAATTTGCGCAGACCAGCATTGAGGTTAAGATCAGGAATAGTCTGATTCAGATTGCTGACAAGATCTTTTCCCTGGTCGATTTTCATTGCAGGTGAAAAGAAATTACTGGTGGGGCTGAGAAACATCGATGAAGAATTGTCAAAGATAATGAGAAAATTATCGACTTTCTGTTCGTAATTTCCCTGAAGATTCGCGTTGAGATCGTCGGCTACAAACATGGTTTTCTTTTGAGCGCAACTAGCCAATAGGAAAATGGCGAGCAAGATCACTGCCGAACTCATAACCCTTTTCAAGTGTTTCATGTTTTCTCCTTTTTCTTTTTTGTAATTTATTGTTCTGTTTTTAATGACTGGAATTACATAAATAAAAAATATTATTTACCACATTGCTGTCTCATAAAACTGCAAATAAATTTTATAAATGAAAGAGAGGGAGCCCTCTTTTTTCCCAGCCATCATACGATATTCTTGTCTAACCCACAATAATATCGCACCGAAATAGTATGGTTGGGGCTTTCCATTCTTATTTATGCTCTTATTCTGCCTTTGCTAGAGAGCTGAGTGATTTCAGGAAATTTATACAGAGTAAAATTCCACACTTTTTGCCAAAGTAGATGGTTTAGTGACCCGCTCTTTTTTTAATCAGATGTATGACTGTTTTTTCACCATGTCAAGAGGAGTAAGTCAAAAAAAAAAATTGGATCAAAAAAAAACAACAAAAAGATCTGATAGTCATAGAATTAGAAATAATCAATCACTTTTTTTTTCAAATGACTACCATCCTGTTAAAAGCATTCGAAAAATGGTTTGCATCTTGACTTCATTGGTCGTTAAACTTAGGTTTACTTCATTGGCCATTCATTATCGATAACCCTGGAGTTACTGCTATGGATGATGTGGTACTGGAAATTTATCATTAGAAGCCTTTAGTGGAGAATCTCTCTTCACGTGCGCCTATTGCGTTCATTAATTAATTGACAAGAAGGAGAAACAGATGAAAAGAAAAAAAATTGCATTGATTGTAATGATGTTTTTGATGGCTCCTTTGCTGGTTAGCTGCGCCACGCAGAAAAAAATTAGCTGGAGAGCAATGAAGGGTGAGGGCACCGATTCGATGAAGATGCATCACCTCCACAGCATGATGAACCA
This sequence comes from uncultured Desulfobacterales bacterium, assembly GCA_945787595.1. The sequence goes on along the minus strand of CALZJV010000071.1, from coordinate 12,096 downwards.
TGGCCTTATTATGGTAGCAGAGGGATCAAATATGATAATGACCTCATACATGAAGATGGCTCCCGGGGTTGATGCTATCGGGCATGAGCATGGCCATGAAATGATGGAAAAGGGAAAAGCGATGATCAACCGGTCTTTGTCCGGCCCGGAAATGATGAGCATGATGAAGACTGGTGAATCGATGTCCCCTCACATGAAAAAAACCCATGATCTTGGCGAGGAAATGGTTAAAGCCTACGATATTCTTGTGAAAATGAATAAAAATGACAACATTCCAGAGGACATGATGGCCATGCATCATCAGCATGGACTTATAAATCATGCCATGGCGATGGCTGCTGAGGGTTCAAACATCACAATGCTGGGCGAGATGGGTATGGCTGGGAACGTTGACACTTTTTCTATTGATCATGGGAAGATGATGCTTCAAGATGCAAAGTCACTCATTACCAAAGTGATGGGTGGTGATGCAATGATGGATATGCACGCCAGTGGGAAATCTCCGAAAACTGATGCCACAATGAAAGAAACCCACTCTCTCGGTGAGGTTGCATTGAAAATAATTGATCTTCTTGAGAATATGCCGGCAATGTGATCTGACTAAATATTGATGGCGTCGTAAAAAGTCCGATCTACTGTGTTGTAGCGGGTACGCGGAATGCTCAACATACCATATGTATGCCTCCGCTTCCGCGACGCCACTACACCTTGTATATCGAAATTTTTACTTAGCCATCTAAAAAGACTCAATAGACTTTTTACGATTTCATCAAATATTGTAAATGAATAAATTGAAGGCAGGTGTTAGCATTTGATTTTTACCCAACCGCAGTTACTGGATGAGCATAAATACGAAACCGGGGCAGATTTTTGTTTTACTGGGAAATATCCGTCCCGGTTCTTTTTTTAAAACACCAAAGAGTACTTTTTTATAATTTTCTTGTCTGCTTTTTTACCTTTCATATAGGAGGTTTCCATGTCTATACGAGTTCTTGCAATTGATGACGAAGCCGATGTCCTTCATCTGGTAGAAACCAAACTCAAGAAAGCCGGTTTTGAAGTTTCCACCGCCCGGGATGGCAACGAGGGACTTGAAAAAGCCCTGGCAGAACCATTTGATGTCATGATAGTCGATATCATGATGCCTGGCAGAGACGGTTATCAGCTAATGGCCGAAGTTCGAGAGCAGCTCGGTGATGAGACTCCTATATGTCTTTTTTTGACCGCAAAAGGTCAGGATGCCGATGTTTTAAAGGGACTGGGCCAAGGGGCTGAGGATTACATCATCAAACCTTTCAGCCCCCGACAATTAATTGAGCGTATCCGTATTGCTCTTATCAAACATGGCAAACTGGGCACTGACAACGATCGAATTCCTGATTCGCCTGACTGATATCGTAATCGGTCAGCGACATAACCCGGGGGGCGGCCTCTTTTTAAAAGTAACAAATGAAAATCTAACCTGAATGGTTTCAGGTGTAGGATGAGGTGTTCGATATGGGCAATCAAAGAGATCATGAAGACCAACTGGAACCGACCCTTGATATCGAAACCGCGCCTATGATGGAGCCATCTTCTCTTTTAGGCGAGCAGGCCCCTGCGTCAAAGACTCCTTCACATCAATACTGGAAAGCACAAGGATTGGCCGCCGCCATTCACAAGCAATTCGAAGCGGCTCAGAAAAAGGCTCTGCGGCAGCGGCCGGTCATCGACCACCAGCTGGTCTTCGACCACCATCAGCGACAGTTCGCCGGTTTCAAGGACCGAGTGCAGGCTGGTGCGCGCGGCGCTGCAGAGTCGGGTGACCTGGGCATGCTCGAGGGCGTAGAGCTCGGCATGGCTGATGGCGGTCACCAGCCGGCGCAGAAACTCCTGGATGGTTTCGTTGCGTTCGGCGCTCATGTTCCCCTCGCCTGCAGGTAGGCGCGGACCTTGGCGGCCAGCACCGCCAGTTCCCCGCGTCCCGAGAGGTTCAGGCGATCGAGGCGCGGACCTTGGCGGCCAGCACCGCCAGTTCCCCGCGTCCCGAGAGGTTCAGGCGATCGAGCAGGGCCAGGGCCTCGGCGGCCGGGTAGTGGATCAGCGAGCCAATGACTTCGGTCTTGAGTCTCTGGACCTGGGTCTGGCGCAGCAGCGACTTTGCCCGCAGCAGATTTTCCAGCTCGGGCAGGGCGCAGCTGTCGCCGATCTCGGCCAGGGCCTTGATAATGGCCCGTTTTAGACAAAAATCGGTTTCCGAGGTTCCGCTTTGTCTGAGTAACTCGAGGAGCCGGTTCATCACCGCCGGACTGCTGCTCTGGCCGGCGAGGGGAATGGTCTGCAGGCGCAGGTTTTCGTCCTCGGAGCCAAGGTGCTGGAGCAGGTACCTGTCGGCTGCGGGATCCTTGAAGTGGAAGCAGGCACCCAGGGCCTCCTGGCGGACCCTGGGGTGGGGATGGCCGAGCAGGCGGCGGATCGAGGGCACCACCTGGGGGTTGTTCAGCCGGCGCAGCAGCAGGATCAGGTTTCTGACCAGGTACCAGCGTGAATCTCGCAATCTGGCCAGGGCCGGTTTGATGACGCCGTCACCTAGTTCAAAGAGCCGCTCGAGAAGGTAGCGGCGTTTCGACATGTTCGGCTCTTCGGCCAGGCGCTCGAGAAGAGGGGGCGCGCAGGACGCACCGATTTTTCGTATCAGCGCCTGGATCTTCCGGGCCTGGGTCTTGTCCGCCCCCTGCAGGCCTTCGACAACCTGCGCCGCCACCTGGGGGGTGGCAAAAGCGGCCAGCAGCCCGAAATCCTGCCGCTGAAAAAGCCGTTCATGGGTTTTGAGCAGGGCGGTACAATCAAACGTGTTAAGCAACTGGGCCAGTATTTCGGCAAAACTTTGCTGCAGACGTTGTCGATGCTCATCCGAGCGCGGCTTTGAGGCGATCTCGGCAATGACCGCAGTCAGATGATAGTCGATATTCTGGCCGATCAGAGTGGTGCGAAGTTGTTCCAGTTCGTCTCTAAGGGTGGCGGGGGCCTGGTCCATGGCGAGCAAGTTGCGCAGGGTCGAGCGATACTCCTTTTGCTCGGTTGTCGCGGTGGCGTCCTGCTGGAATACCGTGCGCAGGCGGGTTTCAATGTCACCTTGGGGCAGGTCGGGGAGGTCTTTGCGCGGTTCGGCGTCCCAGTCCGCAGCGGGGTTGCTGCCCAGCTGCTGCAGCAGGTTCACCACCAGCGGCGGCGCATAGTCGGGGCGTTGGTTGATGTCTTCGAGAATTTCGAGGATGACCTGGTCGGGAAAGCGCTCAAGAATCTTCCGCGCCGTCCCCTCGCGCTGGTCCAGGGCTCCGAAGACCCCGCTGAGAAACTGGCGGCGGATCTTGGGGTTGAGTTTGCTGACGAAAAGGCCGAGCTTGTCCAGGGTCTGCAGGTCGAAACGCTCTTCGAGGTCCTCGCGATCGATCTGATCGATCAGGTTGTGGATGGCCGAGGCGTATGCCGTGCCAGGGTCGCTGTTGCGCGCCCCTTTGTTGTGGCCATTGGCGAGCTGGGCAATAACCTCGGGTTCGAGGTCGGCGGTGGTGGCGATAAATTCGCCATCGGGGTCAAGCACCCCTTCGAGCATGCCGTGGACAAACCCTTCCCAGAAATTGCCGGTTTTTTCCTGGGGACTGGAGGAGATCTTGTCGACCTCGGTGGCGAGCAGTCCCCGGTAGTCGACGGTGCGGATCTCGAGGTGTTCGAACTCACTCGCTTCAATGGTCGCCGTGTCGGGGGCGGACTGCAGAAATCGCAAAAAGCCCTGTAACCCATCGGCCCCCAGGTCGCTTCTGAGGGTCAGGGCGGCGATGCCCCGGGAAAACAGGGCGCTGGCCCATTCGCGAAAAACCGGATTGTCCCGCGGCAAGACCGTGCCGCCGACCACCAGGGATTCCCGGGCTATGCCCAGGGTCAGGCTCGGCTCGGTTTCAAGGCAGGCCGAAAGCCGCTCCAGGGCTTTGGCGGCCGAGGCCGCCGGCAGGGGATGCCCCTGGGGGTAGGCTGTTACCTGTTTGCGCAGGATGTTCAATTCCCGCACCAGGGCCAGCAGGCGCTGCGGGTCAGGGCCGGGGTCTTCGGTAGGATGGGGGGCTTGTGCAGTGGAAACCACCACGAACTCTCCGTCTCTTGCCGGCGAAAATTGGCATTCGGGTGACCAAATATGGCATGGGGAAAAAACGCAAGCGAACCCCAAGGCAGGCTCCCGCAATCAGGAGTCGTCTCAGTTGATGGGAATTTGCAAGAAATGGGCCTTTGGTCAAACAATTGCCATTTTTGACAAAGGTTGAAAATGGGAATATAATCCCAAATAAGTAGTGAAGATGAAAAAACGTTTTTGGGTACCATCGGCGCCCCAGGGCGCGTTGCCAAGTAAGGAGGCAACCATGAAGGCCAAAAAGATACTGTTCCTGGACTTCGATGATGTGCTGAACACCTCCAGAACCCTGGAGCGGGGCGAACTCTTTGAGTTTGCCAATGTTCAGGCGCTTAACAAAATTCTCGGCGGCACCGACGCCCGAATCGTCGTGACGTCCATGTGGCGCATTGGGGCGAGTTCTCAGGAGCTCGAAGAGCTGCTTATCGGCGCCGGTGGCCAGGTTGTGGGGCGGGTCATCGGTACAACGCCTTGCCTCGAAGACTCTCCGCGTGGGGAAGAAATCCAGGCCTGGTTGCAAGAGTTTCCGCTGCCGGTGAGCGATTTTGCGATCCTCGACAACCGCAGCGATATGGAGCCCTGCATGACCCACCTGGTGCAGACTGACCCTCAAAGCGGCCTGGTTGCCGAACTGGTTCCCGAAGTCCTCGGCCTGCTGGAAAAATCAGGCAGGATATTTGACAACCCTCAAAATGGGAATATAATCCCAATATGAACGAGGAAAAACGCCATACACTTTATGCTGCAGTCCTTCGATTGCTTCGACCGTTGATTCGGATACTCTTGAGAAATGGTGTGCCTTTCGGGGCTTTTGCCGACCTGGCGCGCTGGACCTACGTCGATCTGGCGATCAGGGAATTCGGCATTGAAGGACGCAAGCCTTCCGATTCGAGAGCATCGATCGTGACCGGTCTGTCGCGCAAGGAGGTTTCCCGCCTGAAAAAGATGGATATGCCCTGGGATACGGCGTTGGTCGAACGCTACAACCGGGCTGCCCGGGTCCTCGGCGGCTGGGGGCGCGACCCCCGCTTTGCCGATGCCGGAGGGCGGCCAAGGGATCTGCTTTTTGACCAGGGAGAAGGCAATTTCTGCGACCTGGTCAAGGAGCACAGCGGCGATGTGCCGGCCCGGGCCATCCTCGACGAACTGCTCCTGGTCGGTGCCGTCGAAACCCTCGACGGCGGCCATATCCGGCTGGTGGAGCGGGCCTACATTCCCCGCACCGGTGAGCTGGAAAAGCTCGGGATTCTCGGCGTCGATGTCGCCGACCTGATCCAGACCATCGACCACAACCTCAGCCGCGGCGACAGCTCCCCCAGATATCAGCGCAAGGTCATGTACGACAATGTGCCGGCCGAAGCGGTGGAAAAGTTCCGCCAGCTCGGCGCCCGACAAGGGCAGATGCTTCTCGAACTGCTCGACCTGTGGCTCTCCGAGCACGACCGGGACCGCAATCCCGAGCTCAAGGGAGAAGGACGCAAGCGCGTCGGCGTCGGGATCTACTATTTCGAAGAAGACTTCGAAGACACAACACAGGTTTCAGCGAAAAAAGGGGGTCGGAAATGACAGCACCCAGTATCAAGAAGCTCTCTCTGTGGATTATCGCCATTCTGGCCCTGTTGCCTCTGGTTTTCGGCTGCGGCGGGGGTGGAGGCGGAGGCGGTGGCGGCAGTGCCGACGGCGGCATCGGCGGCACGGGATTTACCAGTGTCGGTGAGATTGCCGCCAAGGGCAGTATTTTCGTCAACGGCGTCGAATTTGAAACCGAGGGCGCAAGGCTTGAAATCGAAGGTCAGGATCCGGTGACCCTGGGGGCCGATGACAGTGCGCTCAAGCTCGGTCAGGTGGTCCTGGTCGACGGAGCGGTGAACCCCGACGGGTTCACCGGAACGGCTGAGCGCATTGTTTTCGAAGACAACCTGGAAGGGCCGGTGACCTCGGTCAGCGAGACCAACCCAGGCCTGGTCAAGACTCTCAGCGTGCTGGGCCAGACCGTGGTGGTGGAAAATGGCGCGACCCGCCTCGATGGCCTGAGCTTTGATTCCCTTGCAGTCGGGCAGGTGCTTGAGGTGACTGGATTCGAGAAAGTTGACGGTTCCCTCCAGGCCACCCTGGTCGAGCTGAAGCCTGCAGGTGGAACCTTTGAGATCAAAGGGTTTATAGATAGTCTCGCAGGGTCCACCTTCACTATCAACGGGCTCAACGTGGATATCTCTGTTGCGACTGTTGAAGGGTCCTTGAGTGCGGGTGTTCTGGTCGAAGTCAAGGGCGATACCTTTGACGGCAGCACCCTGCAGGCGAGCAGCGTGGAGGTGCGGGTGGCCGGACTCGGGGTCGAAGATCTGGACGAGGCCGAGATCGAAGGGTTTATCGTCAACCTGAATACCCCTACCAAGACTTTTACCCTCAGTGGCCAACCGGTCAGTTACGCTGGGGCCGCATTTGAGGGAGGCTTGGAAACCGACCTTGCCGATGACCTCAGGGTCGAGGTCGAAGGGACGGTGGCAGGCGGAATTCTGCAGGCAGAAAAGGTTGAGTTCAAAGAGACGGTCAGGATTGAAGCCAATGTTGCAACCATCGATGTCAGTTCCGGTACTCTGACTCTGCAGGGAGTGGCCGCGCAGGCGACCGGTTCTGCGCTGGAGGTCAGGGTGGACCCGAGCCTCACCGAATTCGATGATGGGGTGGGCTTGGGCGACCTCGGTACGGGCAACAACCTGAAAATTCGCGCCCGGCTCAGCGGTTCTTCCCCGGCTGTTCTGGTGGCTACCCGGATCGATGTGGAAGATCCGGACCCCGATACGGAGGTCCGCCTCCAGGGGCCGGTTGAGAGTTTCGATGAAACAACGGGTGCCGTCATTGTGGTCGGGGTCCTGGTGGATACCACAACCATCGAAAACAACGAGTTCAAGGATGACGATACCGTGATTGGCCGGGCGGCCTTCTTTGACCGGTTGTCGATAGGTGACCTGGTCAAGGCCCGAGCCGATCTTGATTTAACAACGGACGAATTGACCTGGAACCAGATCGAGTTCGAAGACTGAGGCAGCAGGGGCGGTACAGAAGGGTACCCCCCTGCCAAATGAACAATGGAACCGAGGCCGGGAGGCTTCGGGGCCGAAACTGGAGGACATCATGAGAGACTCAAGCGTAACGATCTTAAGGATTAGAACCTACCTGCTTATGGCCCTGATTTTGATGGTTTCCACGGGGCTGATCACCGCCTGCGGCGGTGGTGGTGGCGGGGGTGGCACGACCAGCAGCACGGGCAGCACCGCTCCGGGTACCTCCACCGCAGGTCTTTCCTCCGGGGAGATCGAAGACTTTGGCAGCATCATCATGAACGGTATCACGTTTAAGACCGATAGCGCCGAATTCGAAATCGAAGGCCGGGAGGACGAAACCATTTCCCAGGACGATTTTCGCAAAGGGATGATCGTCGAGATCGAGGGGAGTTTTAACGACGACGGCTCCACCGGTACCGCGACAAGGGTCAAGTTCGAAGACACCCTTGAAGGGCCGATTGATTCGATTCAGGAGACCTCTCCCGGGCTGGTGAAGGTCCTGACCATCCTCGGGCACAGTGTTATCGTGGAAAACAATTTGACGAAATTTGACGATACGCCGCTGGTGACCTTTGCCAACCTGCAGGTCAACCAGGTCATGGAGGTCAGCGGTCACATGGGCGTCAACGGGGAGATTCAGGCTACCTTCATCGAAAAGAAAGCGGAGACCCTGGCCAGTTGGCAGGCTGCAGGAAACCTGTTTGAAATCAAGGGCCTGGTATCCAACCTGGACAACGCCAGTTTAACCTTCAATATCAACGGCCTGATCATCGATTTCTTCGATGTGACCCCTCGCGATGGCACCCTGGCCAATGGTGCCATGGTGGAGGTCAAGGGCAACAATCTTTTTGCCGGGATTCTCACCGCCACCGACGTGGAGCTCAAGGCCGGTCTGCCCGATGACCTGGGGCAAGCCGAGGTTGAAGGGCTGATCGCCAGCCTCGATTCGGTTAACCAGACCTTCATGGTTAACGGCCAGCGGGTCGATTACTCCAAGGCCGTGGTGCTGGGAGGTACCCTGGACGATTTTGCCAATGGCATCAAGGTCGAGGCCGAAGGGCAAGTCGTTGGAGGCAAGCTAATGGCCCAAAAGGTCAAGTTCAGGGCCAGTGTCCGGTTCGAGGGCAATGTTGCCGATGTTGATATCCTGGCCAGAACCCTGCAACTCGAAAACCTGCCCGGTGTCCTCATCCAGATCGATACTATCCTCAGCGAGGTTAAGGATAATATAAACCTGGCCACCTTGGAGGGAACCGAAATCAAGGTTCGCGGCCGGAAGTCCGGAAACCGTGTCCTGGCGATCCGGCTGGAACAGGTGGATGAAGAACCCGCCAACCGAATCGTCGTCCAGGGGCCTGTGACGGCTTTTGACAAAGCGGGCGATTCGGTGACCATCATTGATTTGATCAAGGTCGATACGAGCACGATTTCCGAGGTGGATGATTCCGGCTCCAACTTCGAGATCGAAGACAGCCCGGTCTCCAGAGACGCATTCTTTGACGCTCTGGATGTTGGAGATATCGTCAAGGCGCGAGCTGACATCAACAACAGTTCGCTGACCTGGGATCAGATTGAGATCGAACTGGAAGACTAATCCCCGCAGCGGCGGCCGCCAAAGGCCGCCGCTTTCCCCTCATCCTGAGGCATCGTCGCCCGAAGAGGCCCTGGAAGAGGAATCACAGGCCGAAGGCCAACCTGGCTAAGATTGTCATGGTCCTCGGCGGGGAGCATTGAGATGGTAACCAAATCAATATCCAACGAACAATCGATGTCAAATCCAGACTTGCGGCGCCTGGTGAAAAAGGGTCGAGTCCGCGCACCTGGTTTCGCTGTCAGGAACCGCAGCCTACGGCCTCACGGGCAGGTGGGCAGAAGTCCGAGAAAAAAAGCCCAGCAGCGAGTAACGGCAAGGGCAGCAGAGTTCAGGTTTGCCAATGTACAGCTGCGCCTGGAGATAGAGGCTCGTTGCAGGGCTGAGGCCGAATTGGACAGCTCCCGCAGCGCCCTGCGGCACTGTTTGTCGTCTTTGCTTAAAAGTCAGGATCAGGAAAGGGCCTGGCTGGCAGGTCAGCTTCACGAAGGTTTCGGGCAGACTCTGACCGGTCTGAAGTTGATGATCGAGGCGGCCCTGGGTGCGGCCCGGAATCCCGATACGGGCGACCTCCGCAAATCCCTGGAAGCGATTGTCCCCCTGATGGGTCAATCGATCGAAAAACTTCGCCGTTTCGGTATTGAATTGCAGCCCCCGGTTCCCGAAGAGTGGGGTGTTGCGCCCGCCATCGTCTGGCTCTGTAGACGTTTTGCCGACACCCATCCACTTATCCGGGTCAAGCATCGGATTACCGTCAAAGACCTTGACGATCGGGAGCCTTTCAAGCTCTACCTGTTTAAGCTGTATCTGTTTCGCATCTTGCAGGTGGCCCTGGAGGCCGTAGCGCGCCGTGGCAGAGCAGACCGGGTGATTATCTGCCTGGGACAGTCATCCGCCGGGGTCGAGCTCGTCATCCGCGATAATGATGCCGACCAGCGGCAGGAGCCGGCGCTTGGCGAGGAGAGGGCCTTGCAAGAGTGGGCCGAACGGTCGGGAGGACGCTGCCGGGTCGGATTCCAGCCACAAAAGGGAATGCTGGTCCAGATCTTCTGGCCCCAGGCGGCAGGCTGACCGCGCCTACTTTCCCGCTTGCCCCGGAAGGTCCTCGAGGTGCAGCCTTTCGGCGGCGGCCAGGGCGACGCGGATGGCGTGTTGTTCGGCTTGCTGCTTTTTCTCGGCGATGACATCCCCTCCAACCGTGCGTCCGGCCAGCACCCCGCAGACACAGCCGGCGGCAAAGCCATAGACTCCGGCGTTTAAAACGAGCATTGTATTTTTATCATCTGCTTACGCACTTCATTCAAGTTGATACCAGGCAGTCCTCAGTGAACTGAGTCAAAGCCTTTTGGTAACTGGAATCGTGGCAATTGCCAGCTGCACGATACGCCAAACCCTTTTACCCATGTAGTGATTTAGACTTGATCTGACAGGCACAGCAAGAAAAGTTCGGGGGCATCGACTGTCTCTAAAATCCTTGGATTAATGCGAACCATATTCAAGACTATTTTTGAGAATGAAGTAGCTGGGTTGGACCAGTGTTCATAACCGGGCGAGAAATTCCAAAGTTTTGAGACGAAAATATCTTCAGGTTGAAGTGTGCTGGATTGCGGGGTTCATAAGAATCTGTTTGTTGCCCCCTATTCGACCAGTCAAAATTGGATGAAGCAACATTTAAGACAGATGACCAGACTGCTAAAACACCAACTACCTTACTTTAGTCTACAGATAGTCTTAAAAATTTAGCGGGAGACTTGATCTCTCATTGAGGCCTGATAGAAGTAAAATACATTGCAACAATATCAGAATCCCGACAAATTCAGGCCTTCCATAAGGAGGGGGTGGAAAGCCACGGGTCTTGACAGGAAAGATGGCCGAGCTGCCGAAGGATGAAACAGGGCCGACAGGTCGGTCTTTTTTTTAACTCAGCATGCTTCAGGCATTAAGTAAGGGAGAGTCCACTTTGGTCATTGAAAGGGTAAAGGAAAATTATAATTTCACCGACCGGGATGAAAAAATTCTTCGTAAAATAGCTCCCCTGATGGAAAAGAGAGCAGACGATTTTGTCGAGGCTTTCTACCTTAAGGCGATGAAGTTTAAAAATGCCTCTAATTATCTTAAAAATGATGAAGTGACTAATAAACATAAGGGGGCAATCAAGGATTGGTATCTGCGGATGTTTAACGGTCCATTCGATGAAAATTATTTGTATTATCTTGAGGGAATTGGATATACCCATGTGAAAGTTAGCCTCCCCTCTCACTATGTCAATGTTTCCATTAGTCATGTCAGGGAATTTTGTACAGACATTATTATTGAGGAGGTGCCGGCCTGTGATGAGAGAGGGGATATGATGCAGGCATTCGGGAAGATCCTTGATATGAATCTGGATATTCTTACGAGTTCATATATCCAGGAGGAAAAAAACATCTATTTCCTCTCCAAGAAGGCCGAAAACAAACTGATTGAATTTGCAAAACGATTTTCCTATGGGTTAAATCTGGTGCTCGTGGTGGGATTGGTCGCATTGGGTCTCATGGTACTTGGTCTATTTGCCTATGATCTGACCCACATATTTACTGGGGATATCGAAAAAGGCTTGCTTGGCACGCTGGGTAGTTTGTTGATGCTGTGGGTCGTTATTGAACTCGTTGATACGGAAGTGGATCACCTCAAGGGAGCCAAGTTCTCGATAAAGGTTTTTATCAGTGTTGCCATGGTGGCACTCATCAGGAAGATTCTCGTGGCCTCACTTAAAAGTGATGTGGCGGCTCTCCAGTCACAGTACGCTTTGATTGCAGCAATGCTGGTCTTGGGGATCCTTTATTGGATTATTTCCAAGGCAGAGAAAGAAAATTAAGGAGATGGCCGCGTGCCCCGTTTCTGTGGCAGGTCATCTTTAATAACTTCTAGTTTCCTGGACACTTTTGATCCATCCGGAGGTGTCTGACAACTCACCATCCGTAATACAAAAACGGCCCAACCTGATTCCGAATGGTTGGGCCGTCTTGCATGTTGTGCTGGAATGATGTCCTGTTTCATCTTGGTGCTTCATCTTAGGATCAATCGCACGCATCCTGCATCGGAGTTTCAAAAATCAAGAGTTTGCTTTTTGAGACGTGCATCTGGCCATTCTGCACGGATCTCATAAGTTGTGATTTTACATTTAGCGATTAATCTCTCTCCTTCTCAAGTAACTGCCAAACAGCAAACCCTTTCTTCATCTCCGCCTCAGTCAACTCCCGTCCAATCAATCGGTAGCTCCTCCTTTTGGGATG
>CALZJV010000070.1 GCA_945787595.1 uncultured Desulfobacterales bacterium | reverse complement strand
CATGACCGCTTTTGCCGCTTCGGCAGCCTCCGATTACAAATAGGGTTTCTTTCACAGATCAAGCTCCAATCGTTAAAGTTCAGGGTTGCACTGCTTAAACAATCTCATGAAATATTCGTCTCACCTCGTTTGTCTTTAGAACTTACGAATCCTAAGTTTAAATCTAACAAAAACTCCTTTTTTTAGGATCCTTAACGCCAAACTATTCACTTCGAACCTCTGAACCCAGAACCCAGAACGGTTGTAACCAACCCTTTGACATCTATATGAGATTCAAAATACTCAGCCAACAGGTCATATTCCTTGTCCTTGGCTTCCAAACCTTCAAGCTCTGAGATTTCGACATCGGCCAGTCCAATACTATTTAGCCACAGCCTGGTTACCGTCGGATTTTCAAACAGGCCGTGGATATAGGTGCCCATTATCTTTAGATCCGGGGTGACACATCCATCTGTGTCCTCACAGGTGAAACTGTTTCGCTCAAGTACCTTGAAAAATGGTTCACCGTCATGCCTTGCGGTTTGTCCCATATGAATTTCATAGCCTGTGCCGTGGACATCCTCACGGGAAAACCGGGTCAGCGTTGTCGTCTTCGGGGCCTTCAGAACGGTTTCAACCGGCAATAAATCCAACCCCCGGGTCGTGCCTGGTTTGCCTTCCAGACCGTCCGGATCGTGTACGTAATTCCCCATCATCTGGTAACCACCGCATATGCCCAGGACATGACCGCCGTTGGCCACATAATTGGTAATCTTTTCCAACCAACCGCCGGATTTAATCCATTGCAAGTCAAAGCACGTATTTTTAGAACCCGGCAGTATAACGGCTTTAAAAGATGTCAGCGCTTGCACCTTTTCTAAAAAAAACAGATCCAGGCCATCCAGGGCAATCAAAGGGTCAAAGTCGCTGAAATTTGAAATATGCGGTATCCGGATGACCGCAATAGCCGGAACACCCTTATTTTCAATCAATACTTTCTGGGGATTTTCAATGACCACGGAATCCTCGGGATCGATCCGGATGTGGTTATACCAGGGCAGCACACCGAATACATTTTTGCGGGTCTTTTTTTCTATCCACCGGATGCCGTCTTCAAAAAGGCTGATATCCCCCCTGAACCGGTTGACGATGAATCCTTTGATCTGGCTGCGATAGGCCTCTGCGAGGCAATTCAAGGTTCCGACGATCTGGGCAAATACCCCGCCCCGGTGGATGTCGGCGACTAAAATCACCGGAGCATCTGCGTATTCGGCCATTCGGAAATTGACGATATCATGGGGCATGAGATTCACTTCGGCACAAGATCCGGCACCTTCCATGACAACCAGATCATATTCGCAACGCAACCGGTCCAGGGCGGCACCGGCAGTGGCAAACAGGCGCTCCTTTTTCGTGTGATAATCACTGGCCGTGCTGTTCTCCACCGCATTTCCCAACAGGACCACCTGTGAGCCGATATCACTGGTGGGTTTCAGCAAAATTGGATTCATATCCACGTGGGGCGGAATTTTGGCGGCTTCAGCCTGGACGATTTGGGCGCGGCCCATTTCCAGACCATCGGGGGTGACGCCTGAATTGTTTGACATGTTCTGGGCTTTGTAAGGTGCCACCCGAATCCCCTGGTTTGCAAATAAACGGCACAGCGCAGTGGTGACGATACTTTTGCCCACATCTGAGCCGGTTCCAAAAACCGCTATACAAGGGGCTTTTTTATTTTTTTTTACAGGCACTGTCATTCTAATCCTTTATGACTGAATTTCGTATTTTTTAGCGTACCCTCTGGGCGTATACATAAAGTCCATATATTTACTCGAGGTGCTGTTGCCGATAAACACGGTGGTTTGCATATCTACCTCAACGGTATGCATGCCATCCAGGGTGACGATTTCAATATTTTGCTCGGCGCGCATCGCTCGCGAAACAATACCAACAGGGGTATTTTTATCGCGGTGTCTGAGTATGATGTCCCGGGCTTTTCCCAGTTGCCAGTTTCTTTTTTTACTTTTGGGATTGTATAATACAATGACGAAATCCGAGCGAGCGGCAGCTTCAAGGCGCTGTTCGATGAGTTCCCAGGGTGTCAGCAGATCGCTCAGGCTGATGGCCGCAAAATCGTGAGTCAGCGGGGCTCCGAGCAGGGCGGCACCGGCACAAAGGGCCGGTATGCCGGGCACGACTTCTAATCTTAGGACGTTTTTATCATCAGCGGCTTTGGGGTCTGAAGCCGGAGGCACAATTGCGATGCCTTTAATTTTGCAGGTTTCAAAGACCAGGCCGGCCATGGCATAAATTCCCGGATCTCCACTGGAGACAATGGCACAGGATTTACCGGCCCGGGCCCGCTCGATGGTGGCTTCAACTCGAACGACTTCCTTGGTCATGCCGGTACTGATGATTTCCTTTCCATCGATTAGGGGGCGGATTAAATCAATATATGTACTATAGCCCGCTACGACCTCTACCGACGCGAGAACATGCCTGGCCCGTCTGGTCAAGTGTTCCAGACTGCCCGGCCCTATTCCTACGACGAAAAGTTGATTCGGGCGATGGCTACCGTCACGTTTTTGGTCAAGTGTTTGGGAACGATCAACGTTCCGTTCCGTGCTGCTTGAATCGCTGCGGCTTCGCATACGCTTTTCACTCCTACATGTTTTTCCACAATGGTTGATGGGTTTTTGATTCCCGTTACCTGATCTAGTTCCTGTCGCGTAAAAAAAATAACGGTCAGACCGAGATGTTGCGCTAATTTAATTAATCCGGGTTCATCGGCTTTGACATCAATGGATGCCATGCACTTTAAGCTGGCTGACGCCAGGTTGTTCTTCTCCAGCACCTCGTCCAGAAGTGCTTTCATTTCTTGCATGCCGGTATTGCGGTTGCATCCAATGCCGGCCACCAGGCTGGCCGGTCGCAAAATGAGTATCCGGGTCGGAAGTTCAGCTTTGATATCATCGATATAGACACCGGGAATCCCCTCGACGTCATTATCTCGGTGATCTTTTTCAAAATGTTTTTTTAGCCTCCCATACGTCCGGGGCTCTGAATTTGGCAGGCACTTTGCCAAATAACCGAATGGATCGTGGACATGGATCTTTTCGCCTTTGAGCAGTGCCATATTCACCGTTTTAATGGATCGGGGGTTTTCAATGAAAAGGCTTTTTTCTTTGGCCAGAACATCGATCGCCGGAACATTATTCACATCGGTTGCGGTTGTGATGACTGGATTCGCCCCAATGATGCCGGCAATTTTTTGAGTCAACTCGTTGGCGCCCCCCAGATGGCCGGATAAAAGACTGATGACGTGAATTCCCCGATCGTCCACTACGACCACTGCCGGGTCTTCAGTCTTATGTCTGATAAGCGGGGCAATGACACGAACAACAATACCGGTGCTCATAATAAATATGTGGCCGGTATATTGATGGAATTTTTTTACCAGCGTCTCGGAAAGGCTCCGAAACTTAAAACAGGCAGTTGTTTCACGGATATTCTGCGAAACGTACACATCCACATCAGACACATTCATAGCTAGCCTGTCTGCCAGATGGGTGCCGTTGGGTGTGATGACCCAGATGGCAATTTTATTTTTTTTAGAAGGATCCATTTATCATAGTTATTGATAAGTTAATCTGAGTAACCTCATTTATTAAATTAACTATACCACCACGACTTGAAGATCATCATCTTGCACTCAAGGTCGACATCCGTGTTTGAATTCCCGGTTGTACAGTTTGGATTTATGCTGCAAATTCTCAGGACTTACATCCAAAACTTTTCCAACGATGATCAGGGCATGCTTGGTAATTTTTTCTGCTTTTACCCGTTTTGCAAGTTCTTTCAGCGGGGTTACGATGATGCTTTCTTGCGGTTGGCTTACCCGGTAAACCACCGCACAGGAGGCATTCATCCCGTAGGCCGCAGACAGAATGCCGGCAACTTCATCGATCATGGACATGCTCAGATAAATTGCCATAGACGCCTGGTGTCCGGCCAGGTCCGCCAGGTTTTCTTTTTCCGGCACCGGTGTCCGTCCGGCCATGCGGGTCAGGATCAGCGTTTGGGATACTTCGGGCAGTGTATATTCAAGACCGAGCGCAGCCGCAGCCGCGAAAGCGGCGGTCACGCCCGGTATGACTTTATACGGAATCCCGCGTTTCTGAAGCTCAACCATCTGTTCAAAAATAGCGCCGTACAGGCTTGGGTCACCGGTATGCAGCCGAACCACCCGTTTGCCCTCTGAATGAGCACTTTCGATCGCATCAATAATTGCTTCGAGATCCATGGATGCACTGCTTAAGGCCGTCGTAGCGGGTCGGGTCCATTGCAGCAACGCTTCGGGTACCAACGAGCCTGCATAAATCACGACATCAGCCTCCATCAGCGCTTTTTGGCCTTTGACGGTGATGAGCTCCGGATCCCCGGGCCCTGCGCCAATGAACAGGACAGGATTTTCGAATGCGGAATGCGGAATGGGGAATGCGGAATTATCGGACAGATCTTCTTTCTTTAATTGTTTCGGCATAATGCAAAAATCTTTTTATTTTAGATGGTTAAAATATACAATTAATCTTAATCACAATCTCTTTGTGTCTTTAAACTATGTCTTTAATATGCAATTCATCATAGATAATGCAGGTTCAATGACACCGAACCCGCATCGCGCATCCTGTAACCCGAATCTTTTTCTTTCCACCTTCCGCATTCCGATTTCCCACTTCATTCACTTCCTACTTCCGCATTCCGCATTCCGACTTCAAACTTCACTTTCTTGGCATTCATTCTTTCCGCATTCCGCCTTCCGCATTCCCCATTCGCTTTTTCCCCCTTCCGCATTCCGACTTCCGCCTTCCACTCACGATCCACACCGGATTTTGGGCGTCCAGTCTCTCTCCCCAGGGCATATCCCGACTTCGGCCGATCTGAACCTGAACGCAGGTCGTTTTGAAATCAAGCGCCTTCAAGGCTTCCGTTGCCGTGTATATATTTTGTACCAAGACGGTATTGACCACAACCAGACCGTCGGGTTTCAGAAAGGGGACTGCGGCATGGATGATGTTTGCCAGATCGCGGCCGCCCCCGCCGATAAAAATCCGATCAGGCCGAGGAAGCTGCGCCAGGCCATCGGGCAGCACCGCATGCACGATCTCAATATTTGTAACCCCAAACCGGTTTTTGTTGAGTTCAATCTGTTCGATTCTTTCCGGTTTTTTTTCCAGGGCAAAGATTTTACCCGCGGGGACCAGCAGGGAAGCTTCGATGGAAACCGAACCGCTGCCGGCACCCAGATCCCACAGAATGTGATCTCTTAAAAGCCGCAGCTTGGATAAGGTTATGGCCCGAATCTCTGATTTGGTGATCAACCCCTGCTGGTGATGGTAGTAATTGTCCGGCATCCCCAGATAAAGCGATTTTGTCAGGTTCGGATCTTGAGGGCTCCTTTTTAAAATTACCAGGTTGGGTTCCGCAAACACCATTGCGGCCGCCTGGTCCGGACGGTACCAATTGGTATCTTCATCGGAGGTCCCTAAAGACTCTAGCACGCACAAACTGAAATTCATAAAATCTTCTTCGATAAGCCGTTGCGCAAGCCGGGCCGGGTTATTTTTCGGATCGGTGAAAACGGCAACAACATTTTCTGTTTCCAGGGTTTTGAATAAGACCCTTTCATTATTTCTGCCGTGCAAACTCACTACCCGGACATTGCTCCAAGGTTCTTTGATACGGGCAAAGCCTGCGGCCACCGATGAAATGTTGGGATAAATAACAACATTTTCCGAACCGAGGGCCTTTACCAGGCGGGCGCCAATACCGAAAAAAAGGGGATCGCCCGAGGCAAGCACCACAATGGATCGGGAGGCCATCCGGTCTTTGATGAAATCGATGACTCCCTCAAGATTTTTATCGATTGTTTTTTTTTGGGCAGCACATTGCGCAAAATGGCCCAGCAATCGTTTCCCGCCCACCAGAATATCGGCTTTTCCGATAATTTTCAGATGTTCGGCTGTCAGATCTTTGGGGCTCAGGCCCAGGCCGATGATTTTAACAGTTTTCATAGGATAGCGAACCCTTCATTGAAATTTCGAGTCAAACACCACCTCGCCCTGGTAATTAAAAACGACAGTTCGAATTCTGGTTTTAGTGCCGGCAAACCGTTTGGCCGAGGTTACGATTCGCTGTCCGACATGAGAGATAACTTCCGAATGATGTTCACGGAGAATATCAAATGCATGGCGCGCGGTATTGGCTGTTGAAACTTTTTTAGACAATTCTGAATTCCTGGTTATCTCCCAAGTCCAGCCGGAGAGCATATCCAGCGTCAGACTCGCCTTGGCCGCATGGGTGTGGGGCACTCCCTGGGCCATTTTCAGTGCTTTACCGAAAAATACCGCCAATGTGATGTGGCTAAAGCCTCTTTTTGCCGCCGCCGCCAGTGATAGCTTAAAAAAATCACCGATCTGGATGAACGCTTCCGGTGGAATCCGGCGCCAGTGGTCTTGGGAAAAACGCTCGCTGCGGCGTCCGGTGGTCAGGACCACCCGGCTTAGCCCGCAAGCACGCGCCACGGACAGGGAGGATTCGATCGTGGCAATAAAAGCTTCATGGGACATGGGCCGGACAATGCCGGTGGTTCCCAGAATTGAAATACCGCCTAAAATTCCAAGCCTGGCATTTAGCGTTTTTTCAGCCAGTTTTCTACCTAAAGGCACGAATATCTCAGTGCCGACCGTGGCGTCAAGATTGTGTTTTTTCAGTACTTCCTCGATGGCCTGGGTAATCATTTTTTTGGGGCCTGGATTAATCGCCGGTTGCCCCGGCTCGACTTCAAGACCCGGTTTGGTGACATGGCCGACGCCTTCACCGCCACTGATGATAACTTGCGACCTTTTATCGGTCCCGGATCGCTGATCTGATGCCATCAGTGCGACTCTGGCGCCGATTTCCGCCTTGTGGGTCACGTCCGGGTCGTCACCGGCTTCTTTGATCACACTGCAGATTGCTTCGCCATTTTCTCTCAAACAACACATATGGACTGCAATAGTGATGTCATCGCCGGTCAGCAGCCTGATTCGAACCCTGGAAGGCTTTTTTTCTTCCAGAATCATTCGCAGCGCCGCCTTAGTCGCTGCTGCTGCTGCTGTTCCGGTCGTAAATCCCGTGCGAAGTTTTTTTGCCATTTATATGCTCATGCTCCCAAAAAAGACGATCACCCCTAGCAGCCGAACCATTTCAATCGCACAGGTTGCCGGTTTATGCGAGATAAAAGTAAAATATTCCCACAACCATAATGCTTGTAATGCGAAATCCCTGCCCCATCAATAAAATTTGAGTGCCCATTTTAGGTGAAAAAATCCCAATATAGCGCGGTAACTGGTGCCGTAATGTCCGTATGGGAAATGCCAGGATATTTCCGATCAGCAAGGCAATGACGGTTTGCTTAATGGTCAGAACACCTGCTTCCAACAAGGCGCCGGCCGCTGCAAATCCGGAGGTAAATTCCGCCGCAAAACTTAAAATAACCACCGACAGTGATTCCATGGGCATAAAAGCCGTAACCACATATCCGGACAGGGCTTGGCGTAAAAGTTGAAACATGCCCATGGCATTAAGGACAAATACTAAAACATAAATTGGAACCACGTACACTGCAATTTTTGCAAGACGACGAGGTAAGCGTGATTTTATCCGTTGCCAGACTTCCTTTAGTTTCCTTTGTTTGCCGGTTGGCTCTCCCGCGGTTGTATTACCGGCATCAATTGTGGCCGCTGAAAGTCTAAAATGACCGTAGACCAGAAACAGAACGGTGCGAAGGATAACCGCCGCAAACGTAACTAAAAAATAAATTGCGCCGGCCCAGCCGGTGAGTGGTATAACAATAAAAAATGTTGTCGGCAGATGGAGAAAAAAAGCCGGCAGTTGATTGATAAAATTTGACAAAAACAACTGGCTGCGCGCGATTTTCCTCTCTTTAAAAAAGTCCAGCAGCATCGCATTGGCGGTTACCCCGGAAAAAAAAGCCGCCGTAAACGCGGCCCCGCAATGATCGCCGAGACGGCCGAATCGAAAAAGCGGTCGGGCCAAAATAGCCAGCGTTTTAGTCCATCCGGAAGCTTCGATGGTCTGTCCAATTGAAAGACCGATGGTAATAAACAGTATCAGACGTGTTAGCGGCCACAAAAGCCTGGAAAGGATTTGCCGCATGTTCAGATCAGGGACCAGGATAAGGCCGCCGAACAGTATCAGACCGGATATCGTCAAAGATATAATTAAGGTTTTGACAACAGGTTTATCCTTCTGGGATGCCATTTTTTTTGTTCTGTTTCGCTATGATTAAGGTCCAGTAATCCGGCCTGCAGCAGCAAAATTCTTCAATATCCCGCACAATTTCCTCATTCGGTTGTCCACAGCTCTTGACGCCCACACAGCTCGGATAATTTCCGATTTCATCGACTGCCGCCTTAATGTCCGATACATTGCGGTATGCTTTCAAAAAGATGATGTTTTCCGGTTTGTCGGATATCATCCGCAGCCGATCGCCACCTTTGGCACCGGATACTATCATGAGCGATTCTTCACCTTCTACAAGGGGTGTATTCAATCTGGCGGCTGCAGCCTGGTAGGAGGTGATCCCCGGGATCGTTTCTACGGCAATATGGGGGGCTTTGTCTTGAATATGTCGCAAAATATACCCATATGTAGAATAGGTCAGGGAGTCTCCCAAGGTTAAAAAGGCCACGTTTTTTCCCTTTTCAAGCTCGCTGATTATAGTACAGGAATGCTCTTGCCAGGCCGCACGGGTCTCGTTCTTATCTCGGGTCATCGGAAAACGGAGCATCTTCACTGCCGCATTTTCCGGAATATGAGGCCTTGCGATGTTTACCGCCAGGCTGTGGTTATTTTTGGTGGATGCGGCTGCAAATACAATATCCACCCGACTGAGAATCCTTACAGCCTTTAAGGTGACCAAATCAGGATCACCCGGTCCCACTCCGATGCCATACAAAGTTCCAGCCTTTTTTACCATAAGGACCTCAAAAGACTTTGTGTTCTTGGTTACATTGTTTATTAGGCTTTTGATTCTAACATCATGGAGTAATATACAGCTTGGAGTTTCTGGTGTCAGGTTTCGGGTGTCAGACCTTAACGGTGCTAAGTCCTGACACCTGACACCCGACACCTGGCACTTATAATTCATGACATTAAATTATCAAGGTGCTTTTTGCCCTTCAGAAGCCATTTTTTCAGGGTGCCGTCTCGATAAAAACCTATTTTGTTTAGATGGTTTTGATCCTTAATACGTAGCGGTTTCAGGCGTCTGCCCCGACCTTATGCTTCTGCGGCCAGTATCGCCAGCGCATTGACCACACTGGCGGCTACATTGGATCCGCCTTTGCGGCCCACGTTGGAAATATAGGGATAATCCAATTCCAAAAGTGCTGCCTTCGACTCGGCGGCGTTGACAAATCCCACCGGCAATCCGATGATCAGGGCCGGCTGGGCCTTCTTTTCGCCGACCAGCTCAATCAGGCGCAGTAAAGCCGTGGGCGCATTGCCGACGACATAAATTCCGTCTTTCATGTCGTCAAGGGCTGCATCCACTGCAGCTTTTGCCCGTGTCCCTCCGGCTGCCGCCGCTTTTTGATAAATCAGCGGAACATCGATATAACATTTCACCTGACCGCCGAATCGTTCGATTTCTTTTTTTCGGATCCCGACCCGGGCCATATTGGTATCCGTAACAATCGTTTTGCCGTCTTGAATCGCTTCAATACCAGCGGATATGGCATCCGGATGGAAACGGACCATTTCCTTAAATTCGAAATCAGCTGTGGTGTGAATTATGCGACGAACGATTGACCACTGCTGTGCGGTCCAATGGTGAATCCCGGCCTCTTGATCGATGATTTGAAAGCTCGATCGTTCAATTTCATGAGGTTTCATAGAGTTAATTCCTTTTGTGCCGATATGCCAGACAGTTATCTACGAAGCACCCGGCGGCATCCGGCTGACTGCCGAAATGCAGATGATTGTAGCTTCCCAGAGTTTGATTGATAAAATATCCTTCCGGCGCCTTATCCATTCCCGCCCTGTCCGTTATTGAATAAACAGCTGGTATATCCTCTGATAGATTGACTATCTTGGAATAATGAAACTCGTGCCCTCTTATCGTCAAACCCGCATTCCCAATAACGGTGTTTCGAGACAAAGTAATTTCGCGATATCCGAGGGCTTTAAGCCGTGTAAACATTTTTGTTGCCAACGGAAAGCAACCGGCCATTCGATATCTCTTATGGTTTAGATCAACTAACTCCTTGCATAGGTACATGAAGCCGCCGCATTCAGCGTAAATCGGCATGTTGTCAGCGCTTTTTTCTTTGATCCGGTATCCCAGGGCTGCATTTTCGGCTAGTTTCTCGGCAAATAGTTCCGGATATCCGCCGCCAATATAAAGTCCGCCTATATCATCCGGCAGATTACGGTCGGCCATCGGTGAAAAATAGACGAGTTCGGCCCCCTGGTTGGCCAGCAATTCAAGATTATCCGCATAGTAAAAGCAAAAGGCATTGTCCCGGGCCACGCCGATGCGCACTCTTTTTTCACTTCTAGCAGGCTGTGTTCGATGGGTTTGGGCGGTCAAGGGTATTTCCGGCAATTGGTTTAGCAGTGAATCCAGATCGATGCTTTTCTCCATAAGTTCAGCCAATCGATCAATGCTATCCTCTGCAAGAGGATGGTCTTCTTGGGTGACAAGGCCCAAATGTCTCTCCGGGATGGCAATGTTCTTATCTCGCAGGATGCCCCCTAAACAGGGCGTCGCTACGCGGTCCCGCATCGCTTCTTTCAAGTATTGCAGATGCCGCCGGCTACCCAGGTTGTTAAATATGACACCGGCATATGACAATTCCGCATCAAAATGCTCAAAGCCCATGACAATGGCAGCGGCGCTGCGGGCCATGCTGGCCGCATCCACCAGCAAAATTACGGGAAGCCCCAGCCATTTTGCCATTTGAGCGGTAGAACCGGCCTCACTTTTACCGTCGTAACCGTCAAAAAGGCCCATAACACCTTCGACCACGGCAAAATCCGCGTCTTTGGACCATTTTGAAAATGCGTTCAGATTGAATTTTTGAGGCAGCATCCAACCGTCTAAATTTCTGCTGGCAACTCCCGTAATTCTGCTGTGGTGGCCAGGGTCAATGAAATCCGGTCCTACTTTAAACGGTGCAACCTTCAGACCCCGCTTGGCCAGAGCTGCCATCAACCCTAAACTTACTGTGGTTTTACCGCAACCGCTTTTGGTGCCGGCAATGATGATGCCTTTAATTTTAGCCTCCTTTGGTGTTTGGGCTTTTAGCTGGTAATACCTTGTTAGATGCGGCCTGAAACCAATAATTTATGTCAGTAAATAAGCGGACGCAAATCATTGAAGTACACCTTGCTCTTTCAACAATTTTACCCGGTTTGAATCGAAGATATCGGGATATAGAATCTTACCAATTTCATGAATCCCTTTCAGCAATCTTAAGGTGGGTCGTGAAACGATTTCTTCATCAA
Source organism: uncultured Desulfobacterales bacterium (assembly GCA_945787595.1). The sequence goes on along the minus strand of CALZJV010000070.1, from coordinate 3,596 downwards.
TGATGAAGATTTGATTGTCGTAAACGGCCTTGATGGCCTTAAAACCGGGTTCCCTTTTAATATCCGCCACAGTGGGAGAATTCATGGCACCGTATTGGGCTAAGTAAACGTCAATTTGCGCTGCACGCGACAGGATGCGTTCTTTGCCATATCTGGCAATATTGGTTCTTCTGACCGATTTGGCGTCGCTGGCGACATTAATTCCTCCGGCAGTTTCCAGGGCAAATATGGCCATGGACTCCGGTGAAAATGTTTTCATCTTGTTGTGAATGGATTCAAAATACACCCTTTTCTTGAGCGCTATTGTGGAAGTAAGGGCTTTTAAGCTCGAGGATATGTTTTGAAACAGCAATATCATCTCAGAAGCCTGCGTTTGCCGGCCGGTTAAAACACCGAGGATTTTCCAGTACTCATACATTTCGCAAACAGTAGCCGGTTGCAAGGATACAACCGTAATTCCGCTTTTTTCAAGTCGTGTCACAAATTGTGGATAGCCCCGATCGATCATGGGACGAACGAAAACCAGATCCGGACGGGCGGCTAAAAACTTTTCAGGGTCATCGTGATATGAAAAGACAGGTTTGGTTAAAGCCCGTGCAGGAAACTTTTCATGGCGGGAAACACCGACAATCTCCTCGTCAAGTCCCAGGCTAAATAAGTTTTCCGTGTGAGCTCCGTAAAGTGAAATAATCCGTGTATACGGTTTTAGGGCCACAATCCTTCTGCCGGATTGATCAATCACTAGATTTGGGCTTTCGGTACGGAATTGACCGCCCGCTCCCGCCGGTAGAAACAGAATACAAAATAGCATAACAGAGATCATTGAACAGAACCGCTGGTTTTTGGCAAAATGAATTGTTTTCATATGTTATTTTTTGAAAACCACCTGCAAAGAGTTCGAGTAGGATTCCGCATAGACCTTGGCATCGATATGGAAAACCTTGCGGATCGTATCCGAGTTGAGAACGTCTTGGGTGGCTCCGTGGATGGCAATACGTCCCTTGGACATAAATACCAAATAATCGCAATAGACCGCCGCCAGGTTGATATCCTGCATAACGGAAATTATGGTCATTTCCTTTTGCTTCATGCGTCCGGCGGAGATATTTAAAAGGCTGATGGAATGGTTAATATCGAGGTTGGATGTCGCCTCGTCCAGAATCAGCACATGGGTATCCTGAGCCAGGGCCCGGGCGAACACTACCCGCTGTCTCTCGCCCCCGCTGAGTTCGGTGATGAATCGACCGCCAAATTCACTCACCTCGGTTTTTTCCATGATCTCTTGCACAATATCGGCATCTTCAGCCGAGGGTGCCGAAAATCTTGGAATATGCGGATAGCGTCCCATCATGACGACTTCTTTTACCGTAAAGGGAAAGTTAATATAAAAATTCTGAGGAACCAGCGCGATTTCCCTCGACAGCTCTTTTGTTGAATAGGTCCTGATGTCTCTGCCTCTATAGGCAATCCTTCCGGTTGTGGGCTGGCGATGTTTGGCAAGCAGATCCAGCAAGGTGGTTTTTCCGCACCCATTGGGACCGATAATGCCACAGAACATACCCGGCATGAAGGAGATGGAGATGTCCTTGATGACATTTTTTTCCGAATAGGAGAAACTCACACCGGTCAGTTCAAAGGGCATCGATCAAATCGCATTAGTAGGTTCAACATGAGTCGTTTCGCATGAATGAATTTCAAGAATTACTATAATACCTTTCGCATTCTCTGCTGCTTGCGGAAAATATAGCAGAAAAATGGTCCCCCGATAAGGGCCGTCAGCACACCGATGGGTATTTCGGACGGTAAAACAGCCCGCGTGATAGTGTCGGCGATCAGCAATAAAATAGCCCCTGCTAAAAGAGACATGGGAATCAGCCGCCGGTTGTCAGGTCCGGTGAGCAATCGCATCATGTGGGGGACTAAAAGCCCAACAAAACCAATTATCCCCGACACGGACACGCAAATCGCCGCAACCAATGACGCTGTTACCAGTAGGAAGATGGTGACTTTTCTTGTATCTACGCCCAGGGAAGACGCCGTTCGATTTCCCAATGCCATCAGGTTCAAATCGCGTGCAAAGAACATGAAGGCTAAAAAGCCGAATAATATAAATATAAAAGTAAGACCCACATCGCTCCAGGTTTTCGAGCCAAAACTGCCCATCAACCAGAAAATGATGACGGCAACTTGTTCGTCGGCGACATACTTTAAGAAACTGATGCCGGCCGATAAAATGGCTGCTACGATAATGCCGGAAAGGATCAGGTTGTTCGAAGAAAGCCCTCCGCTGGAAGATGAGAGATATACGACGAATAATAATGTCGCGGCAGCGCCGACAAAGGCAAACAAGGGGATTGAATATGATCCCATCATTCCGATATTAAATAAAATCGCCAACGATGCACCGAAAGCTGCTCCGGCAGACACACCCAGCGTGTAAGGATCGGCCAGCGGATTTAGCAGAATGCCCTGAAACACAACGCCGGATATGGCCAATCCTGCGCCGACGACAGCGGCCGATAGAATCCTGGGCAAGCGCACATCCATCACGACAACCGGAAAAATTGACTCCAATCCCTCGAGAAGATTCAATTGCCCGCTTAATTTAGCAAAAATGATCTTTACCACAGCAGTCGCGGGCACCTGAATATAGCCCATTCCAGTTGAAATAATAATCACCGCACCCAGAAAAATTCCCAGCAGGGTAAGTTGAACTGCCGCTGCCTGCTGCAATTTTTTGCCGAATCGGTTTGTTTTTTTAAATTTCCAGGACATCATCTGTACACTGCAAAAAAAAACCCTTCAAGCATTTTCAGCTTGAAGGGTTGCACCCAGTTTGCTTGGCCCTTATGTGTCTGTTACCCAAACTCTGTCACGACGCAGAGCTTCAGCGATTTGCTAAGGCAGGTCTTCTGGCTTCCCCGCCCTTCCAGCAGCCTTCCCATCTCGATCAGTCGAAACAGTGGCATATTATATAACCAAAAGGGTTTCATTTTCGTTTAGAACGAAAAGGACAGGGTTACAGCGGCGGGACCACTCCCGATTTTAACGGGATTCCCTATTAAGCCATTAAGGCACCTAGCCCATCTAAATATGCAAATTTGAACTGAATGTCAATAGATGATCGATTATTTAATTGAGTAAAGTTTCAGGAAATTACCAATAAGAGAGTTAATCATAAAAAAAAATCCAGGGATCGGAACAATTAGGATATATGGCTAATCTGAAAATGGAAATTAAATCGATTTTATACTATGCATGCTGACCGTCGGTTTCCACATTTTTCTGTCCCGATCAAAATATTTTGCTTAAATTCATACTAATCTAATCATGTTTCTAAACAACATGCCGATAAAGGTAATAGCAAGGCTACTGGCGGTCTCCGTTAAATTCTCTGATGTTTTGTGGGTGGCTTTTGGGCCCACTCTCATTAAAAGTAAAATTCAATCAGCATTTAAAATAACAGGTTCGGTATTAAATCATTAATTAGGAGAAAGAAATGTTTAAGAATTTGAAATTAGCAACAAAGATGATTTTAGGATTTAGCCTACCGCTGATCATAACGGCCGGTATGGTCATCGGAATTTATGTGATAA
>CALZJV010000069.1 GCA_945787595.1 uncultured Desulfobacterales bacterium | reverse complement strand
ACTAACTCTTTTGGAGGTGATCCTTAAAAATCAACCTTCATTCTTTTTAATCTGCGGGGCCTATCTTTTTCCCGTTTTCATCATATCGATACCAGCCGATACCGGTTTTACGGCCCAACTGTCCGAGTTTCACTTTTCTCTGCAGCAGCATGGGTGGATGAAATTTTTCATCCCGGGTTTCCCGATAGACCGCCGTCATGGCATTAAACCCGATATCTAGCCCCGCCATATCCGCGGTTTCAAAAGGACCCATCGGTCTGCCAAATCCCAGCCGCATTCCTTTGTCGATGTCTTCGACCGTGGCCACACCCGATTCTACCAGTTTGATGGCTTCAATCGTACTGGGAAAATTGAGGCGATTGAGGACAATTCCGGCCACATCGATATTTACCCGGATAGTTTCTTTGCCGATGGACTTGCACAGGTTGTCGGCAATTTCAACCGTTTCATCAGACGTGCCCAAACCTTTTACGATTTCCACTGCTCTCATCATGGGGACGGGACTGAAAAAATGGGTCCCGGCAACTTTGGGTACCCGTTGCGTCGCCACCGCAATTTCGGTGACCGGGATGGCCGAGGTGTTGGTCGCTAAAATGGTGCCTGCGGGACATAATTTATCGAGCTTGGCAAACAATTCTCTCTTGGCTTCAAGATTTTCTATAATTGCCTCGAACACGAAGTCCGCATCTGAGGCAGCTGCCAGATCGGTGGTGACGGTTAAGCGCCCCATAATTTCCTCCAGGGTGCCTGCCACTTTGCCTTTCTCCACGAATTTTCCCACAGACCAGCGAATTGTTTTTAAGCTTTTTTGGAGTATTTCATCGGTAACATCGCGCATGGTGACATGGTAGCCGGCCTGCGCACAGACTTGAGCGATACCGCCGCCCATCAATCCCGCACCTGCTACGAATATTTTTTTTATCTCCATCGATTAGAACCTCCTACAGTTGCCACATCGAAATAATGGTTATTGGTTATAAGTTATTTGGTATTTGTTATTCGACACGCAAAGCTTGCATAACAACCGCGGCCGGAAGCTGCTCCCAACTTCCGCATTCCTTTTATGATTAGCCGCAGACCCACACAGACATACACAGACAGATAAACCTTTGATAAAGAAAATGTCCGTGTGCGTCTGGGTGGGTCCGTGGCTATTTTGACTGCTCACAAATTCCGCATTCATCTCTTTCCCATTTCCGCATTCTCCTTTCCCCTTCCCACTTTGCCCTATGCCCTTTGCCTTATGCCCTAAGCCTTATCAATCCGCAATCCGAAATCCAAAATCCTCACTCGAATCATTCCCACTTCCGAATTCAAGTGCTTCCCGCTTTCGCATTCTTCTTCTTGTCGTCTGATCTCCGTAATTTGTAATCTATTTGCTGACACCTCTTATGAAACTTCATTTATTTAGACAGGATTTACAGGATTATCAGGATTATTCTGGTTTAGTATCGCTATATCCTGTCCATCCTGTTGATCCTGTCAGAGAAATAAAATTGCATTTCGTTAAGTTTTTTATTCGATTAGACCGGCCGTTTTTTTGGCCGGCGGCTGGGCTGAAACCTGACACCAGAAACCCATTCTCTGACCTCAGTCCTCATCGCTCAGTATGGAAGCCCGTTTAGCCAGAAGAATAGTAGTTGTGCCGGTTTGCACCACTTCATTCTTTTGGTTTTTGACTTCTTTCTCGAAGGTCAAAATTCCTCGATCTCCGGTGGAACTTTCACGCAGATCCTTGACCGTCTGTTCGACGTGAATCGTATCATCGATGTAAATGGGCAGGTGAAACTTCCAATTAATTTCCAGCAAAGCCAGAATGCTGTCCTCGGTTAGTTGATATGTGAGGCCGGCATGGGTGACGACTCCCAGCAGGCCGTGCGCAATGCGCTTGCCATACTGGGTCTGCCCGGCATATTGGGCGTCGGTGTGCAATTGGTTGTGATCCCAGGAAAGAGCTGCGAAGTTGACGATATCTGCCTCCGTCAGGGTGCGTGATTTGGAAACAAATTTTTGTCCTGGGTGAAAATCATCAAAATATAAAGATCGAGCTATCTTATTCATGGTATTACTATATTTCGTCTTAAAGCTTCGGTAGGATAGTAGAACCCCGGTTGATTAAAAAACGCTCGATGTTAGTTGTCTGTGGCCTGTTGTTAGTTGCTGGGCTAATACTATCGGGATGACTGAAAATCACCAAATATTTTCCGGATCTCTTTCTTCAGAATCTTACCTGTGCCGCTCTTGGGAAGCGAATCCTGCACGATTTGAACGATACGGGGGTATTTGTAAGGTGCCACCCGTTCCTTTACATATTCCCGAATAGCGTCGGGGTCGAGTTCGGCACCCTCTTTCAATACCACCGCTGCGGCCAATTCTTCACCCAGATCCTTGTGGGAAACGCCGATGACGGCGACTTCTAAAATCTGCGGGATCTGGTAAATTACTTCTTCAATTTCCCGTGGGTATACATTGTATCCTCCCCGAATTACGAGATCTTTTTTTCGATCAACGATGTAGATGTAACCGTCCTCGTCCCGGCGGGCGATATCACCGGTATATAGCCACCCATCCCTGATGGTCTCGCGGGTGTCCTCCGGTCGGTTGAGATAGCCTTTCATGACGCCGGGGCCTTTTATGAGCAATTCACCGTTTTCGTTCGGGGCGACCTCATGGCCGTCAATGTCAACGATTTTGGCACTGAACTCCGGTATCGGGAGACCAATGGATCCAGGCTTGGTCAGCCCTCCGTAGGGATTTTCGACGCAAACCGGTGCTTCGGTCAGCCCATAACCTTCATAGATTTTCGTGTTTAGAAGATTTTCAAATCGATTTAAAAATTCCAGCGGTAAAGAGGACCCGCCGGATATACAAAATTTCAAGGAAGAACGCTCGGGAGGATTTTGGGAAGCGACCTGAATCAGGCGGTTATACATGGTGGGAACGGCAAACAAAATTGTTTGCTTCTCTGCCTGTGCGACTTCAATGACTTTCTCGGGATCGAAATGGGTAAGCAGTTCAATCGTAAACCCCGAATAAATGGATACGTTGATGACGCTGGTAATCCCGTAGATGTGATACAGCGGCAGAACACCGATAACCACAACCTGCGGATCGAGCTTGCCTCTCATTTCCGCCAGAATTCTGGCCTCACTGGCATGATTGCCATGGGATAGCATAACGCCCTTGGGGACTCCGGTAGTGCCTGAAGTATAAAGAAGTGTCAGTAAATCGCTGTCCTGTGCCGGATAGAGGTCAAAATCATTTTTGTTGCTGCAGACGCTGCTCAGTGCCAGATAATTACTGTTATGCGGTACGCCGATGGCGATCTTTCGCGTCGGTTCAAAGCCACTTTGCATAGCCGGTTGAATCTCGCCCAGATACGGTTCGGCACCTATGAACGCTTTTGGTTTCGCATCGGACAGGATGTGTTCCAACTCGTGTTTTTTAAATAAAAAGTTAACCGGAACAATGACGACTCCCATTTTGGCCAGGGCATAATAAATGGTGATAACCTCGATGCAGTTTGGCAACATAACCATGCAGTGGTCTCCGGCGGCCAAACCCAAATTCTTTAACCCGTTGGCCAGTCGATTGCAGCCGGTGTTCAATTCTTGAAACGTAATCGATTGTCCTTCATAGCGGACGGCCGGTTTGTCGGGATGATTACAGACCGTATTTTCCAAATATTGAGCCAGATTCATTATTGGGATCCGTATTGCTGCCTTAAGCTGATCGGTCGGCTTGAGGTTTCAGGTGTCAGGTTTCGGGTGTCAGGTCTCAAAGGTGCTAAATCCTGACACCTGACATCTATAAGTTTTGCCATCAGATAATCTGTGCAATTGCTGCCCTGCAAGGGCCTCTTAATTCTCCACCTTTACATTGACGTGTACCGTTGGTTCTTTTTGAGGATTCAGTATCCCGTGGAAAATGGTGTTGACGATATCATCGGCAAGGCCCAGCAGATCTTGCGGTTTGCCTAACAAGCTTTTACGGGTGACCATATGTTCAATGGTGCCCCATATCATGCCGCGCACCAGATAAGGTTTGATGTGCGGCCTGAATTCACCGTTTTGAATGCCTTCTTCCAACACCTGGGTGGTATTTCTGGCAGACCGCTGGACAATCTTATAGGCTTCGGTTTTCAAAAAATTGCGATTGCCCTTGAGGATGAGCATGACGACATTGGCATAATCCGAATTGGAAGCATAAAGTTTCAGGTGGCGATAAATTAAAAACCTTAACTTATTGGACGCCCCCTGGATATATTCCAGGATTTCAAGATTTTTTTCCTGGTATTGGTGGATAGTTTCGGCAGGAATTGAAAAGAGCAGTTCCTCCTTTGAAGAGAAGTAATCATAGATGGTTGCTTCGGATACTTCGGCTTTCTTTGCGATGTCGGATATGGTTGCCTCATGAAATCCCTTTTGAGCAAAGATCATCTCCGCGGCTTTCAGGATGGTCGCACCTTTGGCCGGATTTTTTTTTACTTTGGTGCCTTTAAATGAGTTGTCCGTTTTGGAAGGCATGCGATTAGGTTCCCGATCAAATTTGGAAGTTAGGCTATTGTTCTGAATATAGAGAGGCAACTTGTTTTTTTTCATATATTGATATTTAAATACCAATGTCAAGCAGTTTTTTATAAGAACTCATTGAAATATTGATAAAAATTTTATTGTAATTACAAATCATTTAAAAATAATATTGACAGTCTATGTCGACTTGAGTAATTCTCAATTTCATGTAAATACAACATTTAAATCGCAGCAAACCATGTCTGTATATTTATTGCCCCAATAGTTTGTTACTTCAAACTGCTTCCAAAACAACTAAGCGCTTATGGGACTTGGATCCTTTATCAGGAGAGATACAATGAAGCTATCAAAGAAAGTCGCAGTGATCACCGGAGGCGGCAGAGGTATCGGGGAAAGTATCGCCCACGCGTTCGCCGACGAGGGGGCCGACCTCATCCTGACAGCCCGCACCCGACATCAGTTGGAAAAAGTCGCCGATGATATAAAGGCCAAAAATCGAAAGGCCGCCGCGATACCCTGCGATGTGTCATCGCCAACCGAAGTTGAGAAATTAGCGGCTGAGGTCAAGGAAAAATTCGGCCGGGTTGACATTCTTGTAAACAATGCCGGCATATCCAAACGGTCTAAACTGTTGGATTACGATGATGACACCTGGCTTCAGGTAATTCGAGTCAACCTTTTCGGGGTTTACCTTTGCTCCAAGGCCTTTTTACCGATCTTGCAGCAAACGGGTGAAGGCCGTATTATTAATGTGGCCTCCACGGCCGGTAAATCGCCGGTTCCCTTCAATACCGCCTACAGCGCCGCCAAGCACGGCGTATTGGGCTTTACGAAATCACTGGCCAGTGAAGTGGCGATTTCTGGATATGCGGGAATCACAGTGAATGCGGTCTGCCCCTTTTTCGTGGATACCGATATGTTCAGGGGACCCCGGGGGTATCTTGCCCAGATGTCTAAAATGGCGGGTCTTTCCGAAAAAGAAGTCCAGGATAAGGTCGTCGGTCGCAGTTTGCAGCAGCGTGTTCTGGAACCCGATGAAGTTGCAGCCATGGCGCTTTACCTGGCATCCGATGACGCCCGCGGCGTAACCGGTCAGGCGTTTAATATTTGTGGCGGGCGGATTTTTCATTAATTCTTTGATGCTTTAGATTTTAGATACCTAATTCAGATCCACCTTTTGGTGAAGAAGAAACTGCCACAAAGGCACTAAGACACAAAGCAAAATCTTTTGTGAATTTTCATCTTAGTGCCTTGGTGTCCTGGTGGCGAAAATGTTTTGCGTTATATGCAACGAATTCATATCTAAGACACTACTCTTTTTCCGAGACTGGGCTATGAAAAAGTGGTCCCAGAGGGCAGCAAGCACGCTGCCAATTTATATTGGTTTCAGGTTTCGGGTGTCAGGAGGACGGGTCGCTAAATCCTGAAACCTGAAGACTGACACCTGAAACCATCAGCTACCGAAATGATGTTGTCAGAAATATTGGACTAAAGGCCTATTTGGTTAAGATATTAAAGAATGAACATCGGATATCTCTTACATAATTCAGCAAGCAAGTATCCTGAAAGGACGGCCATCATTTCGGATGAGGGCCGATGGACTTACAGCGACTTGAATGAAAGAACAAACCGGTTGGCCGCTGCCATGTTGAATGCCGGTTTAAAGCAGGGAGATCGAATAGCGATTCTTCTTTACAACAGCAGTTTTTTCGTCGAAGCATATTTTGCGGCCGTTAAAATCGGACTTGTGGTTACGCCTGTCAATTTCCGATTCACCGGCCGCGAGATCGATTACGTTCTCAATGATGCTCAGCCGCTCCTGCTCATTTATGGACCCGAATTTGAAAAAACGCTGCGGGCCGTTCGTGATCAGCTTGTCTCTGTTCGTCATTTTGTTTCACCTCAAAATACCGAGACCCCTCTGGCAGTTGATTATGAAGACTTCCTTGCCGGAGGAAAGTCGAACATCGCCGGCGCTGCATCCCAAGTCAGCGAAGACGATCCTTGCCAGCTTATGTACACTTCCGGGACCACCGGCAAGCCCAAAGGCGCAACCCTCACTCATCGGAATGTGCTTTGGAATCTTTTTAATATTATCTGGGCTAGAGAGGACAAGACCGGCGAACGCGCGATTATCGTTGGACCGCTTTACCACACTGCCGCATTGAACAACCACCTGACGATTCAAATTGCCCTGGGCGGCACCAGTATCATAATACGCAAATTTGAGCCGGAATCTCTGCTCAAAACCATTGAAAGAGAAAAAGCGACGATTGTCTCCGGTGCTCCGGCCCTTTATAATATGCTCCTGCAGCACCCCAAAGCCCATCTATACGATACCCGCTCCATCACTAAATGTACAGCGGGTTCGGACAAATTGCCGATGGAGATCAAAAAGAAGCTATTGAAGTTCTTTCCTAACATTAAGGGCGTTTATGATGTTTACGGCTTAACCGAAGCTTCTCCGTGTATTACGATCCTCAATGCGGCTGATTCGTTACGCAAAGATGGATCGGTTGGAAAAATTTTACCCTTTGTGGATGCCCGCATCGTTGACGAGGATAATGACAGCTTGCCGCCCGGTGAGGTGGGGGAGCTGATTTGCCGGGGGCCAAATGTCATGCGGGGATACCACCGCAATCCGCAGGCCACCGGGGAATCCCTAAAAAACGGTTGGCTTTACACCGGAGATCTGGCAAGAATGGACGACGAGGGGTTTATATATATTGTCGATCGTAAAAAAGAAATGATCGTCAGCGGTGGAGAGAATATTTATCCCGGGGAGATTGAGGAAGTTATTCGGCGGCATCCGTCGGTGGCGGATGTGGCCGTCATCGGCATTCCCGACCCAACCTGGGGTGAGACGGTCAAGGCCTTCGTGGTCCCCCAGCAAGGCCGAGAAATTGACGAAAAGGAGGTGATCGATTTTTGTAAAAAGTATCTGGCGAGTTATAAAAAGCCGACTGACGTGGCCTTTGTAGCGGCAATCCCCAGAAATCCTTCCGGTAAGGCCTTAAAGAGATTGTTAAGAGAAGAAAGATCAAGATGAATTTAGCAAAAAAGATGAGGACTTTGCGGGATAGTTAAACTATTACGCCAATTGAGCTAAGCGCCAATTTGGGGTTATTCGTTAATAGTTATTGGTTAATCGTTTCAGAGGAATTAAGAAACTACTCTTTTATATGATCTATAGCACAGCTCTAAAAAAGGGGGATCATCCAATTCTAATAACGAATAACAAATCGCAAATAACGCCTAAAGGAGGAAAAAATGAGCAAAAAAAGCATATCCATCGTAATTGTTTCGCTGTTGGTAATTGGGTTGGTGACGGCCGGTAGTTTCAATCCGGCCGAGGGTGCCGACAAGCGCCTGTTGTCCATAGCTACTGCCAGTACCGGGGGCAGCTGGTATCCGGCCGGGGGTGCAATTTCAAGTATTGTCAACAAATATATACCGAATACGGAAGCCTCTGCCCATCCATCCGCCGCCAGCCGGGAGAACATCAGGCTGTTGGAGGAAAAGAAAACAGACCTGGCCATGGTCATGCCGGATGTGGCCTACTACGCCCAGACCGCCACAGATATTTACCAGGGAAAACCGGCGGCAAAAATCAGCGGGCTGTTTTCATTCTGGGGCATCGATCTGCTCATCATTGCACGCGCCGATACGGACATTCACAGTGTTGAAGATCTCAAAGGGCACAAGGTCGGCTTCGGGCCTCCGGGAAGCGGGAGCGCCAATATGTCTCAAAAAATTCTGGCGGAATACGGCTTGACCTATAAGGACATGAAACCGCAGTTCATTTCGGCCACCGAGCAATCCCAGGCCTTAAAAGATAAAACCCTTGATGCCGCCATGTATACGATCGGAACTCCTGCTGCAACCTTCGTCGATCTGTGCACCTTGAACAAAATGCGTATTATCCCCATTGAAAAAGACATGATGACAAAAATTCTAAAGAGCCATCCCTACTATGCACCGTCTGTGATTCCGGCCGGTGCCTACCCGCAAATAGATACCGACGCTCCCGCATTGAAATGGCTGGGATTGGTGGTGACATATGAGGAACTTGACACCGAGCTTGCCTACAATATCGTCAAAGCGGTGGCCAAGGACCATTTGGACGAGTTTAAGCAGGCCCACGCCAAGGCCAGAGAATTGACCACCGGCGAGATGGCAGCCGGGATGTCCATACCCTGGCATCCCGGAGCAGTCAAATTCTGGAAAGAAGCCGGGCTTTTAAAGTAGGGTGCCATTTTGAGCTATTGATACGAGCACAACAGTTTTGAGGTCGCATCAAAAAAAGGATCAACCGCCCGCTACGCTAAAGACGCAGAGTGCGCAGAGTTTAACCTAATGGCACTGAGTATCTATTGGCGGGACTTATAGGATTCAGGTGTCACCCTCTGCGTTCTTCGCGTCTTTGCGGTGAAAAATAAGGTGTTGTATGGTGGCCAAGAGATCAATCGGCAGAAAGGTTTTTGTTTTAGCGGGGACAGGCATCACCTTTTTGGGGGCGATAGTCTATTTGGTATTTTATCCGCTTCATATTCTGAGCATCGAAGATATCAGCAACGGAAAAACCGTATTGGAAAGACCCGCCAAACCCGGCGATAACCTCTGGATTGCATTTATCAATTCAGTTGAAAATCTCCCGGTCGCCGATCACTTTGTCATCGATGAAAATTATAAGATTTTATTTTTTGAAACCATCTTCCGGGCCCCTTATGCCGGATATGATCGATCAGACCAAGCTGAGTTGATTGCACCGGGAACCATAAAAATTTCGGGTTACGACCGCCGCATGGAGGCATACACCTTCTATGCCGGCGATCTATCCAAACATATGCTCTTTCTGAATGGCCACTGGCTGCCGCTGTATAAGGTGGCCCAGGGAGGAGACCTCATCCGGGTTACCGTAAAAAAAAGCTCGAAACTGGCCATTCTGAGGAAAAGGATGTTCTCCCATGAGTGAAAAAGTTAGCGGAGGGAAAGCGGCCTTACTGATCACCCTGGCAGCTGTAGCAATGGCTTCATTTCATCTCTATACGGCGGGATTCGGGAGATTTCCGGCATTACAGCAAAGATCCATACATCTGGCCTTTGCCCTGATACTGACATTCTACCTCTATCCCGTCAGAAAAAAAGGCGGCAGCGGAATATGGTCTTCGATCCTTAATTTTGTGTCATCCATCGGGGCCCTTGTCTGTTGCGGAAATATCGCCTTTGTTGTCTATTACGTCCTTTATGAACGTGCCGGGGCCGCCACCCGGATAGACATCGTGCTGGGCACCCTCTTGATTATCCTGGTCATAGAGATGACGAGAAGGATCATGGGCTGGGCCCTGCCTATTATCACGATAACATTCATCGCTTACGGTTTTTTAGGATCTTACATCGACCTTCCCTACATTTCCCATTCCGGCATGGATCTGTCCCGCTTCATCGCCTATACTTATTTAAGCACCGAAGGGCTTTTTACCATTCCGCTGGGAGTGTCGGCCACCTTCATCGCTGTGTTTGTCATATTTGCGGCCTTTTTGGTGAATTCCGGAGTGGGAGCTTTTTTTATGGAGGCATCCACAGCCGTTGCGGGTGACCGAACCGGCGGGGCCGCTAAAATAGCGGTCGTATCCAGCGCCGCCATGGGTTCCGTTTCGGGCAGTTCCGTCGGCAACGTCGTGACAACCGGCTCGGTCACCATTCCCCTGATGAAAGAAATGGGTTTTCCGGCTTTATTGGCTGCCGGCATTGAAGCAACGGCTTCTACCGGCGGCCAGATAATGCCCCCGCTGATGGGAGCGACGGCCTTCATCATCGCCAGTGTGGTCGGAAAGCCTTATCTGACGATATGCATCGCCGCCTTTGTGCCGGCCGTACTTTCATTTTTATCCGTCTACATTATCGTGCATTTTGAGGCTGAAAGACATGGCATTAAGGGCCTGCCTACCGAAAGTTTGCCCAGGCTGCTGCCGGTCGTAAAGAAAAAGGGTCATTTAATTATTCCCATCCTGGTGCTGATTGCGATGCTGCTGATGGGATTTACCGCCATGAAAGCAGGCTTCTATTCCATTATTGCAGTGATTTTAATCAGTGCCGTTCAAAAAGATACCCGCATGGGAATCAAAGCCATTTTTTTGGCCCTGGAAAAGGGCGCCAAAGCAGTGCTGCCCATTGCGGCTGCCTGTGCCTGTTCGGGCATTGTCGTCGGGGTGCTGACCCTGACCGGACTGGGGCTGAAGATATCCTACCTGCTGGTGGACCTTGCCCACGGCAGCCTGCCTGTTTTATTGCTGCTGGCCATGGGCGTCTCGATCATCCTGGGGATGGGTATTACCACGACGGCCGCCTATTTGCTGGTGGCCATTGTGGTCGCTCCGGTTCTTGTTCGCATGGGGGTACCAGAACTGGCCGCCCACATGTTTGTTTTCTACTATGCCGTTATTTCGACCATCACGCCGCCCGTTGCCCTGGCTGCCTACGCCGCCGCCGGAATCGCAGACACCGATCCACTAAAAACAGCGCTGGTCGGGTTTCGAGTGGGGATCGCCAAATTTGTGGTGCCTTTTTATCTGATTTACCGGCCCGACATATTGCTGGTTTCGGCCGACCCTGTGAAGGCCGTCTATGCTGTGGCGATGTCCCTGTTGGGAATATGGGCTTTGGCCGCCAGCGCCTGCGGGTACGCGTTTAGAGAACTGAGGAATCATGAAAGATTGATCCTTTTCGCCAGTATTCCGCTGACGATCCCATCCAATTTAATCTGGAATATCATTGGGTCGGGAATTATCCTGTTGACTACCGGCTACATATGGCTGAATGCCAGCAAGGCAAAGCGCCAGCAACTCGCCGCTTGATTGTCAGTAAGAAGACTACAGATGACGGAGATCAGAAGACAGAGGGTGCGGCCAGAGGGTAGCGGAAAGAGGGCAGAGGACAGAAGACAGAGTACAGAAAACAGAAGACGGAAGTCTGAAGGGGGAAAATAAGTTAAATTCGGCCTCCTGCCCGTAGGGGCGATAGGGGCCTACGCCCCGGAGGGAATTGTGAATGCGGCCTCCGGCCTCTCCGAGCTGGAAACTATGGGCAAAAGATTGAGCAAAGCGACTCCACCCCTCGATATTCGATATTCGACACGGCTGAGTCGTTCGACCCTGAGTCGTTTGACTCTGTGCTCACGACCGAAGGGCTCGTCGCAGGCTGAGGTTTGCTTTTCCTTGGTTCTGCGGCTCGCTGTTCGACAACTCGGATTCTCAAACGAGCGAAAGCTATCGTAAAAGTAAAGCCACTAAGTCACGAAGGCACAAAAAAAATTGGAGAATAAATGGGACATTTTAAAGTCAATCAGAAAGATATTTTTTTTATTTTAAAGGAACAGCTTCGATACGGCTCCTTAGGTGCGCTGGATCGCTACAAAGGACTCAATGAGAAAGCCTTCGACATGCTGGTCACCGAAGCCATTAGTTTTGCCAGGGGCGTGGTGGACCCTTTACAGGAAATCGGTGAGAAATACGGCGTCAAATACGAAGATGGAAACGTCTCGTGTCCCTCGGAATTCCGGCAAGCATTTGAACAATACGGTCAGGACGGCTGGATAGCCGCCGCGCGCGACCCCGGATACGGCGGGCAGGGGTTTCCCAATATGATGCGAATTGTCATCAATGACATGATGTATGGGGCCTGCCAGGCTTTCAACATGGCGCCGAGCCTTACCCACGGGGCGGCCCATCTGATTGAAACTTTCGGGTCCCGCGAGCTGAAGGAGCAGTTTGTACCCAAAATGTTCGACGGTACCTGGGCCGGCACCATGTGTCTGACGGAAGCGGATGCCGGCTCCAATCTTGCGGCTCTTCAAACAACGGCCTATCCCCGAGGCGATCACTATAAGATTAAAGGCGCCAAGATTTTCATCTCCTGGGGGGATCACGATCTGACGGAAAATATTATTCATCTGGTCATTGCCCGCATAGAAGGTGCCCCTGATGGTGTCAAAGGAATCTCGCTATTCGTGGTGCCTAAAATGAGGGTCAATCCGGACGGAAGCATCGAAGGGTCCAATGATGTGCTCTGCGGCGGCGTGGAGGATAAACTCGGACTGCATTCATCTCCCACCTGTGTGCTGAATTTCGGCGGCAACGATGATTGCGTCGGTTATCTGTGCGGTGAGGCCAACAGGGGCCTGGCGCATATGTTTCAGATGATGAATGCTGCCAGGATAAATACGGGGGTCAGCGGCATGACATTGGCCAGCACCGCCTATCAAAATGCGCTCGAATATGCCAAAGCAAGGGTTCAGGGGCGAGACATTGCCGGACGCAAATCAGGCGATGTACCGATTATCGATCATCCGGACGTCCGCCGCATGCTGCTGTGGATGAAAGCCATGGTGGATGGTATGCGCTCCATGATTTACACCGGTGCTTTCTGGCAGGATCAGGCCCTGGAACTTCCCGAAGGGGAACAGAAGCAGCACTGCGCAAATTTGATCGATTTCATGACCCCGATCATCAAAGCCTACTGCTCGGACATGGGTTTCAGCGTCTGCGAAACAGCGATCCAGTGCCTGGGCGGATACGGGTATTGCAAAGAGTATCCGCTCGAGCAGTACCTGCGGGATGCCAAGATCATGTCCCTGTACGAAGGGACCAACGGGATTCAGTCCATGGACCTGATGGGCAGAAAGATGCGGATAAACGGCGGGGCACCTTTTAGAGCCTACCAAAACGAAATTGACAAGTTCTGTCTGGAAAACCGGGAGCACCCGCAGTTGGGGGGCCAGGTTACTGCACTTGCCCAAACCTTCGATCGGTTAACAGCGGTTTCGAAGAAAATGAGAGATCAGATGAAAACCGACCCCCTGCAATGGGCTTCCAATACATACCCGGCTCTGACGGCCTTCGGCGAAGTCACCATGGCCTGGCGTCTGCTGGATATGGCCATCATTGCAGCGCGTGCCATCGAAAAAGGTCGCAAGAATAATTTCTATACCGGCAAAATTATGCAGGCGACGTATTTTACGGATGTGACCCTGCCGCATACCCAGGCGACCATGGATAACGCCTTGCGAGAGGGTCGCGAGGTCGTTGAGATGCCGAACGGGGGGTTTTGAATTCGGAATGGGGAGTTCGGAAGACAGAGGACAGATATCAGAGGACAGATAGCAGATGCCAGAGGACAGATAGCAGATGGCAGAGGACAGATAGCAGATGTCAGAGGACAGATAGCAGATGTCAGAGGACAGATAGCAGATGTCAGAGGACAGAAGCCAGAGGACAGAAGACGGAGGGCAGAAGACGGAATTCGGAATGCGGAATGCAGAATGGGGAATGATTCGATTGGGGATTTTGGATTGTGGATTGCGGATTAATAAGGCTTAGGGCAGAGGGCAGAAGACGGAATTCGGAATTGCGAATGCGGAAGGGGGAATGTTGAATTCGGAAGGGGTAGGATCGATGGCAGAAGACAGAGGACAGATGTCAGAGGACAGATAGCAGATGCCAGAGGACAGATAGCAGAAGGCAGAGGACAGATAGCAGAAGGCAGAGGACAGAAGCCAGAGGACAGATAGCAGAAGGTAGAGAACGGAGATCAGAAGACAGAGAGAAGAATGTGGAAGGGCAAAATAAATTGAATTCGGAATGGCGAACTTTGAACCCTGAACTTCTGAACCTATGAACGCTTACAGAACCAACGCATTGAGCGCTTCTTGCTCAATCGGATAAGGAGTACCGGCATCGGTGGAAAATCAAATCCCGGATGAAGAGCAGAAAATACGAACTAGAGTATCACAATTTGTAGAGGAAGAATTGAATCCTATTTCGCTGCAGGTTGAAAAAGAAGGACGCATACCGCCGGAAATTGTTGAAAAAATGCGTGAACTTGGCTTCTTCGGCCTTTCAATACCGCAGAAATACGGGGGGCTGGGGCTTTCGACCCTGGGCGAAATTATGGTTTACGAAGAGTTGACCAAGACCAATGCCTGCTTTCGCTCCCGGATCGGCACCAGCAACAGCATCGGATCCATGGGAATCCTCTTCGACGGAACGGAAGGCCAAAAGCAAAGGTATTTGTGCCGGATCGCTTCCGGTCAATGGACGGCTGCCTTTGCACTCACCGAACCGGATGCCGGCTCCGACGCTTCAAATATTAAGGCCAGTGCCGTTCTGGAAGGCGATAATTGGGTCATGAACGGCGCCAAACTATTCATTACCAATGGGGATTGCGCCAATGTCATTACCACCATTGCGGTGACCGATGAAGATAAAGGCGCCCGGGGCGGGGTAACCGCTTTTATTGTCGAAAATGACTTTCCCGGCTTATCCGTCGGACCACCGGACAAAAAGATGGGACTTAGCGGCTCAAATACTAATGAGCTGGTCTTTCGAAATTGCTTGGTTCCGAAAGAAAATGTAATTGGCGGAACCGCAATGGTAGGACAGGGATTCAAGACTGCCATGCGGGTGCTGGATAAAGGCAGATTGACCATGGGGGCCTGTGCCGTGGGGGCGTCTCAAAAATTACTTGAATTATCTGTTGAGCATGTTCAAAATATAATTCAATCCGGCAAATCCAAAAACGATTTACAAGCTACCCAATTTGTCCTGGCGGACATGGCAACGGAGATCTATGCGGGTCGGCAGATGCTGTATCAGGCGGCACGGCTCAGAGACACTGGCAAAAATGTCACCCATGAAGCCTCCATGGTAAAGCTTTTTTGTACTGAAATGGCCAGTCGGATTGCCGACAAGGCCATGAATATATTTGAGGATAGTGGATATCTAAGAGAAACCCGGATAGAAATGTTTCTGAGGGATGTCCGGCTGTACCGGATATTTGAAGGCACCAGTGAAATTCAACGGATGGT
>CALZJV010000068.1 GCA_945787595.1 uncultured Desulfobacterales bacterium | reverse complement strand
ATGCCTTGAATGCCAAAAACGGCAAGTCTCTGTGGCAGTTTCCAGACGGAAGAGACTACGTCGAACTACTCGCTGGCTCGGCGCTTCGCCACTTAGCGGCAGAAAACGGGCTATTGTTCGTCACCTCGTCGGCAGGCCGGCTCTTCGTTCTCGATGCCCGTAAGGGAGAGATACTGTTTACCGATCAGACCCCTGATCTTAACGAGCTCTTCAACCTGGGTCTCGGCAAGCCGCACCATGCCGGCATGAACAGTGGTACCTTGATCAACAAGGGGATGGCCTACGTGCCCTACGGGACCCAGAACCACCCATCCGGCGGCATCATCGCCTACAAGGTCAATCATAGTCCCCGGGCGGCAGACGACACGGTCAGGGTGTCCGGCAGGGCACCGGTTATAATCGATGCTCTCGGCAACGACAACGATCCCGATGGCGACCGTCTGCGTTTTTCCATCGTTGGCGGTCAACACATCGACCCGGACGATGGGCGCGCAGACACGGTAAATTTGCCTTACGGCAAGATCGAGGTCTTCAATCCGGGCGACGACCTCGATGACCCGGAAGGCGCCTATCTTAAATTCACGCCTTCCACGCGCTTTCACGGTTTACGACGCTTTAGCTACCAGGTGAAGGATATCGCTCCGAATCGGGTGGTAAATGGCGACGAGCTCGACGAGACCGAGCCGACCCACCGGTCGCGCACCGCCCGCGCTCGAGTGAGATTGATCAGGGGGAGATGAAACATGCGGGTATATTTCCAGAATGTACTTGATTATCTCAGGGCCTGAGTTTAAGCATTGAATTTTGATTTGTATTCTGGGGATTTTGCGGTAGGCGCTGCCAGGGGCATCCACACTTAGCGGTGGTATGCCCCCTTTAGCAGACTATATGAACTTTAGTTTACAGTGACATTGGCGGCGGCAGGGCCTTTTTGTCCTTGCTCGATCTGAAACGTCACCTGGTCGCCTTCGCTCAGGCTTTTAAAGCCGCTTGCGTTGATGGCTGAATGATGAACAAACACATCCGGTCCGTCTTCCTGCTCGATGAAACCGAAGCCTTTTTGGTCGTTAAACCATTTTACAGTACCATTGGTCATGACAATATCCTCCTTTCTTTAATTTATTCAAAATCTTAAATCTGGAGGATACTTCAATGGGGTACAGAATTTTCCTGCAGAAAAAAATTGCCCCGCCATCCACTGATGCCGAGGCCGTGTTGAATTTAACGTATTATAAGCCTATTTAAGTCGAAAGCAAGCTGATTATTGAAATAAAAAATTGAAAATTGCGGCCAAGGCTTGATTAGGTAATTATATCAGACCTTTGTTAGGTGTTCTTTTTTCGATAAATTAATTTTCAACGCCATTCAGCATATATATCCGCCGGCTAAAAATTCTAACCCTGAGGTTTAAAGATCATGGGGTCTGCCAGCGTCAATCCTAAATGATCGTAAATTCTCAAATAGAGCGGTCTTTGTCTGTTCCCACCTTTTTGGCCTATTCTGTCTGAGACATGCCTGCTTCATTGCGCAAGGATGCTGTCTGGAGAGCTACAGCCCAGGCTTCGCCGGCTTTTTGGAAGCGCTTGGCAAAATTCGGGTTAATTCTTCCTGGAATTCTTTTAGAAACTGTGATGGTGTCAGAATCGAGGCATTCCCGTGGGATTTCAGAGCAAGAAGGTGGCTGTCTCCGCTGATCAGTACTTTGGCCTTTGAGATGTCACAACATCTCAAAAACATATCATCTGAAGGATCCTCTGTAATGATGACAGGGCCGGATTTTGTCTGAACGATCTTGCAGAACGGCAAAATCTCGACATAAAGCAGGTATTGGATCTCGTTTTCGGTCAGCTCAAATTTGGGATAAGCCAAAACACGCAGAAGCTCAGCAACTGTCGTTTTGTTAAGTTGGGGTTGAATCTTGCCGGATTTCCAAAGCGAAATCAGCTTTCCGGGAGTTCCGCCGAAAAGAAGGGCGGATAAAAAAACATTGGTATCAATAACGACCGGAATCATTTAGATCGTGCCCATTCGACTGCCTCCCGGACGCTGTTCGGCTTCAGGCCGAGATTTTTCATCTTAGAACGAATATTTTCCAAATCCGTTTCATAGACGCGCAACGGTTTGAGCTCAATTTTGCCGTCTTTGATTTCCACTTCAAAATATTTCACTCTCGGCATTTGATCCATAATCTTTTTGGGAATGGTGATTTGATTCTTCGATGTTATCTTCGCCAGCATAAACTTACTTCCTTACTTCCTTAATTTTAGATAATCTTATAATATTGATGTTTAAAGATGTCAAGCAGAAACTGATAGTGAAATGTGGCCATGAAATTATGTGTTCCGGATTTGGCTTGGCAAAGCTGAAAATTGGGAGTCAAATGCAAACCATGGGGGTAACGTCTTCATTCTTCACTCAAGGCACTTTCCAGGATGCCCTTAAGTTATAAATTCTGGTTTTTTCGCGAGCCTTCAGGTTCTCCAAAGTTTTCTGTCATCCCCTATGCCCACCGCTGCGCAAGCGGCTATAATTTTGACTTTGGTATGCAAGCCTGCTATTATTTTTAGAGTGCTTCGAGATGAAGGATAAAACTCTAAACCTTATATGCATTGAAGAGAAATTATGAAATCGAATATTAAAGCATTGATAATTGGACTTATTGTTTATTTAGCAGTCTATTTTTTAAAATATGGATATGAGGCCGCAATTTTTTCATCTGATGCGATTGGATCTCAAAATAGAATGCTCATTTTCGTATTATCAGTCTTAGCTTTAATACTATTGGTTATTCCATCTTATAGTGCCGGTGCGTTTGTTGCTGATAATGGAACGCTCTGTGGCTTTTTGGTTGCTGCAATTGGCTTCAGCCTTCGTTTTTTCGCTATTTCAACAAAGTGGGGTACCCTTCCATTTGATTGGGCAACCCTTTCAATTTGGCTTGAGCAAATGCTGGTTCCTGTTACTGTTGGTGCAGTTAGTGGTGCTGCAGGACAATTACACAGAAGGAAAAGAAGGGGGTAACATCTTATATTTTAAACCTTGCGGTCCCCCCATTCCTTGAGATTTTAAGTGATTAATCCAGGCGGCTGGACGGAATCGTTTTGATCTTCAGAAAGACATACAAAGATATGGCTTTGGCGGCAACCGCTAGAAGAATTTCTTATATCCCTGCATCATGGATGTGCAGAAACCGGTAAAATGCGCCGGGCCGTCCAATAATATTTCCCCCAATAATTGGCGTCGATTTTAGATATGGTTACACCTTTATTTTTCGAGGCATGGACAAACTCTGATTGACTTAAAAAAATACCGACGTGGCGGGGATAGGTGGGAGGCTTAAAAAAAACCAGATCTCCTGCCTGGAGCTCCTTAGAAGGTATGGGCCGACCCTGTTTTACCTGTGTTTGTGTCGTCCGCGGAAGATGAATATTGAAAAGATTGGCGTAGACCGCCTTCACAAAGCCGGAACAGTCTATCCCATGGCTGCCGTTTCCGCCCAGCCGATGCCGAGTCCCCTTCCAGCGTCCGTATTCCTCACGGAGGCGTTGTTCGATTTCATGATCATCGAAATGCCTATTGGCGGACTCTGATTTCAGGATTGTGGGGGTGGGCTGTTTTTTGGTCGTTGCGCATGAGGTTGTGAGAAGAAGTACCGCCATAACAGATAAGCCAAGACACGTTAAAAATTTAATCCGCGTGTAAGTTCTAATCGCCATACTCATTCTATTTTGTTCCATCTCTAAAACAGTTAAATTGTAACCGGCCATTGAGGTATTTTCTCTAAATCAAATTATCGGCTAAAATCCGAATTGCTTAAGTCTTAGCACCAATGGTTTTTCTCTGGATTCCTGGGGTTCCCCGGCTTATTAAATTTGAGATAAAAAAAGGGAAGGGTTGAAATTGTGCGTTTCAATGCCGCCAGCTTTTTTCCAGCCAAAATTATTCTGCCTGTTTCAGACGGTCGGCCTGCTTTTTTTTAATATCGTCGATATCCTTTTTCATCTGCTCCATGCGTTCGAGGCTTTTCTGCCCGCTGAGTTCCTTGACCGTGTCATCCACCTTTTCACGGCTGTCGGTGCCTTCGCAGCCGGCAAGGACCAAGCCGGTGAGAAGGACGAATAACAGGGGCCAGATTTTGAAGGTCTTTTTTATCAATTTCATATTATTTTCCTTATCATTATCTTATCAGCATTGGGGGTGCCAAATTGGCATCTGCTAACTTCCTTTTATGATACCACTCTAAATTATTCTTGTCAGGCCAATAAATCGCTCTGCCATAAAATCCCTTAGGAACCGATCATTGGTTCGCCTTGTGGCTCGTTTCAGTTGTTAAGTTTCAACTTCGTGATGCTCAGCAAGACCACGATCCGACATAACCTTAGGACCGCAGGTCAGATGCCATCCCGTTTAGACTGCTATTGCGGTACGGCACCTACTTTATATCTGCCTGCCTTGTAAAATGCGAAGTTATTTTTAAGTGAGCCCTTAGGTCAGAATATATGCGGGAACCCATATATACAGGCTCCCGCTTATTGTTTGTTAATTTAAGGCCAGATACTTCAGAACTGCGGTATTGAAGGCTTGCGGATCTTGCCACATGGCAAAATGGCTGAGATTGGGCAGTAGGATGAGTGTTCTATTTTTTGTTAATTTTTCACGACGTTTTCTTTAAAAAAACGAATCGTATCATCCATCATCCATTGGAACCAGGGGTTGGCTTTTGGTTTATCAATGTCCGGGGCTCCGGGAACGTCATCCAACTCGATATCATTTTCAAGCACGAGGCTGGAGTGTGAAACCTGTTGCGCGATGATAAAGGCGATGCCCTTTTTGACATGGTTTTGCAGAAAATCCAGCACACCTTTAATTTCCACCGTTTTGTCATGCATGGAATGTGCAGCGAAAACCGGTTGCGAGATTATCCGATCTTTGCATAGTCGCCAATTTTCCTGAATGATCTGCGAAAGCTCAACGCCGGCAAATTTGGGCAACACAGGATACTTGTACGGGTCCTTGCCGATACCATTGATGGTGCCGTCGATCATACGGACTATGGATTGGATGAATCCAAACCTTGCGGCCTCATCTGCCAGGCCGAGGTCCAGTGCCGAGGAAAATAAGAACAACCCGCCCTGAGTTGAATCGGGCTGACGCAGGATTTTGTTGAGGCTCAAGGCCCCTCCAGTGGAAAAGCCTCCCAGCGAGATCCTCGCGCCTAACTTGCCGGCCGCCTCTACGGCATTGTCAACGGTGGCTTTCCATTTCGAATCTAATTCAGGATCTTCCATGGCCTTATCAGGGTCCCTGAGCCCATGCGCGGGCAAAAGCGGCAAAATAACATTGGCCCCTTCAGCAAAAAATCGCCTTCCAATCGCTTCAACATAGTATGGCGAGTCGGATAGCCCGTGGGTTAGGACAATGACATCATTTGTCTTAATCCCATAGTGGAAGATCCTGGGGTTATTTCCCGTACGGAGTTGTTCGGAAATCAGTCGATACCCATAGGTTCTCCCCGCATCCGTTTCCTCGGTTTCCAATTGTACGGATCCAAAACGGGCCCGATAATGGGCCTCGAAGAGAGCCAATCCTTCTTTGATATCATTCGATATTGGCATGTCTGCAACTCCTTCTCATGAAATTTGATTATTGTCAGATATCCTTCGCATGTGACCCTGTCCGCTGCTGCAAAAAAGATATAGGCCCCAAAATCTAATGGTTTTGTGAGTCCTTAGCATTAGCATTCCACAGCAGCACCCGCAACACATTAAATTGATAAAGTTTCACCCGGTTCTAATACGACCGGTAGAGGCGCATTGGGATTTATTTCTCTTGCATCAGTCAGCAGCTTTTTAAACTTAACAATCTCGGGTAACTCGGCATTGTCGTGATGGCAGGGTATCGCATGCTTTATTCCCAGCCATTGGCTGGCCATGCAGGCCTCAGTGGCATCCATTTCTCTACTTGGTAGCCTTCTCGAATGCCGTTTCTTCGTAAAGCCTGTTTCAATACCCGTGTATTAAATTCGTGCAATTCTGCCGGATTATGGTCGAGTATCAGATCACAGGTCAGGTCACGCCTGCACGGCTTCCAGCACCTTTTGTGGATGCTCGGCCGCATTGGTCACCTTACGCCAGTGTTTTTTTATTTTTCCATCCGGTCCGACCCAAACCGTGGACCGGATGACGCCCAAAACAACCTTGCCGTACATATTTTTCTCACCGAAGGCTTCGTACTGCGTCATCACCTTTTTTTCGGGGTCGCACAGCAATGTGAACGGAATATCGAATTTTTCGATGAACTTACGGTGTGAGATCTCGCTGTCCGGCGAGATACCCAAAATGACGATATCTCTTTTCTGGAATTCACCCATCAGGTCACGGAATCCCTGGGCTTCTTTGGTTCACCCGGGTGTATCGTCCTTGGGGTAAAAGTAGAGGATGATGTTTTGGCCCATGAAGTCTTTCAAGGCCACCTTGTTGCCGTTTTGATCCGGCAGTGTGAATTCCGGTGCGGTCTTGCCCTCTTGAATTGCCATGGTAATTCCTTTCTGTTTTTGCATTTTGTAGCGATCGGCCTTAAAGGGGACATATAAAATTATTAAGATCGCCTTCATTTCGCCTTTCAATTATTAACAAAACTCTCTTACAAAATTCAACCGTAAATTTGCACATATCCCCTAGGGGCCGAAACCGAAAATCGTTAAAAGGGGATATTCAGTAAAAGACCATGCTGCTTGGTCGATCTTTTCATCAATTTAACAATGGTGTCTCTTGTCTTTTTATCAATGTTGGTCTAAGCTTTTATATAAAACTTAATTTAGTATTATTTCAAATGGTTAGGATTTTTCATTTTACATTTTGGTATTTTATATGAGAAAATATGTACAAAAGCGAAAAGATATCAACGGGATTAAATAGCTGTATTATTTGGGAGGATTTTAATGAGAAAAGTTGATGTAAAGAAGGGATGCAGTATTAGACTAATTTTGGTGATTGCGGTGTTTTCGAGTTTTGTAGCTTGCAACTTTCTGCCGACTCAGCCACAGAAAGTTGAATTTTTAGATCAATCCTTTTCGGTGATAATGCCGGCAAGCTGGTCGCAAAGAAGCGATTTGAACGATGTCGCTGATTTGCAGATGGGTAATTCTTTCAAAGAAGCATATACCATTATTATCTCTGAGAATAAAATGGATTTTGATGATATCTCGTTGGAAGAACATAGCGAATTAACTAGATCAATGATTAAGCCAGGGCTGAAAAACTATCATGAATCGAACCTGGAACTCCTTGATATTGGGGATACCCCTGCTTTACGCTGCCAATTGAAAGGAAGTATGGATGGTCTGAACATCATTTATTGGCATGTAACTTTAGAGACTGAAAATCATTTCCATCAAATGCTGTTATGGAGTTTGAAATCAAAATTTTCGAAGAACAAAACTGATTTCGATTCGGTGATTCAATCATTTGAAGCAATATAAAAATGAACGTTTCGTGTTGCGTAGTCTCTGGTAAACCCAATAGCTGCATGAACAAAAGTACGAAAGATAGTAAAAATCTGATCATAGTATTCGGCAAAACTCATAAATTGGAGGTGTTCATATGATCGACAAAACCAATGGCTGTTTCGACGATGGGGGGTATCGCATAGAAGTCAAAGTCGTGAGCCAGAAAGGGAGGTGCGAATTCTGCCATCAGGTGGGTGACGTTGTCATATTCGACGGCGAGACGATTCAGGGCAGGATTTGTCTAAGCGCTCTTTATAGCTTCATGCCCAAAGTTTTTGCCTTGCGTTATGGGGCCGACTTTCCCTGGTTAAAAAAAAACAAGGACGTCTCAACCCACGCCTGCCCTGACGCATTTAATCCGGTGGTTTTTGAAATTCGCAGAATTCGTGATTAACGCGTCCTAACGCCAGCCAAGAAAATCCTTCCTGCTGATAAATCTACGATTTATCTTGAATTGGAAATACTTCAGATGGAAATAAATTGCAGGATCTGGAAGCATCTTGGTGAAGTTGGTGAACACAGTCAACAGCATATCAAAGTTTATTTTCCTTTATACCCCTTTGACTTTATCTGAACCGGATCACAGCTGAGTCTATCAAGATCTGCCGCCAGGGAGCCAATGCGTTTCAATAGATACGCATGCTGGGCGGGATTCAGCAGCCGGCTTATTTCCATTAACAATTTTATGGTTATGTCAGTGTTGTAATCAATCTTCTGCTGATATTCTGGTATTCTCATTTGATCGAGATTAACCAGAAGTGTTACGAAAGCCTCTCTAAAACCAGAGTCATGTCTCCGCCTTGTAAGCAGGTTTTGAAATTCACTTAAAACCCTTTCACGATTCCTCAGTCCGTCGGCGGCGAGCGGCATGAGTTGATCGCTCCAGTCAGATACAGCCTGCTTCTGTTCGGGCGTCAGGCGAGATATCCAGTGTTTAATATCCTTTGAGATCCGTTCCTTGCGCTTTTCTTCCAATTTCTCCAGCGAGACATCAACATATTCGGATTTAAATTTATTGTTTCGCTTCTCTATATTCTGAAACAGCTCCGCCAGCTGTTCATCTGATGCAGTCGCTAATATTTCAGCTATTTCCGGTCCGATTTGTTTCAACAATTGCCGCCAGTGTTTCATAGATTGGTTGAAATAATATTGTAATCTCTCGTAGCTGACGGATTGGCGGGGGTCTTTGAAATCTTTGGCCATTTCCCTTAGTAATTGGGCATAGACCGGAAGCTGGGTGCGGCAGTGCCAGTCCAGCACCCGCATAAGCTGCTTTTCCAGCAGGCTGCTCTGTTCCCGATTCAATGAAATGTAATCGTCCACATAAAAAGGAATCAGCCATTCCAGATTCGGGTATATCAATTGAGGGCCACATCCCTTTACTATTAACAGGAGACAAATGGATAAGATGAGCTTTTTCATGGCCTAAACATATACCCCGTTCGCTATATTTCAACGGGATGATGCAAATATTGTTCGGTCAGAACGTTTACTTCGGATCGAATCTTGGTTCGACTTTTTCTCTATTTTCATATCCGTAGAGTGTATTGAATAATAGTTCCACCATGTCGACGATCCGGGGCCCCGTGCGGCAGGTTAAGCTGCAGTCAAACCTGAACACATTGCCAGACTGCACGGCTTTGAGCGACCGCCATTCAGGTTTATTCACGACGACCGGTAAGGAGTTGAGATCGAATCCACAATTAAAGACCACCTGTGGATTCCATTGCCGTAGCTGAGTCAATGTGATTTTGGGATAGGCTTCTTGAATTGAGCTCGTCACATTTTGACCACCGGCCCGTGAGATGATGTCGTATTGGAAGGATAGTGGTCCGGCGACGTAAAACAGGCCATCTTCAATGTCCAGGATACGGCAAACGGTAGGCTTGCTTTCTATCTTAATAGCGCTGACCCTGTTATCCAGTCCGCACAAACGGGAGCGCAGGTTGTCCACCAGGATTTCCGATGGTCGACGCACTGCCAGCATTTTACCTAACCGGGCAATATCGGTTATGGCCTCATTAACAGTGATCGGATTTACAAGAATAACACGGATTCCTTCCGATTCCAGTCTGAGCTTGAATTGGTTGTGAGCAGTTTGCAAACCTAAGACTAGATCAGGTTTCAGCGCAGCCAATTTTTCCAAATCCGGATCGAACCAGCAAGCGACATGCGGGCAATCCTTGACCACCGCCGGATAGTCACAACTGTCCGTAACTCCGACGACTCGATGACCCAATTCAAGGGCGAATAAAGTCTCAGTCAACGAAGGAGTCAGAGAGACGATTCTTCTCGGAAATTTTCTTATTTCAGTCATGGGGCTCTCTGATTCCGACATTCAGTAATTCACCGGCCACGGAGTCTGGACTTGAAATCCAACCGGTTTGATATTGCCGACGCCAGGCGCTTGCGCATAAAACTGACCATTGCCTTCCAATCGGTTGCATGCATATCATTTTTATCTGCGATGAACGGTTTTAGCTGCTGCAACAATTGAATGTCTCCGGCGCGCCAAAACCCCATGGCTGCAAAGTCAACCAGCTGATTTCTGCCGCCAGGCCGCTCCAGTCAAAAACCAGGTTGTATTTAATGTAGGTCCATTGATGGGTCGCATCGGCTGGGTTCTCGTCCTGAAACACCTGGATGTATATCGGCGCAGGATTGTGCGGCGGGACCTCGTCTGCTTCGAGGTGCGCGGCACACTGTTCTTCGTAATTCAGCGCGATCATGTCCTGGACGCCGGGTGCCGCTATAAGCACTTTCCGGTCGGACGTGCGCACCAGTCGAGAATTAGCGAGATAATCGTCGAAGTCAATGGGTTGCCAGCTTTCGGGGTGTACCCAAATCCGGGGCATATAGCGGGCGGCGAGCTCTTTATAAATTTCCGGCACAGGATAGATTCGATGCGTTTTTTGGTATGCATTTTTGGCCGGGGCCACCCAGGACACGAATTGATCGCACTCCGCTGCCGAACATGTCGCGCCGGTGACAACAAGAAACAGCAAAGATGCCACGATGATCAGTGGGTGCCTGGGGAGTTTAGCCAAATCCATCGGTTTTTAAACGCTCAGTTGTTCTCGCCCTTGCTCGGCCTCCCTGCACGCGGTAATATCACGGAGGACAATCAAACTACCGGCTATCCCTGTCTGCCGATCGGTAAGCGGTGAGATTTGTAAATCGTAGGAGTGCTGAACCTGATTTACTTCCACCCCTATTTCTTTTTTAACAGTATTTGCCTTTTTATAAAACCCAATCAAATCCGGCCCGATTGACAGGCTGACGTCGATGGCCTCACAAAACTGCTGAACGGTGGCCATAACGGTTTCTCCATCATTTTCCATAAACATGCTTGCCGACAAATTGCACCCTCTCCAGTTCTTTTCCCGTTAGCGGTCCTTTTTCCAACACCTCCAGATTCTCCCGCACCTGCTCAATGCTTTTAGCCCCCATCATGCACACATCCACCGCCGGATTTGACAGGGCAAAACGGTAGCATTCCATAGCAGTCAGGGACCGTTCGCCAGGTGGCGTCTTTTTCGGCTTGAGGAGCTTTTGCCAGTCCGTGGCCGTGAAACTGACGACACCGGGGTCGTCTGTGCCGCTAAGAAATGGAAATGTTTCGGTTTCCGCGCCGCGGTGAGCGGCGTTGTAACGGATGTGAAAGACGTCGAAAAGGCCTTCCTGGTTAAGCACTGGAAACAGCTTGCGGTTGTGGCTGGTCAAGCCGATGAAGCGCACTAGGCCCTTTTCCTTTAGTTGCAGCGCCCCGTCGATGACCTTCTGAGGTGGGCGCTTGGGAAACCAGCCCAGTAGCAGGACATCGGCGTATTCGAGATTGGCGGCCGCGAGGCCCTTGATGAAAAAATGCTCGGTGAGCCAGGCGTTGTGGGCATAGGTGAGCATGGCCACCACCAGATCGTCGCGTTTGCCGGCGGAGGTGAGGTTGCGGATCGCTGTGCCCATGGCGCCGGAGCGGCCCTTGATGAAGGTGCCCCAGGTGAAATAATTGCAGCCCCGCTCAAAGGCTTCTTCGAAGGCCATGGCCGGAGCGCCGAAGCTCGATGAGATACCCAGGCGACCGACCTTGAGGCCGGTGCGGCCAAGGGTGGTTTTTTCGGAAAATGTCATGTCGACAATGCCTTATTTAAATTAAAAATAATCATTAGCCGCGGACGGACACAGACAGACGCAGACGGCTTATCGAACGACGTGTTCGTCAAACCCGCCCAAGCTTCGCCGAGTGACGCCGCAATTATCGTGTTGAATTAAAATTAAATACCGATTTTCTATCTGGAAATTAGAAAAGCAAAGACGAACCACACCCGAAAAATCTTTGCGGGTGTAATCTATGCGAAAACTCATCGATTTGCAAATGGAATTTTGAAAAATAATAAAGAGTTAGCTTGTTTATCTGTGATTTTATAGCGATAATCTGGTTTTTTAAAAAAAGCTAAAAATCAAGCCTACCGGCTCTTATATGGTGAATATCCTCCCGCTGGTGCTATCAATTATATGCGGCTGCCAATTTAATGCACGATGAAATCTCACGTTGAACGGGCTAGGGCTTGATACAGTGGTAGATGCTGAAATGATCAATACCTACCTTTGGGATAATAAATATTATCGGTCACAAAACTACCCATTGCTAAATTCCTGATCAACGTGTTGCCAGGTTTGCTGTTTGAACTCTTTTAAGGAGTTAAGATCGATATCCTTGTCTTTCAAAATGCCTTCAAGCTTGATTACCTTTTTCATTTAGTTTCAAACAATTAGCGTTGTCCCAAAGCATTCCCAAAGCATCAAAGCATTTGACTCTTGTTAAAAGATATTAAAGGTCAAACGTAGGCTTGACCTCATTCCTCTGTTGCTGGTCCTGTGATTTCTGAATTTAATCGAAATCCCCATTGGAACTGCGCTGGGCATCTATACCATCTGGGTGCTGCTGAAAAACGAAACCGCTGATCTTTTCACACCCTCCCTCGCAACGTAAAAAGTGGCTTAAACAGGGTTGCAAAACTTTATATTTTATGTGAAGGCTTTAAAAGCCATATCATCATCCGGTCATCTATCAGGCGGTTAAGGCAGCGCTTGCAAAGCCGGTAGGCGCCTTGAGGTACGATTAGTGCACCTGCAGGCAACTTGCCATATTTTTTGGAGGTTCTCATGCAAAGGAAAATTTTTCTGATTTTAGCAATTATTATTTCGGCAGCATTTATTATTTCAGGTTGTACGACGGCCCCGAAAAAGCCGGAGCCGATCATAGCGGGTAATTATGATTATGTAAAAGAACACATTACCTGGCTTGCCAAAAAAGAAATGAAGAAAAACCAGGTTGTGGGCCTCAGCATAGCGCTTGTAGATGATCAAAAAACTGTCTGGGCCGAGGGATTTGGCTACGCCGACCTAAAAAATAAAAAACCGGCCACCCCTGAAACGGTGTATCGAATCGGTTCCATCTCCAAACTGTTTACGGTGATGGCAACGATGCAACTGGCCGAACAGGGCAAGATCGACATCGACCAACCATTGAAAAGCTATCTGCCTCAATTTTCAGTCAAGACGAGATTTCCGGATGCGGACCCGATTACACTGCGGTCGATTATGACCCATCATTCCGGCCTGCCCAGTGGTGTGTCAAAAGGCATGTGGTCATCCGAACCGCCGGCAACCCTCCTTTACAGGCTCAAGGATGAATATGCTGCTTATCCGCCCAATTATGTTCTCTCATATTCCAACGCGGCGATGGCTTTGTTGGGTCTGATGATCGAACGGGTGAGCGAAACGGATTTCTGTGCCTACATGGAAAAATCTATTTTAAACGGCATTGGTATGCAGCAATCTTCGTTCAAATTGCCGCCTGAAATAGGAGGCCTTTTGTCTAGGGGCTATAGAAGTAGCACGGAAACTGAACAGGTTCCTTTGCGGGACCTGGCGGCCGGATCCATGTATTCCAATGTAATCGATCTGAGTCGTTTCATACAGATGGTTTTCGCAAATGGCCGGGTAGCAAACCTTCAAATCCTTCGTCCTGATACGATCGATGAAATGCTTCGGCCCCAAAATGAAAGGGTAGCGCTTGATTTTGATAAACGAATAGGCTTGGGGTGGTTTCTAAACTATGCCCGCTTTAAAAATCTGAAAATTGCAGGGCACGATGGCGGCACCCCCCTTTTTCGCACTAGCCTGATGATAGTACCTGAAAAAAAAATAGGGGTTGTTGTGTTAACCAATTCGGCTGAAGGAGCCAGAATTCACCGCAAGATCGGCAAAGAGGCATTGAAACTGGCCCTGGAAGCAAAGACTGGTATTTCTGTAGAAGATAATGATATCCGGATTGACCCACCGGATAAAGCGGCTTCTGAACAGATGCTGCAATCATTTGTCGGAAAATATGCAACGTTAGACATGTTGGGTGCCGTTGAACGCAAAAAAAAGGTGCTTGATGCTAATTTTGAAAGTTACAAATTTCAACTGATACCAGCTTCCAACGGAAAATTTGGGGTAGAAAGGTATTTAGTAGGTATCTTTCCGTTAAAAAAAATCGGCAATTTGGAATTGGTTAAAATACAGGTTCGACGCACAGATTTTGCGGGGCGAGAACTGATGGCGGTCCACTATGATAATCGACACTGGTTTTCTGCAGATAAGATAAACCCGTTACCGCTTCCAGCTAAATGGGAGAATGCCCTGGGAAAATATCAGATAATAAATCCCGATAAACATAGCACACCTGAAGACATTCGCCTGTCAAAAAAGGAGGGTGTAGTTGAAATCAGTTATAACCTCCCCTTATGGCGTCCCGGAAGAGGAAAATTATATCTTTACCCTATCTCAGAGACAGAGGCTGTCACCACAGGAATCGGTCGCTATTCCGGCGAAACGATGCGCATGATCGATATCGATGGTGAAAAAGGACTTGCTTTTTGGGGATACAAGATGAAGAAGCAAAAATAAATATGTTGCTTGCCAATAAAATGGCATAAAAACGTCCCTGAATTGGTCTTAATCGACCGATTTTCCTCCAAAACTGCCCTATTATTAAGAGGATCGACAAAAAATGGCTTGTGCTAAAGACATTAGATACCCGGTTATGTCTGGCATAAAACGTTTATTGAGAAGATGAAAGAAGCCCTTGGCTTTAGAGCAACTGGCAGAAAGATAATATGCGCTGACGATACCTTTGAACTTCGGGAAGTGATAACGCCATATGGCAAAGCTAATGATCTGGATTCCGGAACCACATTTTTATGGAATCAACAACCACCGTCCTTAATCGGACAGTTTTTGTATGAAAAAAGGATAAAGGATAAGAATTCGCTTTTTGAGAGCGGATCAAGCAAAAAATCAAAGTTGATAGGGTTGTGTGACAGCTGGGGATGAGTGACAACATATTGGGCCGCTGCTGATGCGCCACCAAGCCCCAACCGGCTCCATCCAATAAAGATCCAAATACAGAATGAAGATCGTAATGTCAACCCTGCAATTGGCTAAAATCGGCTGAAAATATTGGATTTTGGATATAAGAAGCCTGTCTCCCCGCTTAAGATTTTTTAAAAGTAGGCTTCGGCAGGGTATTCAGGGTTCCTGATGTAATCATCCGAACTGGGTCCCGACTGTTCGTCATATAGTGAGGGTCAAGTCTGACCCTCAAATCGTGGCAAATGGAAATATAAAGGCAATGAGCTTGTCAGCGCGCATTATATCCGAGTCGGCAGCCGGATGGATTTGTACATCCGAACCCTTGCCGACAAGTCCGGTAAACTGCAATACTTAATTAGTGCCCATCCATAAATCGGTTAATATCAGTTTGGGCACCAAATAGTGTTTCCAATCCAGAAATGCGGATTTTTGTCCAAGGTCAATCAAGCGTTTGTGCGGAGACGTAGCTGGCTACGTCGCACAAACAATCGCGCCGATTGACGCCGAGATTGGGCAAAAAGACCATTTATGGATGGAAACTAATTAATCTGAGAGACAGTTACATTAGTGGCATCGAAACACTGGTAGAAGCTATTTCCATTGCAGAGGAGGTGATCGAAGAAAACCAGCTTTTTATTGAAGAGTAATAAAAAGGGCATAATCGCGATGGCCACTGAGTTGACAAGCCAGATCGAGTTTAGTGGCTACCGCGACAACCATCGAGGCCTTTTTACCCAGTAGTTGGCCTCCGGCAGCGCCTCGTGGATTTTATTTAGGTTTTCATCATTTAAGATCACTAGAAAACGTTACGGCTGGTTATTAAAACATGACGGGTCATAAGTTGCAGCGGTCATGAGACGCCTGACCACCTCCGAAAGCCGGCACATTCGTGCAGAGCGTGCATAGCGACTGGAAATAGACGTTTCTTGAATCACTATGCACGTCGTGCACGAACGTCCCGGTATACGTCTTGGGTGGGGCATGGATGTATTGAGACATTGATGCTACCTCCTGTCAAGCACCCACGGGTGAGGTGATGAAAATAACGCATGACGTGGCCCCTAGCTTCCATCCCATTTTTATTCCGTTAAATCCACTTTTGGGACACTTTTGGATTGCAGATTGGTACTTACTTCTGATCGCCTAACCGATGCAATATTTTACTATATGCCAGCTGTCCGAGTTCAAAACTTTTGAGACGGAAAAGTTCGTCGGGAAAATATGGGACATTGTTGACTGAGTAACTGCTAAAAGATACTTTGAAAATTCTGTTGAGGTCACCGAATATTCAAGGTATAAACCCACCCATGATTGAACGTCGACAAGAGCTTGATACTATAGAAAAGTTGCTGAAAAGATATATCTACCAAAAGGGGAAATCGAATCATGGAATTGTTGAAACCGAACATCAAAGGTTATCCGGGCAAGCATATAAAAATTAATACCGATGATCCGGCTCTTGATTTTGCAACGGCCAATAATATTGCGAAACAAAAGGCAAAAGAGTTGTGCGCTGATCCGATGCTGCTGTCATGGTACAATGGCAAAACCAATGAATCGTATCCGAACCTTGAATGCGGCCCTGGTGATAAACCAGCCTGGATAGTATATGCAGAATCAAGAGGTGGCGACCTAACCATTGATATCAACGAGGGACAATATATTTATATATACCTCTCAATTTAGAAGCCATCTTAAGAAGTACTGAAGAAGTACTGGGACGTCCATAAATTCATAACTAACATCCAAAAACAATCAAACATATTCAAAACGTGACAGATAGGGATGGTCATGAATAAATGCACTTCTTTCTGGCTTTAAGGGTGTTATAAGTTGAATATGCCACGAAAAGTTCGCATAAATACCCGGTGCACTATCTCATATCATTTGCCGAGGAATAGAGCGGCGAAATATTTTTGACGATGATGCCGAATTATGTCAGGAAGGTTTTTATCTGAAGGAACTGGAGGGCTAAGATCGTTTCCGATCTCAAAATTGAATCCACGTAATTATTCGATATTGGACGTTCATCTTTTTTCACAGTTGCCAGACAGGAGGAATAGACCATGACAATTCGATACCGTGCCAGGGATCTTCGTACATTTGCCTTTAATCTTCTGTGCAAAAAAGGAATGCAATCCGATCTGGCCGGCACGGTCGCAAATGTTCTCCTGGAGGGAGATCTGCTCGGGCACACCACCCATGGGTTGCAGCTTCTCGAACCGTATCTCAGCGAATTGAATGAAGGGAAAATGACGCCGGAAGGGAATCCTGAAATTGTGCAGGATCACGGAATGTCAGTGCTCTGGAACGGTTGCTACCTGCCGGGACCGTGGCTGGTTACCCGAGCCATCGATACCGGTTTTGAACGGTTGCAAACGCATCCTATCTTTACCGCAAGCATAAAACAGTGCCATCACATCGCCTGCCTTGAAGCCTACCTGGAACGGGTGGCTGAGAGAGGCTACCTGATTATTCTGACGACATCAGATCCTACCCTGGGTGCGAAAGTATCTCCTTTCGGCAGCAAGACACCAGTTTATACCCCCAACCCGTTAGCGGCCGCATGGCCGCTGAAGAATGGGCTGGTCATGCTCGACATCTCCATGTCGACAACAACCATAGGGCTTACCCAGAGACTCAGTCGTCAGAACAAACGGTTGCCCGGCCAATGGGTCCTGGACGCCGAAGGTCGGGCCACAGACGATCCTGCCGTGGTATTCCAGGAACCATCCGGATCGATCCTGCCGCTGGGCGGGTTGGACCGTGGCCACAAAGGCTTTGCGCTCGGGTTGCTGGTCGAGGCACTCACATCCGGTTTGTGCGGATTCGGAAGGAGAGATAAACCCGGCCGATGGGGCGCAACCGTCTTTTTGATGATGATCGATCCCGAGGCCCTGGGGGGACGGGAAAGATTTGTGGAAGAAACCAGCTGGATTGCCAAGGCTTGCCTTGATGGCGAACCGATCGACAGCGACAACCCCGTCCGGCTTCCCGGGCAGTCGGCCCTTGCGAAAAAACGCCGGTATCTCAAGGAGGGGGTTCAACTCGAGCCGGACATTCTGCCGGCATTGGAGAAATGGTCTGCCGCTCTGGGTGTAGCCGTCCCTGAGCCATCAATCCCGCAGAAGTAAATCATGCCCGTCGAATATGAATACGACCCCGCCAGCAAGTTAGCAAGTGGAACTGGGAAAAACTAATTCGGCCTACCAACGGCCGATAGATTTTCATAAAAATTTTTCTTCAAGGGCGATTACAATGAATAGTTACATTTCACTGATAATCATAGCTGTCATTGGTGGCGTAACAGTTGCGCTTCAAGGCCAGTTTATGGGATTGATCGATAAAGGCATCGGTACCAGAGAGAGTGTTTTCATTACCTATGTCAGTGGCGGTATATTGGCCGGAGTCGTCATGTTAGCATCACGCGGAGGGAATCTGCGGTCGTGGCAGGAGGTCCCCTGGTATGCTTTGAGTGCCGGAGTGTTAGGTTTGGTGATTGTGACAGCGATTGGCTATACGGTACCCCGGCTGGGCCTGTCAAAAGCGTTTACAATTATCGTTGCTTCCCAGTTTCTTACCGCCGCACTGCTGGACCATTTTGGTTTACTGGGGGCTGTGATGCGGCCATTAGATTTATCCCGCTTATTAGGATTTGGCGTCCTTATTTTGGGAGTTTGGTTAATCATGAAGTAGAAGAGAAAACCGATCAACATGTGCATTTATTCACAGCGACCGTAGCTCATCTATCAAACTTTTCGCCAAAAAAGGGGAAGTACCGGGAAGTATCGGGACATCCATAAATTTATAAATATCACTGGGGAAAATGGGGCCGTTTTTCGGGTTTAAAAGAATGTTTCCGCGGTAAAAATGGCGGTTTAAGGGGGTTTTGAAAATCTGGAAGGAGTTAGCTCTTTAAAAAAGCAGATTAGCACTATTAAGTCAAAGATCAAGCAACAGGATATCGATAGGATTGCCGTGCCTTCAATGCTCCCCGAAAACGATAATGTTATCGTAGTTGTCGACGAAATCGGCAAAATGGAATGCTTTTCCGGGCTGTTCAGACAGACCCTCATGAATATCCTTGACGCGACAAACACTGTTGTGGGCTCCATATCTCTGAAGGGAAATGCATTCATCGGCGCCATCAAGAAGCGGCCGGATACACTCCTGATATCGGTTTCTGAAAAAAACAGGGAATACCTGGTTGATGAATTTTTTACCGGAAACGGCTGAAATTTACCATATAGAAAAGGTTAACAGACTGATTGAGCCATTTAGGAGGTGAGAAGATGGATGAGAATAGATTCCGAATTCTGGGTCGCACCGGGCTCAAGGTAGGACGGCTCGGGGTGGCCTG
>CALZJV010000067.1 GCA_945787595.1 uncultured Desulfobacterales bacterium | reverse complement strand
CCCAGTCTGCCGGCTTCCACCTGCTTCTCCAGCAGTTTCGGCGGTTTGAAGTAGACTTTGCCGAGCTTTTCCTCCAGATACTGGTAGACGCCTAGATATGTGTCTGCACCGGCCTGATCCATGATCTCAAAGGGTCCGTATGCCCCCAACCGGAAGCCGAAGGAACTCTTTACGATGCGGTCCACCTCCGCCGGTGTGGCCAGTCCCTCCTCGACCAGAGCAATGGCTTCGGTCGCCAGCGCAAATTGGATTCGATTGGCCACAAAACCGGGAGCACTTTTACAAATCGTCGGCACTTTCCCCAGGCCGGTTAAGAATTCCATGACCAGATCAATGTAGGACTGACCAGCGTGCTTCGAAGGGATGACTTCGACGCAAGGCGTAATCTGGGGCGGATGGAACCAGTGGGTCCCAATAATTCGCTCCGGGTTGGGCACGCCTTCGGCCAGTTCATTGATGTCGTACGATGACGTGTTGGATGCCAGGATGGCTCCGGGTGCGGCTTTTTGGCCTATGATTTCCCAGATGCTGCGTTTCAGTTCGAAATTTTCGCTGACAGCTTCCAGAACATAATCGGCCTGAGGGAGATCGCCTGCCAAATCGGTCGTAAAATTGATCTTGGACATAGCGGCCTCCATCTCAGGGGCTTTCAACTCCCCCAGCTCAATCATAAAGCGGAGGTTATCCTCGATCCAGACCCTGGCGCGATCTAAAAATTCTGCGGTTTGATCCACCAGGTAAACCTCGATGTTGTTCATGGCCAGAAACTGGGCAAAGCCGTGACCCATGATGCCGGCGCCCACGACCAGGGCGGTCTCTATTGTTTCAGGGTTCGAATTATTTTTTTCCATGTTTAAACTTTCCAAAGATTTAGTTACTTAATTTGGGTATTTTTACACTTTATGGCAAAACAATATCGCCACCAAAACACTAAGGCACAAAAAAGATACGGTTCGATGATCAAAACAAAGGTCGTCGCTATAAACCGGTGGATGTTTCGTTGTAAATCGTGAAACTGTCTGAGGGGCTTAGTGAACGTTAAGCCGTTCGGCTACTTTTTCTGATAATTTGCTACAAAAGGTGAGGATCATCCTCAAATGTATTGACAGATTTAGACCTGGACGGCTTTACGCTCACTTGGACCCGAGTTTTTCATGGTTTGCAACGAAATGTCCCCTGGCGCCGATATTACCTTTTTTGGGGTTATAGTTCCGTAAAGATATTTAACCAACGTATCCTTTCGTGTCTTTGTGCCTTGGTGGCAAATTTCCGGCCCATCCGAGTCAAACCGACTCTTGTTTATTCCGCTCCTGTCGGGCACGGTAGCCACATGTTTTTCGTATAACCAGGACAGGATCGATTAAAAATTTTTTGATCACATGTTTGGATTCGCCTTTAATCCTGGCCAGAAGCTGCTCTACTGCCAAACGACCCAGAATGATTTTTTGGTGGGAGATGGTGGTTAAATCAACACCGGGCAGCCCGGACATCTCGATATCATCAAATCCCACCAGCGCGATGTCATCGGGGGAACTTAGACCCTTTTCGGCAAGGGCCTGAAGGACGCCCATAGCCATTATATCATTGGCGGAAAAAATGGCAGTTACCTTCGGTTTGGTTTGGATGATTTCCAACGCCAGGTTGTAGCCGGATTCCCTCGAATAGTCTCCTTTGAAAATCAGGGACGAATCGACTTTCAGTCCCCTGGCTTCAAAAGCGGCCAGCGCTCCCGCATAACGGTAATAGCCGGTGGATGTCTCCTGGGGCCCGGTAATCAGGGCAATACGGGTATGATCCATATCCAGCAAGTGTTCGATAACCATTCTGGCACCCCGCCGATCGTCTACGCCCACAAAATCAAACGGCTGCTCGGAAGGCTTCTCGTTCACCGTCCGCAGGACCAGGACAAACGGCACCCCTTTTTCCCGCAAATCATGAATTGCAGGGTCGTTGCGCAAAGCCGAACAGATGATCAGACCATCCACACCGCGGTCCAGAAGTTCATGCGTGTAGTGCTGTTCAACTTCAGGGCCCCCATCCCCAACAGAAATGGCAATAACGCTGTAGTCGTCTTCGCGGGCACGATCGATAATGGATTGGGTGATTTCGGCATAAAAGGGATTTAGCATCGTTGTGATGACCAATCCGAGGGTGGAACTTTTTTGTCCGACCAGGGAGCGGGCCAAAAGGTTCGGTCGATAGTTGAGGCGCTTGGCAATCCCAACGACTTTTTTGCAGGTGGCGCGACTGACCCGGGTCGTCTTGGTATCCCGTAAAACCAGTGAGATGGTCGAAGGCGAAAGACCGGCCTCACGGGCAATATCCTTTATGGTGGGTCGATTTTTGGAATCTTGGCGCTTCATCAGTGAGCCGTCCAGCCGGCATCCACCAACAAGACATGGCCGGTCACTAGATTTGAGACCGGTGAGGCCAAATACAACACCGCTCCGGCCACATCATCAGGTCTGCCGAAACGTTTGAGCAGGTTTTTGGCCAAAGCGTATTTTCGAAAATCGGGATCATTTAAGAAGTCCTTTGTCATCTCGGTTTCAATGAAGGTCGGTGCCACGGCATTGACGAGAATTTCGTGGGAACCCCACTCCATGGCCAGGACTTTGGTCACCAGGTTCAGCCCCGCTTTGCTGGCGCAATAGGCCGCCCGCTTGGCCAAAGCCACCGAGCCGGTCTGAGAAGACATGTTAATGATCCGTCCGCCGCGACCCTGGGCGATCATGACCTTACCCACGGCCTGGGACATGAAAAAGGCGCCTTTTAAGTTGATGTTCATAATGGTATCCCAGGCATCTTCGGTAACATCGGTCGAATCCTGCGGAATGTTGGTGCCGGCGTTATTGACCAGGATGTCGATGCCGCCCATGGTCTCGGCGATTTCAGCGGCCAAAGACGGCAGGCGCCCTGTTTGACTCAAGTCCGCCGGAAAGGCCACCGCCCGCCGTCCCAGTTCCTTGATTGCCTGTGCTGCTGAAAGCAGTTCGTTTTCACTGCGGGCCACCAGCGCCAAATCCGCGCCTGCGCGGGCAAGGGTAAGGGCTGTAGCTCGGCCGATGCCGCGACCGGCGCCTGTAATCAATGCGATTCTCCCTTCGAGGTTGAAATGTGAGTCGATGGTCTTCTTGGATTCAGCCATAATATCCTCAGTACGAAAAGTTGATGGTTAATAATTGAATATTTTAAGATTCAGGCAATCGGTTGGGTTAGTTGTTGGAAAATATAGAATTAGTTTTTACTAGAAATTAAGTCAAACGTTATACTTAAATGACTTCTCTACTGGATTGCCTGTCTTCTGCTAACTTATCAATATTAGCGAACCTTGATCATCTGAACCTATGAACGGTTAATTTTGTTATTTCGCATATCGTTTTGTGCGCACCGTTGCTGTAATGCCATGAGCCAGCATCCGTTCCACTTCACATTGTCGTGCGGTGAC
Organism: uncultured Desulfobacterales bacterium; assembly: GCA_945787595.1. Next base: position 12,239 of record CALZJV010000067.1, on the reverse strand, counting down.
TTCACCCACCGCGATGCTGGCTTCGGGTGTCATTTTTTGAAAGGTCACAGTCTTTAAAAATTTGCCGACCCAAACACCTCCGGTATACCTTGCCGAGCGGCTGGTCGGCAGGATGTGATTGGTGCCGATGGACTTGTCGCCATAGGCAACGGTTGTCTCTTCCCCGATAAACAGGGAGCCGTAATTTTTGAGCCGATCAAAATAATAATCGGTGTCTTCAACGTGGATCTCCAGGTGTTCAGGCGCATAATCGTCGCTGAGCCTAATGGCTTCGTCGCGGTCGTCGGCGACGTAGAGTTTGCCGTTGTCGGCCCAGGAAATTTCCGCGACATCTTTCGTCGGCAACACCGCGAGTTGTTTGTGAAGTTCGTCGAGAGTCTCGTGGGCAAATGATTCGCTGAGGCATACGAGCAGCTGACCGCTGTTGGGGTCGTGTTCGGCCTGGCCAAGAATGTCGCAGGCAACCAGAAAGGGATCGGCGCTGTCATCTGCAATAATCGCGATTTCGGTCGGGCCGGGAAGAAGGTCGATACCGCATTGTCCGAACAACTGTCTTTTGGCCTCTACAACGAACTTATTGCCAGCGCCGCAGAGAATGTCCACCGGCTCGACCTCGTCCATACCGAAAGCCATCAGCGCAAAGGCAGGAACCCCGCCAACAATGAAAATACGATCGGCCCCGGCCTTCTTCATTGCATTGATGGTGGCCGGAAAATAGCCCTCACCTTTAACGGGCGGCGTGCAGCCCACCACGGTCTCAACACCGGCTACCTTGGCCGGGATAATGCTCATCTGCGCCGACCCGAACATGGGATATCGGCCGCCGGGCACATAGCTCCCAACACGGCTGATCGGAATATGCTTGTGGCCCAGCGTGATCCCCGGACTGATTTCCACCTCAAGGCGCTGCATGGTCGCCAGTTGCGCTTCTGCAAATGTGCGCACATTATTCTGACAAAATTCAGTGTCCTGGACCAGCTGTGGATCACATTTTGCGACAGCCTCACTGATCTGCTGTTCGCTTAGCTCGAAACTGGTCGGGTTCCATTCATCGAATTTCCGACTGTACTTGCGCACAGCATCCAACCCGTTTTTTCTAAGATCATCCAGCATTTCACGAACATATTGTGTTGTTTCCCGATCTTCTTCGAAAAGACGATGACCGCCTTCCTTGATGACTTTCATCTCCTCCCTCCCTCTTTCCTGTTAACTTTGACTGAACCCGGACCTCGATTCTTAGCCCTCTGAACCTGAAGGATGAAGCTTTTTTTTAACTGTAGCTGGTCATGGGGAATTCTTTTATCTAGTGGGGTTTGGCCAAGTTTAACCTTAAATCATATGCCGGAGCAATATCATACGATTTTAGCTAAATTGAGATATAACGTTCGACTTGGCTAGCATATCAGATATTGAATGTCAAGCAATAAATACTGTTGACTTTGCAAAACATTCTGATTAAATTTTGTCCGTTGTAGCCATATCCGATCGCTGATATCGGAGTCTTTGAGAGGTTCACCTAAGCGTACCATCCCATGGAACCCGCTGATGACCTCGGAGCCACCGCTGAGATTGAAGCTGATTTAAATCTGAATCAAGCGCCATATTTACAGGAGAACTCAGTTAAACGTTGCACTAAATTACGTGCTCACCGCTAATAGCCAAAATAAGGAGAATACCAAATGACCGAACCTTTTAAAAAGATCGCGGTTGTCGGTACCGGCACCTTGGGTGCCCAAATTGCCATGCTGGCATCCAATGCCGGCTACCGTGTCTCGATTTTCGACCAGCAAGCAGGGGCTTTTAATGAAATGATGGCAAAACTGCAGGCCGATCTCAAAGCCAAGAAGGTCGATCCTTTTATTCCTTTTGACCGGTGGCCGGCATGCAGTCAACAAATCAAACAATTTGAAAAACTCGATGAAGCGGTCAACGGCGCCGATCTGGTGATTGAAGCCGTCCCCGAAAACCTTGATCTCAAATGTGGGGTTTTCCAGCAACTGGGCCAACTGACCCCCTCTGAAACGATTTTGGCCACCAACAGTTCTTCGATCCCCGTATCCCATCTGGAAAATAGCAGCGGAAGACCTGAACGCTGCCTCAACCTGCATTTTTACATGGCACTTCAGGGAATGAATATTGTCGATGTCATGGGCGGTACCTGTACGTTGCCCGAGGTCATGGAAAAGGGCATCCGCTGGGTGCGATCGCTGGGCTGCATCCCTTTAACGGTCAAAAAAGAACTGTTGGGATTCTGTTTTAACCGCGTGTGGCGGGCTGTAAAACGCGAAGTCTTGTATATGTGGGCCAATGATTTTGTGGATTTTCGGGACGTTGACCGGGCCTGGATGAAATTTACCGGGCAGGAAGATCGTCCCGGTCCCTTCGGGCTGATGGACAGCGTGGGGCTTGACGTGATCCATGACATCGAGATGGTCTATTACCGCAACTCAAAGGATCCCAGAGATCATCCTCCCGCAGCACTCAAGCAAAAGGTTGATAGGGGTGATTTGGGGGTCAAGACCGGCAAGGGTTTTTATTCATACCCCGACCCGCAGTATCTCCGGGACGATTTTTTGAGGGCCAAAGATTAATAGATCCTGAAAATTGGCGGTTCCCTCCGTTTCGCCATCAACACTATTCCCGGTCCGGTTGTTGCCGTCACCCTGAAGCCACCGGTAGCACTGTCGTCAGGATAATCAAGGGGTGATTGCTTGATCATCCCCTTAATTCGGGTTTCTAATGCAAACTGCCGAAGCTGCGAACCGTCAAGATTTTTCAGCAGACTTTTTCACCAATTATTCGATGCTTTTTTCGTAAGAAAGCATGTGCCCTTCATCGAATTGGAACCTAATTCCTTTAACTCTGTGACTGCTTCAGCTAAATCCTTTATATCCCATATAGAAACCTTTGCTCCCTAAGCGACCATTGCCCAGCCTATATCCTTGCCAATGCCCTTACCACCACCAGTGTTTATCGCAACCTTTCCGTGAAGTCGGTTGGGAGAATTAATTTTTGTATTCATATTTTTGACCAATAAATGACTTTCCAAAGGCTCTCCATTACAGTGGGAGCAAGCCTTTCAAAAGGTTCGTCCAGCATCAACATTGAGCGGTTAGTCATAAGCGCACGAGCTACAGCAGGCATTTAGGGCTTGCGCCCATTTAACCCCCGTAACAAAAGGCAGAATAACAGTTTGCTTACACTCCATTTCGCCTTACACCCAGAGTTTTTCCTTGCGAAGATCCAGGTCTTCAAGCAGCGGCCTAGCGGGACCGTCGTGACTGATAATGCCCCGGTCTAGAACGTAGGTTCTGTCGGTAAGCGCGAGAACGAGGTCCAATTGATGCTCTATTATCATTATGGACACTTTGGACCGAAGCCTATTTATGCACTCAAACAGATCCTCGATCATCAGCGGCGAGAGACCTTCAAAAGGCTCATCCATCAAGAGCAGTTGCACATTGCCCACAAGCGCCCTGGCGACAGCTACCATTTGCTGTTCGCCTCCCGACAAGGTGTCGGCCTTGGCGGTGTAACGCTCTCGTATACGTGGAAAAAGTTCGAAAATCTGCTCAGTGTTCCACCGGACACCCGCACCGCCTGTTCTTTTCAGAGCGCCAATTTTCAGATTCTCCTCGACGGTCAGATTGGCAAACAGGCGACGTCCCTGGGGCACCAGCCCAATTCCCATGCCGGCAATCTTTTCCGGGGCGAAGCTGCTGATATCGGTTCCGTTGAAGACAATCCGACCACTTGCAATCGGGGCCATGCCCATGATGCTTTTGAAGGTGGAGGACTTGCCCGCGCCATTCCTGCCAAGCAGTGCGATGGTCTCTCCCTGGCTCATTTCAAGAGATACATCGTTCAGGATGTGGCTCTTGCCGTAAAAGGTATTGATCGTGTCGAGCCGCAGCAGTGTCGTGTCGGTTTCAATGGTTTTGCCCAGGCGGCTTTGGCGTTCGATGAGCGCCTGTCCGCTGCCGAGATAGGCTGCCTGAACCTCCTTGTCATCACGGATCCGGTCCGGCGTGCCGCTGGCCAGCACCTCCGCCTGATTCATCACGGTGATGCTGTCGGAGAAGCTGAAGACGCGATCGATATCATGCTCGATTAAAAGAATCGAGATATACGCCGACAGCGATTTGATCAGGCCGACGATCCGTTCGCGCTCTTGTTCAGCGAGTCCCACCAGGGGCTCGTCAAGAAGCAGGAATCGGGGACGGGTCGCCAGCGCGACGCCAATTTCCATCAGACGCTGGCCGCCATAGGACAGGCTGGAAACCTCGGTATCCTCCAGGCCCTTCAGGCCCAGAAATTCAGCAAGACTGTCGGTCTCGCTGTTGATCACGTCAATCGAACGCGCATCACGCCACATGTTGAGCGCACTGCTATGCCGGGACTGGATCCCGAGCCGAAGATTTTCAAAAACGGTGAGATCCGGGAACAGATTGGTGACCTGGAAAGACCGCCCAATCCCGGCCTGAGACAGGGTATCAGGTGAAGCTTTTGTCATCGTTCTATCGAGGAAGAGCAATTCTCCGCCGTCAGCTTCATATTCTCCCGACATGACGTTGAACAGGGTCGTCTTGCCGGCGCCGTTCGGCCCGATCAGCGACTGAAGGGTACGGTCCTTGACCTGTAGATCAACATTGGAGACAGCCTCGAAGTGGCCGAATCTCTTTCTGACGCCCCGGCATTCGAAGATGTTGCCCTCAAACAGGTCATGGTCGGAATTGCGCAGGTACTCGGGCACTGCGCGCTCCATAGGTGGTACGACACGGGAGGCCATGGCAGCTTTCTTGGTTTTCCTGATTAGCGGTTTGATAATCTCCCAGCCGACTCCCATCAGCCCGGTCGGCGAGAACAGAACGAACCCCATGAATATGATGCCGAAGATCAACTGCCAACTGGCAGTGTATTCCGACAGAATCTCGCGGAACAGGATGAAAAAACATCCGCCGAGCGCCGGCCCCAGAAAATGCCTGGAGCCGCCCAAGATCGACATGGCGAGGATCTCTCCGGAATGCTGAACATGCACCAGCTCCGCTCCAATATAATATTTCAGGAATGGGAACAGCGATCCGGCAATGCTCACGATGAAAGCTGAGACAATGAACACGATCAGTCGGTATCTGCGCACGTCATAGCCGATATATGCGGCGCGCTGGCTGTTTTCCCTGATGGCCTCCAGCACAGACCCGAAGGGGGAGCGCACGATTCGCCATGCCAGGATCGAAACGGCTGTAAAAATGATAAAAATAACGAAGAAGAAGACCAGTTGATTATTGAAGTCGAGGCCCATGATCGTGGGGCGGTCCATGCCGCCATAGCCGTCTTCGCCGCCGGTGAAGGAGGTCCACCGATAGATGATGTAGAAAGACATCGCGGCAAAGGAGAGCGTCAGCAGCGAAAAATAAACACCGCGCAGCCTGAGCGATAAGTATCCGATGACCACGCCGAACAGGGTGCTGATGACGACGGCCAGCGCCATCGGTATGAAGATATATCCCGGCATGAGCTTAACCTGGATGATCGAAGCAGCATAGGCGGCGACGCCGAAAAAGATACCGTGACCAAAAGACACCAGTCCGGTATAGCCGAGCAGCAGGTTGAGGCCGAGCCCGGCAATGGCATAGATCAGAATCTCCGATGCGGTGCTGTAGGTCAGACCAAAGAAATAGGTGAAGGGCGGCAGCAGAAGGCCGCAGACAACCAGAACAGAGACCGGGCTTTTGAGCAGGTTCTTCATCTATTCCAACCTCGCAAATCTTTCTCCCAGCAGACCCCTCGGCCTGAAAATCAGGACCAGGACCATCAGGGCGTACATGGATCCTTCGGCCGCGGGCGGGAAATAGTATGCCGTGACGCCCTTCAGGACGCCGACGATCAGGCCGGCGAGAACAACCCCCCAGAAGCTCCCCAACCCACCCAGCACACAGATCACAAAAGCGGCGGTGAGGATATCGTTGCCCATGGCCGGCTGAACGCCCATGAGGCTTGCGGACATGCCTCCTGCAATCGCTGCCAGGCCCACGCCAATAGCAAATACGATAGATAGGATCGGCTTCACACTGATCCCCATCGCCCGCACCATCTCCGCATCCTCAACACCGGCGCGAACCACCAGGCCAAACGGTGTCTTGTTGAAAAGCAGCCACAATCCAGCAATTGCTAATGCTGTCACCACCAGGATGGCGAGCCGGTAATTAGAATAGAGGAAGTCGCCGATGTGAATCTGGCCACTCAGAAACTCCGGAATCGAGAATGGAATGATCGAGGCGCCGAACAGGAGCCGGAACGTTTGTTCGGCCGACATGGCGAGGCCGAAAGTGAATAGCAATGTCAAGATGGGGTCCTTTGGATAGAGCTTTCGGATGCAAAGAATTTCGATGATGATACCGATAATGCCGACCATGACGGGCGTAACCACAAAGGCAGCGGAAAAGCCGAGTTGGGCCGTGATCGTAACCGTCAGATACGCGCCGCACGCATAGAACGCGCCGTGGGCCAGGTTAACCACCCCACCAAGACTGAAGATGATGGATAATCCCAATGCTAGAAGCGTGTAATACGATCCAACAAGCAATCCATTGAGAATTTGTTCGATGAGCAGCATTTCATTGCGCCTATAAAAAATTGGCGAGATGCACGTGCATCCCGCCATGACTTTCTAAGGTTCTGCGATTAAGCCATCTTGCAGGCGTTCTCCTCCACGGTGGGCTGGATTACCTCCAGAGACTCGTTGTCCGCCGGGGTGGGTTCAACGATCTCGAAAATGTCCCACTTGTCCTCCATCTTGTCTTTGTCCTTAACTTTAACAACGAACATCTGCTGCAGAAGCGAGTGGTCCCACTTGCGGAAATGTCCCCGCCTGGGTTTCAGGATGTCGAACTCCATACCGGATTCCAGCAGCGGGATGACCTTGGCCGGATCGGTGCTCTTGGCCTCATTCATCGCCGCGGCCATGATCTTCACGGCCACATAGTCTCCCCAGGCCTGGTTGTCGGGCGGGAATTTGTATTTGTCGCGGAACGCCTTGGCGAAGGCCTTCGAGGATTCGGTCGGCATCTTATGATACCACAGGCTCTGCCAGTAACCGGTGATCGAGTCGATCCCAGCACCCCAGAATGGAACGGTATCCATAACGCCGCCGGACACGTTGAAGGGCAGCCCGAATTCCTTATACTGTTTAAGGAACGTCGTCTGGTCGCTGCCGGCCAGGTTGATGTAAACGAAATCCGGTTTGGCCTCCTTGATTTTCAGGATATACGGACTGTAGTCCGGTGTGTTAGTTGCAATCAGCTCGTTCGCCATCACCTTTCCGCCCTTGGCGGTCAGAAAACGGTTGGAGACCCGCGCCAGGTCATGGCCAAAGGCATAGTCAGCCGTGAGCATGTAGAAGTTCTTACCCTTCACATTTCCGGCGCGGTCCTGCCAGTTGCCGATGGTCTTGGTGTACATGGTGTTACAGGCCTCCACATGGAACGTGAAGGGGTTGCACTTCTCACCCCTGAGTGCGTCGGAGTTTGCCCCGCTCTGCATGTACATAGTCTTCAGCCGGTTGGCCGTCGCCATCACACCGCCGGCAGAACCGGAACTGATTTCACCAATGAGAAAATGCACCTTCCTTCTTTCGACCAGTTTCTGGGCCTTCGTCGGCGCCATGTGAGACCCGACACTGTCCTCGGTGAACAGGTCCACTTCCCGGCCCAAGATCCCGCCGGCCGCGTTCAGCTCCTCCACGGCCAGATTCACACCCCTGAACCCGTAATCGCCAAGCGTGCCGAGAAAACCAGTTCTTGGCGTAATGTGACCGACCCGGATTGTATCGGCAGCGGCGCTTATGATTGCCGGGAAGCCGAGTGAACCGGCCGCCACTGCGCCCACACTCATCTTTATCATTTGACGACGCGTAACGTTTGCTGTCAGCGTCGAAGTATCTCTCTTTTTCATAATTACCTCCTTTGGCATGCCTTACCGCATGCAAGTTTGTATAGAGGAAAGCCAGGCATATTCGGTGGCTCTCATCCACGTTTTTGGTTGTTTATTTTATGGCTATGGTAGGAAATTGCTTTTTGAACCGACAGAAGATCTATCACAAGAATAATCAAAATAGCAAATTCTTTTTATAATTTTTCTCCAAGTTGACCATTTCTGATCTCTCGATAGCTTGCTTAATCTCTAAAAAACCAAATGATAGGTGACATATCGTTTCTGTAGTGATAAATGTCTATAGGACGTGGCAGGGCCCTCTGGTTGTAGGTTGATTGCTCTTCTCACATTACCAGATTACCTATCATGTCCAACCATTATCTTACGTGGTGCACTAAGGAGGTTATTTTAAATGACGACAGAGAAAAACGATGATCTCGCATCGGCGTCGATGCCGAGGGATTAATTGAGACAGTCAGGGCTCATAATGAGTTTGCCCATACCGGCGTTGATACCGATTTTGGAAAAGGGGGCAATCCCTACGACCGTGCATACGGCGACCCAGAGCATTTGCCGAACCCCTGTCTCGGGCCGATCAACAGACCTCCGTACTGTGCGGTCGCGGTCTTCCCCACGCCGCTTGGTACAAGTCTGGGCTTGAAAGTTTTGTTCCTGAAATTCGGAGACGGCGGTAGAGCCGTATCTTATTTTAGGCAGCCGAAGTTTGCGAGCGTGCCTGTACCTATGAAAACATGCTGGCCCACGGCATCAGTTGCCGGGTTCGAATTGACAAATACAGCCATGAACCTGCAGACCAGGAGAATACCAAATGACCGAACCCATTAAAAAGATCGCAGTTGTCGGTACCGGCACCTTGGGTGCCCAAATTGCCATGCTGGCATCCAATGCAGGCTACAGTGTCACGATTTTTGACCAGAAGACAGGTGCGTTTGAGGATATGCTGGCAAAACAGCAGGCCGATATGAAGGCAAAACAGATCGAACCTTTTATTCCTTTTGTCCGCTGGCCGGCATGCAGTCAACAAGTCAATCAGATAGAGAAACTCGATAAGGCGGTCAAGGACGCCGACCTGGTGATTGAGGCTGTCCCCGAAAATCTTGAAGAGGGGATTGGCCCAAGGAAAATATTCTGCCTGGAGATTACACGCGATGAATTTTAGACCGAAATTGAGCTTGCTGAGAAATGAAGATGTGGAGCGAATTATTTTCAGTGCATACGATGTGCTGGCCACCACAGGTGTGAAGATAAGACATGAGGAGGCCCTCCAAATCCTCAGTGATCATGGCGCATCAGTAGATTTATCTACCCAAGTCGCCAGGATACCGCTGGACCTCGTTGAAAAATGCTTAAAAACAGTACCGTCTTCACTGCAATTTTACAATTTTGAAGGAGATGAGACGATAAGGCTTGAGGGGGATACTGTTAATTTTGTGCTTGATTCCGCCCCCGTGTATCTTCTTGACTCAGAAACAAAAAAAATCAGAAGCGCAGAAACCAAAGACATGGTCGAAATTATAAAGCTTGTAGACAACCTAGAACATATCTCTTGTATAACAGCCTGTGTTGTCCCCAATGATGTGCCCATCAATCTATGTGATGTCATCCGGTTTTATCATACCCTTATCTATTCGAACAAACCCGTCTTTGGCGGCGCATTTTCAATAGACGGGCTTCTGACCGAAATAGAGCTCTTGTCCGTATTGGCGGGAGGAAAAAAGGAAATGATAAAAAGACCGCGAGTCTTTATGGCTGCCAACCCTTCAGCTCCTCTGATGTGGACACAGACTTCAGCCGGCAATTTGATCGATTGTGCCAAGAACAACATTCCCCTGATGATCATCCCGATTCCCCTGAGCGGCGGAACTGCACCGGTGACCCTGGCCGGCACAATGGTTGAGCACACGGCCGAGTGCTTGAGCGGTATCGTCCTCAGCCAGTGTATTGAGATTGGCGCACCCATCATTTATGGCGGGGGTGCCACAGCTTTGGATATGCAGGAAGGAATCAACGCTGAAGGAGCAATAGAAACTAAGATGATGGCTGTTGCCAACAATGCCCAGATCGGAAAATATTTCAACCTCCCCACTGCTGCCAATTGCGGAAGAAACGATTCTGAGATGTTCGACGCCCAAGCGGCGACTGAATCGGGGTTTGGAATGCTTCTGGGAGCTTTAGCGGGTATTAACATGATCCGCGGTGTGGGTATGTTGGATCACGGCGGGGCAGTATCAATTGAAAAAATGATTTACGATAATGAAGTATGCGGCATGATTCACAGACTGATAAACGGTATAACCGTCACAGAAGAAACCCTTGCCGTCGATTTTATTAAAGAGAACAAGTTCAATGCAGCCAGCATCCTCGGATCTGAACTTACATTTGATTGGTTCAGAAAGGAGCTTTTTGTCCCTTCCCAGGACATCATCGGCCGGACGAGCTATACTAAATATGTTGAAAATGGAAGCAGGCAAATATTTGAACGAGCCAGAGAAAAGAAAGACCAAATCCTCAATACCTATAAAGCACCGGCTATTGATCGGCACACGCTTGATGAAATGAAAAGGATACTCACCGAATATGCGGAAAAGAAAGGTGATGAAATTCCGGAGTTCATATTCAACTATTAAACGGACTGCACGGGAAGGTCAAAAACAATGCCGGCGGCACACGTCTAAGGCAGGAAATCGAAGGCAGACGCCAGCCGATCCGTCGCCGGAGGACTTCACTCTTGACACCTTGGCTCTCAAGCCTTCCAGCTTTTGCAGCGTCAGGCTAAAGTCGATGGCTAATCATATTTTTTTATCAATTAATTTTTGAAATAAGTATGGCAGACACTCTTCTGCTTTCATGGATCTACCGGCCAATAGGGAGTGAGTATCTATCCATTCTCTTTTATTAGCGAAAATATAGGTTGCTAGATCATGGGCCTCCATAAAATTATTGGTTCTTTCAGAAACCTGTTTTCTGGCTGCTTCATAAATATCAGGGTAATGCTTCATAAGGGTTGCCGCGGCGGCGATATAATCCGACCATTTCCTATCCTCTATTGATATCGTTTCTATTCCATCAGATTCTATCATGGCATAATAGTCGTTGTTATTAAAAAAATATATATAAACATCCAAATAAAATTTGGCCATTTCCAGAACACTGGATCCGAATAAGGAATTAAATGCATCGTCATCTATGTGGGCATCGGCAAGATACATTAAGTCTTTGTCCAGGTAGTTATTATTGTACATTTTTTTATAATCACATATCTCTTTTACGGTTAAAGCATTCCGATAAAACCCGACACAGTTAACGACGACATCCGCATCTATCCGGTTCTGGTTATCTACAATTACACCATCTTGATACATACCGGTAATCGTGCCGACGATCGTTGCTAGTTTTTTCAAATAGTGGCCGATGAACCATATATCGGAGACACTGATAGTATGCCCGTCATGTTTGATTTTACCCATCCAGCACTCCGGTTGTGTTGCGCCGCTTTGATCATACAATTTTTTCCAAAGCAGCATATTTCTCATGTTGCTTTTTTTATCGTGTTTGAAGTTTTCATCATATGGGCTGGTAAAATTCAGGTAATCGATAATTTTGGGACACACCGTACCGTGTCTTCTGCAGACCACAGTGACATGACGGGCTCCGCCTTCCAAGGCCGTCCTGGCGTTTTCTACGGCAAAGGCCCCCATTCCGATAACGACCACTTTTTTATTTTTCCAGTCAAAATCATTTACCACATTGGATATCCCTGAAATAATTTTTCCTTGATAGTTATTTTGATTTTCCCAATCAATTTCTCTTGGGGTTCCAACCCGATCGTTGATAGCTAAGATGACACCCTTGCTTTTTACCATATGTTTTTCTTGGTTACATGTAATTTTTATTTGGTAAAAATTGTCAATTTTATTAATCCGATCAACTTCAGTATTTAAGAAGAGATGATCAGGGATATTGCTTGAAAGATCAGTAATATCTTCCAATATTTCTCTTGTCGTAGAATGATCTCGATTCGATCTAATTTTATTATCAATTAATCTGTAGGCGCCTTCTGATGTATTTACCTGAGAAGAGCTGTTTGCGTATAATGACCAAATTCCTCCGATCATATCTCTTTTTTCCACAACACAAAATGAGATCTTATTTTCCAGCAATCTATTGGCAGCATATAAGCCGGTCACACCGGCACCGACAATAAGAACATCAACCATCTTTGGTAGCATACTAGGGTTTGCAAATTTCAACTTACTGTAGTCAAAGTCAAATTTAGCTTGGGCATA
>CALZJV010000066.1 GCA_945787595.1 uncultured Desulfobacterales bacterium | reverse complement strand
GATTATAATACTTTTATGGGCCAATTAGATAAAGCGGCCGATAAAATTAGAATAGAACGCATAACATCTGGCTGGAGAGGGAAGCGCGAAAAAACGCGCCCCCCTCAGCCAGCCCGTTAACCATCTCCGTAAATGACGTTAACCATCTCCGTAAATATGGACGAAAAACTTGAAACAAAATTAGAATTGGTTCAAAAACCATTTCATGAAGAAACAATTACGGTAGATGATTGGATTCCTTTATCACTACTTTTTAGAATCACCAGAACAATTTTTAAACATATTCAATCATATTATCAAAATAACATTTTATACTCATTTAATGACTGGCACTTTCATGATGGCTTTATTTCTAGTTCTAAAATAATTTCATATAAAAAAATCTTTAGAAATCTTGAATCAGAAAACACTTTCTATAAATCGCGTCATAGAGATTACGAAGTATACAAAGCATTTTATCCTGATTCATCAGACTTTTTGATAAGATATTATATTCTTGACAAAGATGATGACCCAGAATTTTATCCCGGAATATGGGGATCATTCTCTTTCACTTGCTATGGAAATGATCTATATGAAATTAGCAAATGTATGTCTGACTATATTGAAGCACCCATTATCAGGTTAAATTCAAAAGAATATTTTGATAAAAATTATGATGGTTAAGAAATAGAATTGGTTAACCAACCAGTGGAGCAGACGGCGTGTAGATAGCGGTTTTGCGTAAAGGCCGTGCAATTTCGGTATTAATCTGGGCCGCTACTCACCGCGGCGTTGGGCAGTATCTAATCAAATGAATAAAGAATGCGATAGCATAACAGTAATAGTTCCAAAATATGGTTCTGAAACCGAATTAAAACGTTTCGTTAGAATCTTCCATCAAGATTTCGACTTATTAAATTGTGATCCTGACGAAATGGCTCTGGGATTTTTACGCTCATTATCAAATGCAGAGAAAGCCTCGCTAAGGAAGGAATTTATTGAGTTTCTTAAAGAAAATCTCGGAAAGAAACAAAAAGGTCTACGTAATGCGTGGTTCAGGCTGGGGGCTCAATGGTGGGACCGAAAGCTTGATCTACGAGAATCAATAGTAAGGTGGATTGCTAAGCTTTAGCCAGATATGGCATTATATTAGAAAGTTGCGCCCAACCATGCTAGTGGAGCAGACGGCGTGTAGACCGCGGTTTTACGTAAAGGCCGTGCAAGCTTGGAATTTATTTGGGCCGCTGCTCACCAGCGGACGTTGGTTGCCTGAGACGATAATGAGCGAGACGCACAGAGCAACCGCGAGAGAGATCGCAAAGAAACACCTTGATTCGGGTGACCCCGTGGGTTGGTTCGAGGATCTCTACTCGCAGGCGGATGAAGACGCATCGATTATTCCATGGGCGGATTTGGAGCCGAATCCCAATTTCATTGAATGGTTGAATCGCACAAGAACTGCCGGTTCTGGTCGGGCGCTCAAAGTAGGCAGTGGCTTGGGCGACGATGCGGAGGAACTATCGCAGCGAGGTTATCAAACGACAGCGTTCGACATCTCGGAGTCAGCGATCGCATGGAGCCGAGGGCGTTTTCCACAATCGTCGGTATCGTATGTCGTAGCGGACCTGTTCTCACCACCCATCGAATGGCAAGCCAAGTTTGATTTTGTTTTGGAATCGTACACGCTTCAAGTGCTTCCTCCAGATCTCCGGGCAGAGGCCGTGCGCTGCATCGCCTCTTTCGTCGCGTCTGACGGTACGCTGCTTGTCATTGCACGCGGTAGAGAACCGAACGAACCCGAAGGTAAGATGCCATGGCCCTTGAGGAAAGACGAACTTTCGCTTTTTGAGGCTCAGGGTCTCAGGAATGTATCTTTCGAGGACTATAAAGACAACGAGGATCCTCCGGTGCGTCGATTCAGAGCAACATACAGGCGCGAAAAATAGGAGAAGCCCAACAAAGCTAGTTGAGCAGACGGCGTGAAGACCGCGGTTTTACGTTAAGGTCGTGCAAGGTTGGTACTAATATAGGCCGCTGCTCACCAGCGGACGTTGGGTCATAAAATTAATTTATAGACCTTGAAATAGCATGATATCCGTGTTATTGTGTATTCATGATACGATCTTTCAAAAATAAAGCGACTGAGGATTTATTCAACGGCAAGGCTACTAAATCAGCCATGCGAGCATGTCCAAAAAGCCTATGGAATATTGCAGTTCGGAAACTGGATCAACTCGACTCGGTATTGTCCCTTGATGAACTCCGTGTTCCACCCGGTAACCGATTGGAAGCTTTATCCAGAGATAGAAAAGGTCAACATAGCATCCGAATTAATGATCAGTATCGTATCTGTTTCCGGTGGACTGAGACAGGTCCGATTGATGTCGAAATTACAGATTACCATTAAAGAATTCTGAGGAGATTATAATGATTCGAATCCCAACTCATCGAGCTCCAACACACCCTGGTGAGATGCTATTAGAGGAGTTTCTAAAGCCCATGGATCTTACCCAGCGAGAATTAGCTGATGCGATCCATGTTCCTTATCAAAGAGTGAATGAAATCATAAATGGCCGCAGGGGGATAACACCAAGTACCGCATTGCGACTTTCGAAATATTTCGGTGTTTCTCCGGACTTCTGGATGAATCTGCAGCTTAGGTGGGATCTATATTTTACCCAACGGTCCGAGGCCGATAACCTTAAGATCATCAAACCTATAGCGACTCAACAACAGGCAGCACAATAACTTTAATCATTCTGTGCCTAACCATGGCAGTTCAGGTGACAGCCAAGGCCTATACGTTTTGGCAGGTTATCATAAATTGAAATTAATCGTAATTTTTGAAGTCAGTGGAAACCCTGGCTGCCCCTGACTTCTTTGTTATGAGGTAAAGAAAGACTCGCATGGGACTGGAGCAACATTTTCACCATACCCATGCGTGGCTGTACTATAAAGAGAAGGAGAGTGAAAATGCTGGAAACGGAACTGAAAGAACTGGCACGCGGGGAAGGGAGCATCCTGGCCGGAATCGCGCGCAGAGAGGCCTTTTCGGAGGCGCCCCATCTGCAGATATGCGATATCTCCGGCCGTGGGCCAACGCCGTGGTTTCATTCGCAGTGTCTACCGGCACCGACTGGATCAGGGACTACCTGGGCAAAGTGACCCGGATGGTCATAAGAGACAATATGCATCGTGTCTACCATGAGATATACCGTATCGCAAACGTCATTGCAAGTCGCCTGAAGGGCGCTGGATTCAAGGCCCACGCCATCATTCCTAATGGGCTCTACCGCTCCGGCCACACTTTCGAAAAGCAGCTGCCCGATCAAGACCTGAAACCCCCTCTATCCCTGCGTTACATGGCTGTCGGCGCTGGAGTGGGAACCTTCGGGTGGAGCGGAAACGTGATGGTGCCCGGATACTGGTCAAATGTCTATCTGGGAGGTGTCCTCACTGACGCCCTGCTAGAACCTGACAGTCCCAGGGAAGAGATCCTTTGCGACAATTGCCGTATCTGCACCCGTGTCTGTCCCGTGGGATTCATCAACAAGAGGGAACAAACCTGCGTGACGATCGGTGGGAGACAATTTATTTACAACCGAAAAGGGGGTGACTTGCGGTGCGTCATAGGTTGTGGAGGGTTTACCGGTCTTTCAAAGAATGGAAAATGGAGTTCCTGGTCAACCGGGCGGACCATCTTGCCGGACACGGATGAGGGACTGCCTGAACTTTTCATGCGCTTGCGGGACGACCCAGCAAATGCCGCTGCCACACTCAATATCACCTTCGGACCCCGGGGTGTATTGGACCGTCCTAAGGAAAATATCAAGACGACCTGTAACCACTGTATTACAGTTTGCAGCGGCCCATTGGATGTACGCAAAAAAATGTCTGAATCAGGATAAAAGTAAAATCGAACCTATCAGTGGAACAGACGGCGTGTAGGTAGCGATTTTGCGTAAAGGCAGTGCAAAATTGAAATTTATTTAGGCCGCGGCTCAGCGGCGGAAGTTCCTGTACCCTGGTTTAGTTATTGGATATCAAGAAATATGGACTTTACAAATTTCGATAAATATTCAACCAAATCAGTTTTACCACGGGAGATATTATGAGTTCATTAGTGAGTAGACCTCCAGCAGCAGATTCTGCACGAGCATTAGAGCATTTTGAAAGTTTGCTTGAATTTGAAACAGATTGCTGGGATGTGCATCATGCAATTACAAATAATCGTAAGGACTTTGTGCTCCTTGACGTCCGTGGAGAGGAACTTTACAACAAAGGTCATATAGAAGGTGCGATAAGTCTACCTCATGCACGCATTAATGAAAATGGTCTTAAAGAATATCCTCTGGAAACCCTGTTTGTGGTCTATTGTGCCGGTCCACATTGTAATGCTACTGAGAAGGCAGCGATTCGTATAGCCAGACTTGGAAGGCCTGTGAAGAAGATGATCGGTGGTATAACCGGCTGGCTTGATGAAGGCTTTAGCCTTATAAAAGAGTGATAGTTCGGAAACGATTGTTAGCAAATAGGCCTGTTTCCCGGAACGCAGACTATCTAAACAGCATAAAATACCAGATAACCAATCAGTCGAGCAGACGGCGTGAAGATAGCGGTTTTACTTAAAGACCGTGCAAATTTGACATTCATTTAGGCCGTTGCTCACCGGCGGCGTTACATGAGGGAATATGAATACGGTTATCTTTGATCTCGATGGAACGATCACTGATCCCTCAGAGGGGATCACTCGCTCGATCAACCACGCTCTGGTTGAGCTTGGTCACGCAGCACACCCAGAGAGCAACCTCCAGAAGTACATTGGTCCCAACTTGAACATCACCTTTTCGGAATTGATGAAAACAGCAAACGCCGCCAAGCTTGCGCATGCCATTGAGTTGTATCGTGAGCGATACATCCCTATTGGATACCAAGAGAATCGTTTATAGGATTTAAAACTGTCCAAGTGTGGGAGAAAACCATTGAATCTGGGAAAATCAAAGTCCTAAGAATGAAGCTGCAGCCAGGAAGGGACAAGGGGATCGTGTCTTGATTACTGACAGATTTAGGCATAGAGTGAAGAAAAAAGACATGATCCCGTTTGTTTTTTCTACCGAGAATCATGGATATTCGTAATTGCATACCATATAGCAACTTGCGGCATTTCTATGCGGCTAAGGGGTTCGAGGAAATAAAGCCGTTTGAGGCTCCTAACTTTATTTATAACCGCTTCAATGGTTATCGGACTCGCGGCTTGGATGTGATACTTATGAGGAGGAAGCCGATAGGCTAAATGCCTTCTGACTCGAAAGGCAGACTGGCCATACTATATCTTGCGGTTTGTTCTAAATGGCTCAGGTGAACAGTCCTCAGCTATGAATAAAGATTCCACTGGATATCACGAATGCGATGAATTTCCTTGTCGATTATTCGATTTATTTTCTGAAAATTTAATGTTCACTGGTCCATTATTTCAGTTTAAATCCGCTAAAGACTATAAAGAGGGATTTCGATGGAAGCTATTAATGTTCAGGATGCACCGAATGCAATTGGCCCATATTGTCATGCAATGAAAGTAGGAAATTTGGTATTTTGTTCAGGACAGACTCCATTAGACCCAAATACAACGAAGTTGGTCGGTACTACCATTGAAGAACAGACCAAAAGAGTATTAGACAACCTTTCAATTGTTTTGGCCGGCATTGGCTTAACCCTCAAAAGCATCGTCAAAACAACGGTGTATCTCAATAACATGGACGATTTCCAAGGGATGAATAAGGTCTATGAGGAGATGTTTCAGGGACACAAGCCTAGCCGTACAACAATCTCAATCAAAAAAAATCCTTTAAATGCATTAGTGGAAATAGAGTGTATCGCTGAACTGCGGTCATAATAATTGCGTTACAACTGAATCACGCCGAAGTACGTTGCGATAGCGCTCCCCACTACCCCGAGGATTCAAAATGTTATGTTTTCATAGACGAGCGGGAGTTCTTATGGATCGATCAGCAGAAATAAATAAGGATAGGCAATTGTGGGAAAAAAGATCGGTGTTTATAATATGAAGGGACGGGAAGTTTTCAGCGCAAGCCTTTGATTATAGCGGAGTGGATGACCGCAACCGAAATCGGATGCTGTCTGAGACCATTAGGGATCGTTATGGATGAACAGCTTTGCACTGCAGCTTTTATTTAACATCCAATCCCGGCATTACGCACAACCTTCCGTTTTTATATTGATTACTGTTCATACATTACGATGCCTTAGGATCGAGTTCATGCGATTTCGGTGGCGATTATCCATGCAGCGGGTCGGCTTTGAGAAACTCCCCGACCCCTCAATAATATAGAATGACAAAACATAGCCAAGCGCTCGCCGCCGGCACAAAATGACCTAGCGGCTAAAGCACCAAGTTGCGTCGCAAAACAGCTAATTATTAGGAGAGTTAGAAATGACAGTACGAGTCGAAAAACAAGGTTCAGTGACCACCGTCATCCATAGCCGGCCGGAAGCGCGCAATGCAATGGACCCCGATAGCGCTCAGGCCTTGAATGATGCATTTAAAAGCTTCGATGCCGATCCGGATGCGAGCGTCGCCGTATTTTGGGGAGAAGGTGGTGCGTTTTGCGCCGGCTGGGATCTTAAGTATGCGAGTTCGCTTGAAGGGAACGCTAAAATGCTAGGCGAACACGATTTCCCAACCGATGGCAGTCATCCACCACGCGGCCCGATGGGGCCGAGCCGACTAAAATTATCAAAACCCGTTATTGGTGCAATTGCGGGACCGGCGGTTGCCGGCGGTTTCGAACTCGCGTTGTGGTGCGATGTGCGGGTGATGGAAGAAAGTGCGTACTTCGGTGTCTACTGTCGACGCTGGGGAATTCCATTGATCGACGGTGGCACCGTGCGATTGCCACGGCTGGTCGGTCAGGGTCGCGCACTCGAAATCATCATGACCGGTCGCAAAGTCTCGGCCGAAGAAGCATTGCGCATTGGCGCGTGTGAGCAAGTGGTTCCGGATGGGCAGTCGCGAGAAGCGGCCGAAACCATGGCGCATGAGATCGCGCGCTTTCCGCAGGCGTGCATGCGCGCGGACCGCCGTTCGGTTTATCTGCAACATGGTTTGCCGGTTGAACAGGCACTCAAAAGCGAATGGGAAAACAGTATCGACACCCTAAAAACCGAAGGCGTCGCCGGCGCGATTCGATTCAAAAGCGGCAAGGGTCGCCACGGCGACTTTGACCAAATCTAATTTAGTGGGGTCAGATCATATTTCTTCAAGTTTTGAAGATGAAAACTCATTAAATTGTGGCAGAGTCGTATTTAAGTGCCGATTTAACTGCCATGCCAATACCCTTAATTGTATAGGGTTTTTTTATATATTCTGCAGCTCCTAATCTTTGGGCCTCTTTTACCTTGTCCGTTTCTGAAAACCCGCTAGCAATTACTGCCTTTTGTTTTGTATTCAGCTTCAGGATTTCTTTGTAAGTTTCAAGTCCATCTATTCCAGGATCCATAATCATATCTAAAACCAGCAAGTCGGCTTTATTATTCTTTATATACTCAACAGCCGCCTCCCCGCAGTCAACGGTATTTACAGAATAATTAAGTTGGCATAGAATTGTTGAAGCAATTTCCCTTTGCGTTTCTACATCGTCGATAACTAAAATTGATTCGCCATTTCCCATGTATTTTTCAACCGGATATTTGTTATCGGCTTTACTAATCTTTCCTCTTGTAATAGGAAAATATATATTTATGGTAGTCCCTTTCTTCTGAAAACTTTCCACGTCAATATAGCCTTTATGATCATTCACAGTGCCCCAGACCACTGCCATACCTAATCCTGTTCCACTCCTGCCCATTACTTTTTTTGTAAAAAATGGTTCAAATAGCCGCGGTAGATCCTCAGATGATATCCCTATCCCTGTGTCAGATACCTTAAGCAGGACATAGTCGCCTTTCTGAACCTCATCATAACCTCTGACTGGCTGATCAATATATTGATTTTTTGTTGAAATGGTTAACAGGCCGCCATCAGACATTGCTTCAGCGGCATTGGAAACCAAATTCATAATAGTTTTGAAAAGATGGACAAAAGAACCTGATATATTCATAAGTTCGGAATCAAAATCAGTTTCATAGTCTACCAAGGGATGATGCGCCTTTAATTTTTCAAATTCAGGACTTATAAGATAGTTTGATATGATATCATTTAAGTTGACAACCTCAGATACAATGACCCCTCTTCTTGCCATAGTTAATAGATCATCGACAATCGCTGCAGCCTTTTTTCCAGATTCCTGTATGGTTTCAATCGGTTTTCTAAGCGGGTGGCCCTGGGGCAGATTCATCAACAGCAATTCAGGATAACTTGAAATACCTGATAAAATGTTGTTCAGATCATGCGCCACTCCTCCGGCAAGTGTACCAATTGCTTCC
Source organism: uncultured Desulfobacterales bacterium (assembly GCA_945787595.1). The sequence continues at coordinate 15,826 of CALZJV010000066.1, read as the reverse complement.
ATCTTCTGGGCTTTATGCAGTTGTTCTTCAAGCTTTTTCTTTTCTTCTTCGGCTCGCTTAATCTTCGTAATATCATGTACGACAAATGTGATCTTGGTGGGTCGTCCTTGATCATAGGCTATTTTTGAATTCAGTATAACCCAAAACTCCGATCTATTATTGCATTGGATTTTGTATTCTGCTATTTCGGAAACCTCTTGGCCGTGTATGATTTTTTGTTGTGTTTCTGTAAAAAGCTTCTTACTTTTTTCCGTAAAAAGGTCTAAGGGTTTAAGTTCTAAAAAGTCTTCTCTTGTGTAACCCGTGTAATCGCACATCACGTCATTTACACTGATAAACCGGGCTTTTTGAATATCAACTTCACAAATGCCAGCCGGAGCATGATTAACTAGTTCTCTGTATTTTTCCTCACTGAGGCGCAATGACTCTTCGGTTCGCTTTCGCTCCGAAATCTCCCTGACAAGTTCCTCATTTTTCTCAGCAATTTCGGTATAACTATTCGTTAATTCGTCATGATAAGATTTAAGGCGCAAAAGGGATTTAACCCTAGCAATAAGCTCAAATTTGTCAAGTGGTTTATTTAAGAAGTCTTCGGCTCCAGCGTCCAAAGCCTTTTTGCGATCATTCCGTTCTTTCAAAGCTGTAATCATAACAACAGGAATTGCTCTTGTACTGGTATCCTTTTTTAGCTTCCCGCATAATTCAAATCCGTTAATTCCAGGCATCAAAACGTCTAACAATATAAGATCAGGTTCATAATCGTGAAGGGATTTTAGAGCCTCTTCCCCACTAAGACACCCATATATATTGTAATTCTCTCGACTAAGCATGCCTGTTATTAATTTAATGTTATTTTCTTCATCATCGACAATTAAAATTCTGCGTTTTTTCATATCTGATTTTTCCTGTTCGCTAACCTGGAATGAACATCCTTTTATAAATTTTCGTCATCCTGATTTATTGCATATGAAGCAGGCTTAATTAAGAATTTTCCTTTCGGTCCTGTAACACCTTAGAGTAATTCTAAAATTAAATTATGACATCTTGAATGCTTCATCCGTTTGCACAGCGGATATTTATGAATGTACTCGGAATTATCTTATATAAATTTCGGCTTTTATCAAAAAAAGTTTAGCAATTTCATCAATACCATGCGTAATTAGTAAAAGCCTATTGAGAATTCCGTACTAGCTGTCAAATCAATTTCCGAAATTTTCGGTAAATTTTTAGTACAAGATGGGAAGGTTTGGTCGAATTCGAAATTGTACCCGTCATAACTTCAAGTGGCGCACGCCAAAGCGTCCTCGGCTGCTGACACTGATTGTCGCATCTTTAAACTGGCATCTGTTTTGGATTGCAGGTCTTGCAGCATATTACCAGCAATATTCCATGAAATTCAGGATCCTAGCTTCAATTAAAAAAATATCTTGACATAAAACCTACTATAATTAAAACAATATAACAAAAACTGGCTGTTCACCCGAACGATTCTATACACGGCAGTCCAGTTTCAAGCCTGCACAAATAACGCTTGCATTCAGTTTGACATCTGCACGTTGTTAAAACCTAAGTTGCGAAATGGTTTGATGGTATGACTTCAATCCTCCAGGAGCAAGGTTCAGAGAACAGTCTGATTTTATATGTCGACGATCCGGATGAGTTAACCTGGGATATTGAGGTGGACATCCTCGTCATCGGCGCTGGAGGTTGCGGACTGGTTGCCGCACTGGCTGCTGCAGAGCTTGGGGCGCAAGTTCTCATCGTCGAAAAAGAAAAGGTCGCCGGTGGAAACACCAGCTTGAGTCAGGCGATGGTGCCCGCAGCCGGGAGTCGCAGGCAAAAAGAACAGGGTATCAAAGACTCTGCCCGGCTAATGGTTGCTGACATTTTAAAAAAGAACAACAATGAAAGTGATCCCGAATTAACACTTCACATTGCCGGCCAATCAGGGCAGCTGATAGATTGGCTTGAAAAAGATATTGGCATAAAATTAGATCTATTAACGGATTTTTTATATCCGGGTCATTCGCTGCATCGAATCCATGCCAACCAAAACCGCAAGGGAAAAAATCTGATCAATGACCTGCTGAATGCGGCTTCACGTTTCGATAGCATTAATATCGCCTACAATGCACCGGCAGTCAGATTGATCGCACGTCGTTCCGATTCGGCCATTCAAGGTGCCGAGGTTAAAATTGAAGGTATCGGAAACAATCTGGCCCGTGCTCAGAAGGTAATTTTGGCGCTGAACGGATTCGGCGCCAACCGCGAAATGTTGCAAAAATATATCCCGCGAATGAGCTCGGCCTATTACTTTGGTCATGAAGGCAACACCGGCGAAGGCATCAAATGGGGTGAAGCTCTGGGAGCCAGTCTGGAATGTATGGGCGCTTATCAGGCTCATGGTTCCGTAGCCCATCCTCACGGCACGTTACTAACCTGGGTGGCAATCAGCTTAGGAGCCTACCAGGTCAATGCGCGGGGCCATCGATTTGTAAATGAATATCACGGCTATTCCGAGCATGCGCTCGATGTTCTATCCCAGGACGGCGGTGTTGCCTTTGAAATTTTTGATCACCGGATTTACCAGGCGATCCTTGATTATGAAGACATTCAGCAATGTATCCGGATGGGCGCTATCAAAAAATTTGAAACCATTAAAGCAATGGCGCAAGCATTCAACATTCCCGAAACTACGCTGACGGAAACCCACGAATCCTTCCAGCGAGCTGCGCGTGGTGAATCAGCGGATCCATTTGGACGAAAAGAGTTCGGACCGCCCTTGGAACCACCATTTTACGGGGTAAAGGTTACCGGAGCCCTTTTTCACACCCAGGGCGGCCTTAAAGTCGATTGCAATGCCAGGGTAGTTCGTGATAACGGGGAACCGATAACCAACCTTTACGCCGGGGGCGGCACAGCCGCGGGCTTTTCGGGCAGAGCCGGGCCTGCCGGCTACCTGTCGGCCAACGGCCTGATGGCGGCTCTCATTCTTGGGAAAATCGCCGGCGAGCAAGCAGCAAAGTCTATCGAGTCAGGGTTAGCGTGATCGGATAGATGTATTTAGGTTGATCGGTTTAGCCTGCGACGAGCCCTTCGGTCGTGAGCACAGAGTCAAACGACTCAGGGTCGAACGACTCCCTTCGGCAAGCTCAGGGCTTGAGCCTGTCGAAAGCAGCCGGGTCGGGTTCAACGTTCCGGGTTAAAAAACTCAGGCAGCTCGTATCAAAGGGATCGTGTTTTCATCTGACTAAAAACCTGTTTGACTCAATGTGATATTTTGTCAATTATATAAAAACAGATAGCGCGTCACGCAGCGCAAGTGCCTGTGCTGCGCGAGCGTTTCCTTAATTTTTATCCGCCTCGCTTTTTGGCGCATTAGGCATTCGTTTATTTTTCTATATCAGGCCGTTATATCAAGGGCTGAAGTAAAATTAAATCGGACAAAGTAGAATCAATCATTCGTTTTCATTCCAAACAAAAGGAGATCTGCCAGTGGACAACAAAAAAGAAAAAAATTGGTTAGAGAAAAAAGTATCGCGGCGCGGCTTTATAAAAAGCACTGCTGTAGCGACAGCTGCGACTGCCGTCGGCACAATAGGATTTCCAAATGTCCTGCGCGGTGCCCAACCGTCGGAAGTCATGATCGGCCACATCCACCCTCTGTCCGGCTTCCTAGGATACCTTGGCAACCAGCTTAAAAACGGGTGTGAAATGGCGGTCCAGGAGATCAACGCGGCCGGTGGAATCAAATCCCTCGACGGAGCAAAAATCAAGCTGCTCACTGCGGACAGCGAGGGAAAACCGGATTTGTCCATTCCGGCGGTTGAACGATTGGATCGACAAGGTGTGGTCGCAGTCACCGGTTGCCTGCAGTCATCCGTAACTATCGTGGCGACTCAAGTTGCCGAAAAGCAGCGAGTGCCGTTCGTTGTATCCGTCGCCGTTGCCGATAAGGTGACCGCACGCGGTTTCAAGTATACGTTTCGTATTCAACCGAATGCGGCTCAGATGGGTGCCCAGACTGTCCAGTACATCTCTGAAATTTCCAAAAAAGCCGGTTCACCGGTAAAAACCATCGCCTATCTGCACGATAACACGGCTTTCGGTACATCCTTGTCGGAGCATGTTGTCGCCAATGCGCCCAAACAAAACATGGAAGTTATCGCAAGGGTGCCGTATTCACCCAGGGCCGCCGACGTATCCACCGAGGTCGGCAAAATTAAGGCGGCCGGTGCCGACCTGGTCATGTCCACCGGCTATTTCGCGGATCAGGTCAGGGCCTTTCGAACCATGAAAGGACGCAGGGTCCCGGCAAAGGTATTTCTCGGCTGCGGCAACGGTGCCTTCAGTGATCAGAATTTTGTAAAAGAACTGGGAGACATGACGGAATACGTGATGGATGGCAATTACCAGGCCAACCCGCGAAGCCCTCTGGCCAAAAAAATGTACGCCCATTACAAAAAGCTGCATGATACCAAGATGCCGCCGTCTGCCATATTCGCATACGAGGCGATTTATGTAATTGCCGACGCCGTTGATCGTGCCAAATCCAGCGACCGGGAAGCCGTGCGTGCGGCGCTTGCCAAAACCGATCTGAAAGACCATGTGCTGCCGCAAGGTCCGATTAAATTCGGCGCCGACGGTCAGAACGTGAATGCCCAGGCAGCCATCACCCAAGTCTTGAAAGGAAAAATCGAGGTGGTCTGGCCCGCTGAATACGCCCAATCCGAGTTTGTATTTCCGGCACCGAGTTAATGCGCTTTCGCTAATAGAGGCAGCCGCCGGCAAGGAATCAATTACCATTTGACTTTTTGAAATTTGCCACGGTGACACTAAGAGCACGGAGTTGTTCTTATCCTAGGGTCTCCGCCGCCAAGGCGGGATGACCGAGCGTATCATATGAGATAGGTCGGCCTCCGGCAAAGAAAAATATTTATCTCTCCGTGAGCTCCCACCGGGGCGCAGGCCCTATAGCTTCCGGCTCTGCTTCCAGCCCCGCCTCCGGGTCGGAGAGGCCGGAGGCTGTGACTCCGTGGTGAAATTTATGGTCCTCCGCCTTTGGCGGATCCGGGTTAGATAATAGTTTATGAAAACAGTTGCTTGAGATCCTGTAATGAATGCCTCATTCATCCTGCAGTCGCTGATCGACGGTCTGTTGATAGGCGGCGTTTACAGCCTGGTGGCCATCGGCTTGACATTGATATTCGGCGTTATGCGGATCGTAAATTTCGCCCACGGCGCATTAATGATGCTGGGTATGTATACGACCTACTGGTCATTCAGCCTGCTGCATATCGACCCCTATCTGTCGATATTGATCACCATACCGGTCCTGTTTGTAATTGGATCGGTTTTTCAAAAATTCCTGATCACACCAATTATCGATGCCCCGGAACACAACCAGTTGCTTTTAACCTTGGGAGTCTCTCTTTTCCTCGAGAATCTGGTGGTATTCCTGTGGTCTCCCGACTATCGTGTCACACGCACTTCTTATGAATTCGCCTACCTGTATCTTGGCGATATCTCCATCTCGCTGATACGGGTATTGGCATTTGCGACTTCGCTGATAGTTGCCGCCATTGTTTATTTTATGCTCACGAAAACAGATCTGGGCAAGGCTATTCGGGCCGCCAGTGAAGAACCCAGAGGCGCCTTGCTCATGGGCATCAATGTCCGTCGGATATACTGGATTACGTTCGGTATCGGATCGGCCTGCGCCGGGGTGGCGGGCTCGGCTACGGCGCCCTTCTTCCCGGCCTACCCCACCGTCGGCGGCATCTTTGTCATCACCGCATTCATGGTCGTTGTATTGGGCGGAATGGGAAGTGTTCTCGGTGCATTTGCAGGCGGTTTAATCATCGGTGTGGCCGACGCAGTCGGCGGCATGCTTTTTCCCGGGGCCATGAAATCGATCATCTCGTTTGTGATATTCATTATGATCCTGCTGTTCAAACCTACCGGGCTTTTCGGGGGCGGCCACTGATGGGCCAAACCAGGCATACCTCCGGTCATCTTGCCAAAGGATTGGGCGCGAAGAAGTCGCTCGTTATCATCCTGGTGTTAATCGCACTCCATGTACTGCCCTGGGCGATTCCCTCGCACATCACTCACACCATGATTATGATATTCATTTTCACCATCATGGGCCAGGGGTGGAATGTGCTGGGTGGCTATGTCGGCCAGTTTTCCTTCGGGCATGCTCTTTTTTTCGGGCTGGGAGCCTACACCTCTACCTTGTTGTTCCTGCATCTCGGTCTCAGCCCGTGGATCGGTATTATCTTTGCCTGTAGCGTTTCCATTTCTGTCGGTCTGTTTGTCGGCTTTCTCAGTTTTCGCTACGGCCTCAGCGGTCCATTTTTCGCACTGATCATGCTGGCGTTTGCCGAGATATTCCATCTGGTCAGCACCACCTGGAAGGCCGTGGGGGGCTCTCTTGGTTTGCTAATTCCCCTTGAAGGCAATGCACCGGCATTGATGCAGTTCAGCGGTAAAATACCTTTTTATTATATCTCAATGTGGCTCATGGTCGGTGCTTTATACCTGGTCTTTCGATTTGAAAAAACTCGCACGGGATTGTATTTTCTGGCCGTCAGGGAAGACAAAGATGCTGCAGAGGCGCTGGGCGTGAACACGTTCAAATCGCAAATGACTGCTATGGTAATCAGCGCCGGTCTGACCGCCATCGGCGGCACCATTTATGCCCAGTATCTGCTGTATATCGATCCAGACATTACTTTTGGAGTTATCAATTCTGTCGAGATTATGATACGTCCGATCATCGGCGGGCCGGGGACGGTATTGGGGCCGCTGTTGGGATCCATCGTACTGACGCCGCTGTCGGAGTTTACGCGTGAAGTCTTTCAGTCATACAGCGGGGTTTACCTCATGATCTACGGCGTCGTGCTGGTGATCGTGATTATGTTTCTGCCGGACGGCCTTATTGGATTTGCCAAAAACATGCTACGCAAGGGTCGTGGGAAAAAATAAATATCCAATCCCAGTGGGGCTGGCTTTGGGCATCCCCGAAGGCGTGATATGGCAGATAACCTTTACCAGCAGTGTTCAGGTGTCAGGTTTCGGGTGTCAGCAACCGATTGCTGTCCATCCTGTTAATCCTGTCAGAGAAATAAAATTGCATCTCATTAAGTTTTTTATTCGATTTGACTGGCCGCTTTTCAGGCCAGCGGCTGGGCTGACACCTGAAACCTTGAACAGACTTGATATAGGGCAGAACCGATTATCCCCGACCTGGCTCTCCGAGCCTTAGGGTCTACGAGCCGGAGGCCCTAAGGACCAGGATTTCAAATATCAAATAAAAGGGAACCACTATTGTGTCTCAGACCCGTCTGCTCGAAATTATTAACGTGTCAAAATCATTTCGTGGACTGAAGGCCATATCAAATGTGACGCTTCATATCAATCAGGGTCAAATACTAGGACTCATCGGACCCAACGGTGCCGGCAAAACCACGCTGTTTAACCTGGTAACCGGCTTTCTCAAGCCGGATTCCGGTCAGATAAGGTTCAGCGGACATAACCTGGTAGGGTTTAAGTCACACCAGATATGCAAGCTCGGTATAACCAGAACGTTTCAGATTGTAAAGCCGTTTGCCCATCTGTCGACGCTGGAAAATGTCGCGGTGGGCGCTTTTAACAGATCCAACGATTTAACGGCGGTTGAGGAAAAATCCTGGAAGATATTGGATTTTGTCGGTCTGCAGCAAAAAGCTCTCGATCCGGCCAGCAGTCTCACGCTGCCCGACCGGAAACGCCTGGAGCTGGCACGGGCGCTCGCGTCCGAACCGAAATTATTACTGCTGGATGAGGTCATGGCCGGATTGAACCCGACCGAACAACATGAAATCATTCATCTCATCCGTAAAATATGCGAAGCCGGGACCACTATATTTATCATCGAACACCACATGCGGGTCGTTATGGGGCTCAGCGATCGCATCGTTGTCATCCATCACGGAGAATTGATCGCCGATGACAGCCCCCAGGCCGTATCTGAAGACCCCAATGTGATCGAGGCATATCTGGGAAAGGGAGTTACCATTGCTTGAGCTTGACAGGATCGATGTTTTTTATGGAGAAGTCCAGGTATTAAGACAGGTGTCACTGGAAATAAAAGCGGGTGAAGTTGTTTCGCTGCTTGGCAGCAACGGTGCCGGCAAAACGACCACTGTCAACAGCATCTCGGGCGTTCTTCCGGTTGCAGCAGGCTCGATTGAATTTATGGGCGAGGATATTTCCGCAATGGCGCCGCATGTACGGGTTGAAAAGGGGCTGATTCAAATTCCGGAAGGTCGTCGAATATTCCCGACGCTCAGTGTAAAAGAAAACCTGGAGATGGGCTCATTTCTCAAACGACCCAAAGCCTCACGCCGAGACAGCATGGATCGGGTGATGACCCTCTTCCCTATTCTGCGGGAGAGGACCGACCAGGCGGGCGGAACGCTTTCAGGCGGCGAGCAGCAAATGCTGGCGATCGCCCGCGGACTGATGTCGAAACCCAAACTTCTGATTCTGGACGAACCGTCGCTTGGATTGGCCCCGCTCCTGGTTGAAGAAATCTTCAATGTGGTACAGCGCATCAGAAGCGAAGGGGTTACCATCCTGCTGGTTGAGCAGAATGTCCCTCAGGCATTGGGTATCTCGGATCGCGCCTATGTCCTCGAAGAAGGCCGCGTCGGTTTGTCCGGCACGGGAAAAGAACTCCTGCAGAATCCCCATATAAAGAAATTGTATTTGGGACTTTAGGCCCTTAGCGGATTTTATTTGCAACATGACTTAAGAAATGCAAGGTGTCAGGTTTCAGCCCTGCCACTGACCGCTGAAGAGGCCAGTTTGATCGAATAAGAGACTCTAAAAAAAGCGATCCTCCAATGTCGGTTGGGCTACTGAATGCACGTTCCGCGGTTATCCTGCGATACAGGTTCGACGACAAGAATCCATCCAACTAAGCTATCGGCCAATCTGATTGGCGAAATAAATGTATTCATTTCCTGAGAATTGGAGGTTGCAAGAGAAGATATCTTCTCTATATTATTTTGCTTCATCACCCGTTCAAGCCCATCTGCGAGTTTGGTTTGACTTCCGTTGTCAAACAGCTCGTTCACCGGGCAATTTATGACATCAACCGAATGCTTGCCGACGACTTCAAGCGCTGCAGGATTGGCATTGATGATGCGTGTGTCGCTATCGACGATGATGATCCCTACAGCAGCAGATTCAATCACCGCCTGGTGGAATTGCAGGGACTTGACCAATTCCGCCGCATCGCGTCTGGGATAAACATTGCCGGTGGCCAGAACTTTTTTATCTGCCGGAGGAAAAAAGGGCCGGATTTCCATTTCTGCCATAAAATCGTTGAGCTTAATCGTCAATTTGTCAGCCGGACCTTTGGCGATATAATAGTCGGCTCCGATCTCATCCAGCGAACCAAGATTTTCGATCATGATCCCGGACAAGGCGACCATGGGAAAACGACTGCCGTTATATTTTTCAAGGATGAACCTGAATAATTGTTTGCCGTCAACTTTGGGCAGCACCAGGTCTGCAAAAAGGATATCAACGGTGAAGTCCTCCAATTTTCCGATGCCTTCCTTGCCGTCATAGGCTTTTATTACCTGATAGCCCCTTTTAGCTATCAATTCGCTCAAGAACTCCACGAAGAAAAAATCACTGTCCACTATCAATGCTTTTTTTTGCATGATCGTCACCTGTATGGAAAATAATGTCTTACATATTGTATAATCGATTGATATTTAGCAATATAACAAGACAGAAGATAATGTTTGGTGGCTGGAATAATGGTATTATTCCCTATTCAATGGAAACTCGGCGCACCTCAGAAATATCAGTCAATCCTTGAAATACTTTCTGGATGCCGTCCTGCTTGAGCGTTGTCATCCCCTGTTCAACCGCCATGACGGCAAGATCGTGCGAGGTAGCATTTTTTTTGATAAGCTGTTTTATTTCAGGGGTTCCCTCCATTAATTCATGAATGCCCAGTCGTCCTTTGTATCCTGAGCCGCTGCATTTTTCACAGCCGAGGGAGCGATAAAGTTTAAGTTGAGAGTTGTAAATATGACCTGATTTTGCTAATGCCTCTTTTCCGTAATCTGATTGGATATCTTCGAATTCTTCCTCGGGCGGATGATACGGATCCTGACATTTATTGCATAATTTTCGGACCAGCCGCTGGGCAAGCACTCCAAGAAAGGCATCCGCGAGATTCAGTGGATTTATTCCCATGTCCAGCAGGCGGGTCAGTGTTTCCGGCGCATTGTTGGTGTGCAGGGTGGAAAAAACCAGATGGCCGGTGAGAGACGCCTCGATGCCGATGCCAGCGGTTTCCCGGTCACGCATTTCACCGATCATTATAATATCCGGATCCAGTCGCAAAAAGCCCCGCATGATCCTGGCAAAATCAAGCCCGATTTTTGATTTCGCCTGGACCTGCCGCAAACCTGCCTGGGTGATTTCCACTGGATCTTCCGCTGTCCAAATTTTTACTCCGGGATGATTCACATTCCCCAGCGCGGCATGCAGAGTCGTGGTCTTTCCGGACCCCGTGGGACCTACGCAAAGGATCAAGCCATAAGGCCGGCAAATAACCTTTTGCAGGATACCAAGGTTGCGCTCGTTCAACCCGATTTCATCAAGTTTATAGGCCATCGAGTTGGCCAGGATTCGTAATACGACGTCCTCATATCCTCCGGCGGTCGGCATCGAAGAAACCCGCAATTCAAATGGCGGGATGCCTTTGCGTTTTATTTTAATTTTGCCATCCTGCGGAAGACGCCTTTCTGCGATGTCCATATCCGCCAAAATTTTTAATCGTGATACGATTGCAGGCGCCATGGTATTGGGTACCTGAACATATTCATGGCAAACCCCATCGGTTCTGAAACGGATGAGGGTCTTGCGTGTGAGCGGAGACGGCTCGACATGAATATCGGAGGCATTATTGCGATAAGCGGTAATCAGAACCTGATCGACAAATTTAACAACCTGGCTGGACGACTCATCCAGTCCGCCCGTGTCTTCTTCAATTTCGTCTTCCTCTTCGAAAGCGATATCGGGGATGATTTCGTCCAGGCTTTCGATACTGTTTTCAGAACCCGTTTCAGTACGGGTACGGGGATCAAAGAAGTGGTTAATGAATTTATCGATGTCCTCCTTGAAGCCGACGCTGAAATTAATTCTCTGATTGGTCATCAAGGCTTTGATGTGATCGGTTTTGCGCAGATCTTTAGGATCATCGACCAGGATCTCTACACCCTTTTTATCCCAGCTCAGAGGGACCCAGACATAATAAAGCAGAAACGATTTTTTAAGTTTGGTGATCAACTCAAAGGGAACGGGAAATTCCATGTCAAAGTCGCGGAAAGGACATCCGAAATACATCGACAGGGATTTACCAACCTCCTCCTTTTTTACGCTGAAACGGTCGACCAAGACAAATTCAACGCTTTTTCTCATTTTTTTGGCAATTGTCAGGGCTTCTTGCAGCTGATTGGTGGTGACGCGTTTATTCCTGATAAGATAATCATATCGAGAACTTGTTGAGATTTTAGCCTTTAAGGAATTAAGCTTCTCAACAATTTCCTCATTGGAGGAATCGATTTCGGCGGCTGTTTGATAGAGTTCGTAGGCTAGATCGGTGTGTTCCTTTTGTTCCAGCTGCAATCCAAGCCAGAATTTAATTTTGGCAATTTTCTTTTCTTTTAAACTGTGTTTGTATACTACTTTATACGCCTCTTTGACGACTTCCTGGGGCTGCTTGACCTGCAACAGACAATCTAAATAGTCACAAATAATTTTATCGGGGGAATAATTGAATTGGGTAGTATCAATTTTGCTGTAATCAAGCTCTAACAACTTTGTATACTCGGCTATGGCCTCTTCCATTAACCCTAGCTCTTTTAGGGCAGCGGCCCCGTCAAGAAGTGTTGAAACATCATCATTGCCGGATAATGTCTTCTTAAAAAAAGAAATGTCTTCTTCTGAGATGCCTTGGCTTTCGGCACCTTCCTGATCTTCCATTTCCTTTTTCACTTGGTTGATTTTTATGCCGATGGTCTCCCTGATAGGGCCGTCATTTTCCGACAGATCTGCAAGAATCTGTTCATAAACCTGGAGTGCCTCGCGCATCATTCCCATGGAATGGCAAGTATCGGCTTCCTTAATCTTGATCTCAATTTCAGTTTGCCCGACGGGCTGAATATCATTCATAAAGCTCGGTTCCGAAATAGATACTAAATCATTTCCAAGTCATGCTGGTGGAATTTTGGGAAGCACCGCCATTTTGGACTCTTCTGATTAACGCTTTAAATTTTTATAAAAAATGAGTTCATCTCAACAAGGAACACCATGGCACCGGTAAAACAATTATCTGGTGCCCTTGATGAGCACATATTAGCTATCGGATGTTTTTAGCCAAACTTTAGGGCGTTAAAAAGAAATTGCGATGAGGTGTACTGTTAAAATGGCCCCATCATAACTGTCTTGACAAGAACCATTTCCAATTTATCTTTTCTCTGGTATAATCTTAGGTTAGCTGGGGATACGCAGATTAATTGTTGTCTAAAGATTACCTTGAAATTTGGCTGAAATCGGGATCTTTGGGTAGAATCGGAACTTTTTCAGGTTCAAGGGAGAAAAACTGGATAGCAAGGCCATGATTGATTTATGTGTCGCCGAGTGCCTAACCATAGAAATCATTAACTACTCAATGAGGTATTGAAATGCCTGTTTATGAATACGAACATCAAGAAGAGCCTTGCACCCTGGGGAAGGTGTTTGATTATAAACAGACGATCAGCGATAAACAACTTAACCGCTGCCCCCATTGCTCCGGTCCGGTACAAAAAATCATTTCCCGCACCAATATCAGCTGCCCCAAATCAAACAGCGAATTACGTGATCTCGGCTTTACAAAACTGGTAAAGCGCGATGATGGCGTTTATGAGAATGTGACTGCCCGCGGTGGGGACGACCGATACATGGTCAAAGGAAAGCCCGAAACTATTCCAAACCTGAGCAAAACCATTAGTGAATAGCCCGCAGTGTTTAATCCTACCAGACCACTGACCGACCGACTATTTGTTCAATTTAATGACCAGAAACCCGGCATTTTTTCTCCATATAAACAGGTTGACGGATTCATCATCCTTTATTTTATCCATGGCTGCCGTGTAGTCTTTTACGGATTCAATAATCCGGTGATTGATCTCCTTGATGATATCACCCATCTGAACACCGGATTCAGCGCCTTTGCTGTCGGATTCCACCTTGATGACGATGACCCCGGTGGTATCTTCAATACCGAACCTTTGGGTAATTTCCGGTGTCAATTCTGCGACTCGGATGCCGAACTTTTCCTCTTCAGGTTCTCCGGGAGTTGAACGGGATGCCAGTCTTTGATCGTTACGCTTGGCAAGCTTGATGTTAAATATTTTTATTTTACCATTGCGGAACACCTCCACTTTGGCGGCCTCACCGACTTTGAGATCGGCAATCATGGAAGTAAGCTGACGGCTGGTTTCAATCTTGTTTTCGTTTACCGACAGAATAATATCTTTGGGTTGAATGCCGGCCTCATCGGCAGGGTCTCCTTTAAATACATCGGCCACCAGCACCCCTTTGCGGTTTTTGAGTCCGTAATATTCAGCCATCTCACCGGTAAGATCCTGAATAGCCACACCCAGCCATCCCCGGGTGACCTCGCCTTCGGATTTAAGCTGAGCAATGATTTTTTCAGCAAGATTGATGGGAATAGCAAATCCGATGCCTTGTCCGGCGGCAATAATAGCGGTGTTGATACCCACGACCTCGCCTTGCATATTGATTAGAGGTCCTCCGCTGTTTCCCGGATTGATGGAGGCGTCGGTCTGGATAAAATTATCGTAGGGTCCCGAGCCGATGACCCGTCCCTTGGCGCTAACGATTCCGGCAGTCACCGTGCGCTCCAGGCCGAACGGGCTGCCGATTGCGACTACCCATTGACCGATTTTCAATTCATCGGAATCACCGAGCTTGAGAAACGGAAGCGCTTTTCCAGTTTTTATCTTGAGCAATGCGAGGTCGGTATTGGCATCGCGGCCCACCACTTCGGCATCATACTCAGTATCACCCCCAAGTTTAACTTTAATTTGGTCGGCATCTTGGATCACATGATTATTGGTGACCACAAAACCTTCTTTGTCGATAATGAACCCTGAACCGAGACTGGGTTGTTTGAATTCTCTTTGGGTGTCTTCACCGAAAAATTTCTCAAAAAAATCTTTAAATGGATCTTCGCCGCCATGTGGGTTCCGCCTAAAATTTCTAAAAACGGGGCCTCCGCCCTTGATGGTTTTAACGGTACGGATGTTGACGACAGCCGGACCGGCCGATTCGGCCAATTGGCTGAAGCTTCTCGGTACGGTGATGACATCCGTCGCTTTGGCGTAAGCCTTTGGAATAAAATTAAAACCAGTTACTATAATAAAACCACCCAGCAGAATTAAAAAAATTTTTTGTGCCTCTATTCTGCTTTTTTTCTTCCCTGTTGCCATCGCGACCATAATAAGTTATCTCCTTTCGTCCGGTTGAAAAGCCACTGTCAGCTTAAAATTATTACATATTGAACTTTTTAGTGAAACTATCTATAAGAATCTAAATTTATTCTAAATTAGCACCTTGACAAGGCAAAATTCATACATAGTTTTCTTAAAAAAATCTATGGGACACTGCCAAATCATTCGATTATTACATATAATAATCCTATTTTTCAACATTGCTACACCCATTCAACATTAAATGCATTCTTTTTTTAGGAGAAAGGTATGATCCAGGTTAATAATTTAACAAAATATTATAGCGACTTATGTGCTGTTGATCAGATCAGCCTGGACATCCAGCAAAGAGAAATCCTTGGTATATTAGGACCTAACGGAGCCGGTAAAACCACCACGCTGCGTATGCTCACCGGTTTTCTGCAACCCACTTCCGGCAGTATTCAGGTCAAAGATTACAGTATTGATGAACACCCTCTTGAAATAAAAAAGATTCTGGGTTACCTCCCGGAGTCGGCCCCATTGTATCATGACATGCTGGTTTATGATTATTTGAATTATGTAGCCGACATCCGGGGAATCGACAAAGATCAAAAAATGAAGCGCATCCGCAAATTGGCTGATCTGTGCGGCATCAATGAAGTCATGCATCAACCCATCGACGTGCTGTCAAAAGGCTACAAACAAAGAGTAGGACTGGCTCATGCCATGATGAACGACCCGGAGATCCTGATTCTGGATGAGCCGACTTCGGGGCTGGATCCCAACCAGATCGTTGAAATCCGTCAGATCATCAAACAGATCGGCAAAGAGAAAACCATCATCCTTTCCACCCACATTTTAAGCGAAGCCGAAGCCACCTGTGATCGGGTGGTGATCATCAACCGGGGAAAAATCGTTGCCGACGGCAGCACGGAAAGCCTGAAAGAATCTGCCGTTGATAAAAAAAATATTCATCTTTCCCTGCAAAATGCAAGCTTCAAATCCGTGGAAACAGTATTGTCAGCCATAGACGGCATCACGGGTGTCAAGCGAGTTGAAGAATCGGACAACCAGCTGGATGTGCGGCTGGGCTGCCGATCCTCCATCGACCCACGCCCAGCTATCTATGAAAATATCAAGCAAACAGATTGGGTCCTGCTGGATTTTCACCAGACAACCCAAACCCTTGAAACTATTTTTCGTGAGCTTACCAGGGAGAGTGCATAATGCGTCAGGCCATTCATATTTTTCAAAAAGAATTCAGATCCTATTTT
>CALZJV010000065.1 GCA_945787595.1 uncultured Desulfobacterales bacterium | reverse complement strand
AATGGCGCGGGACAGGGCGGCAATAACGTGGGGCACATCCTTGGAGGTCATGCCGCCGGCCATGAACATGGCGGTGTTGGCCTCGGAGCAGTTGGTGTCTCCACCGGCAATACAGTTGTTCTCCTTACAGATAGCAACAATCTGATCCCACATCCACTCCATGTCGATGGCTCCCAAGACACCAATGCCGAAAATAATGCCCGCGATATCGTTGCGGATGATGGCATGGTCAAAGATCTCTTTGCCGCCCATGGACTCGATGGAGACGACGTCAGCATATTTGGAGCACTCCTTAAAGGATTCGATGACCTCCCGGGTGTAATCGCTCTCTCGCATGTTAACCATGTCGGGTTTGCGCAGATCGGCCGGTGTGGATCGATAGGAGGCCTTCAGGCCGTATTTCTCCAAATACTCGTCCATCTGTTTGGCCGTTTGAGCGGCAATTTCCCCGCCCCATTTGGGGTTGTGGGTCATCTGAAAGACGTGCTCGTTTTCGATTTGGATGGTGGGATGGCCCACGATGACCATTCTCTCCAAGGCATCCCCGTTGGCCCTTTCATATTCCCGCAACAGGGTCTTCATGGTTTTTTCACTGCCCGGTCGGGGATGGGCGACCAACTCAGGATGGACATACCCACCGCCGATCACGATCCCTCTTTTGGTTGTTACAGGGCTCTTGGCAGTGCCGAACATCATTTCTTCACCGCTGCTATAGGCCATCTTTGTAATCGGTTTCCGTGCCATTTTTATCCTCCTTTCGCAAATGTTATGGTAGAAAAACTGTTTATGATCTTCCGCGTCTAACTGTTTTTTTCACCTCCTTCACAAACTCATATTACCCAAACTATCCTTTCTCTCTGCAATTAGTGTGCCAATTCATACATATTAAAAATTGATAACATCTTGATTTTAATTGAATTATTCTCTATTCCGAGGGCCAGTTGACCCATGAGAATGAACCCTGTTACACCAGGGTGCAGTTAAGAGATATCTGTGTAACCTGAGGTGACATTGTTATTGAACTGAGAAACCGTACTGCTCAAGCCGAAGATAGAGCAGACGGCGAGTCATACCCAGCATCCTGGCGGCGGCGGCTTTGTTCCAGGAGGTCATTTTGAGAGTTTTCAGAATCAGTTCTTTTTCCAGTTCCTGCAAAGGGACCCCGCCGTTTGGCAGTTCTTTTAAGAGCGTTGTAAACTCTTGTCCTTTAACCGCTTCCTCACGCACATCTTGCGGGAGGTCTTGGTAGTTGATTTTTCCATTGGAACAGATCACGACCAGCCGTTCCACGATATTGGTCAATTCCCGGACATTGCCCTGATAGGAGTAATCCAGCAAAAGGCTCCTGGCTTCCGGGGCAATTAACGGTGCGGGGCGGTCCATATCTCTGGCAAGTTTTTTGAAAAAATGATCCAGCAAGAGAGGAATATCCTCCCGTCTATCCCTTAAGGGGGGGATATGGATGGGGACCACATTGAGACGATAGAAAAGGTCGTCCCGGAAATGTCCTGCCTGGACGGCTTTCTTCAAATCCCGACTGGTGGCGGCAATAATACGAACATCGGTTTTGTATGACCGGTTTCCCCCCACCCGTTGAAATTCTTTTTCCTGAAGAACCCGCAACAACTTGACCTGCAGCTCCCGCTCGAGTTCACCGATTTCATCTAAAAACAGCGTGCCCCCGTGAGCAATTTCAAACTTACCTTTTCTCTGGTACATCGCCGTCGTAAAAGCCCCCCGTTCATGGCCGAACAGTTCGCTCTCTATCAAATTTTCCGGGATGGCGCCGCAGTTTACAGCTACAAAGGGATGATTCCTACGGGTGCCGGTCTGGTGGATCGTCTGGGCGACCAACTCCTTGCCGGTACCACTCTCGCCCTGGATAAGGACCG
Source organism: uncultured Desulfobacterales bacterium (assembly GCA_945787595.1). Next base: position 20,194 of record CALZJV010000065.1, on the reverse strand, counting down.
TTGCACCAGAGTCCTTCAGATTTTCGATCAGTCGATAGACGTCGTTAATACCTTTGCTACGGCCGATGATGACCCCAAAGCGTTGCCTGTATTTACGGGGTCGAGGGTTTTTTTTCTTAGGGTCGCGTGAGATGCCCATTTCGCGGGCAATGCTCAGCAGGATGGCATTGATATCCTGTTTTAAATTCGGCCCTGAAAAGTCATAAAAAATACCCTCCTGGTACAAGAATGGCCCCAATGGTGCAGTGATCAATATTGCCGTCTGAGGGGCAATCTGCCGGGCCTGTTGCAGGAAGCCTCCGCCTCCCATACCGGACGATTTCAAATCGATGATAATAATTCGCACCTTTTCCGCTTGATCTTTTAGCGTTTTCAACCCCTGCTGCTCGTCCGCTACCCAGGTGACCGCAAACCAATCCGGCGATATCAGTCGCAGCAGGGAGCGGAAACTGCGGTACTCATCATCGATAATCAGTACAGTGGGCTTGGTTATATCCGTACTTTTGGCCATTTTTTAAACCATGACAGACGGGCTAATCGAACCGCCCCAAAAAAAGGACACGATTTCCTGGGGAGCTGATAAGAAGGGCATAAGCTTTACGCCAAATTCCTGTTTTCCTGAATAGAAATGAGCAGTAAACCTCGCTGTGCCCTTAAAATGGCAGTTTGCCGGCAGCCAGCAACCAGAAAGCAGGGAGCCAGAGACCCACGACTGTCCACACGAGCAGCGACACACCCAGGGTCTTGGCAGAGAACTTTTCGTATGCATTGAGCCAGACCATGATATAGAGGACCGCATAACCGGCACAGGCCAGAGCCAGAAAATTGCTCTTGCCGACTAACTGCTTGCCACCTTCCAAAACCGGCCCCCCGGTGAGAGAGAGAATCATATAGATTATGGATATTGGGATTAAGGTAAAACTGGCGTTGCCTGCGGCCTGCATATTTTCCAATCCGGCAAATAGGGTGTAACCGACAATGCAGTAAAAAAGCCCGTACGCAAAGAGCAAGGCTGCAATCCAGGGATCTTTAAAAACGGCGGCCTGAAGGACGGCGGATAATAGCACGAGGACACCCACCATGAGCACGAGAGCCCCGGTCCCCTTGGGCTCCCCTTTGCCAAGCAGCAGAAATCCCACCGGAAACCACATTAGACTTATTGCCATGAGAGTAGCTTCTACCATATTCCCCTCCTTTCCCCTCGAATTGATGAGGTCGAACCATCAAATTCAATAGATAATAGTTATCGTCTCCTGCGCCGCTAATAATGGCAAGCGCAGCCCCCTATCGATCAACTATTTTTTGTCGGGACAAAAGCAAATAATTAATTATGGAACCTCTCCCGACACACACCGTTCCATCGCAGCGCCAATCATCTCACGGTCCAACCTCCTACCGATAATGGAGACTTTACTTTCGCCGGACCGGCCGATCGGCTGAGACGAAAATTCTCCGGAAGCCAACTCCATCAGGATGTACCTGGCGTCGATTCGAAATACACCTTTGGCCCTGACGATATCGCCGATTTTGGATTGAGGGGCATTCAACTGCTGAAAAAAATCTTCAAGCGCTCCTCGATCAAATGAGGTGTCACCGTATACACAGCCAAAGGACTCATACCCCAGAGCGTCTTCGTTTTCGTTGAAATGGATATGCAAACCACGCCCTTCAGCATGAGCAAAATGATCTTCACCCTGCGCTTCGGTAATGTGTGTTATAATTTCCTTTTTTTTCCATGCCTTTTGGCCGGAATCGGGGGCTGTGGATAGGGCGAACTGATAGTCGGCCCAGTCCACTGCCCCGAATTCGGTCATCAAAACGGTCATTTCGGGGTTGATCGCCAGTATGGCACCTTGGATTACCATAGCTTTTCTTTTATCGACCCTATCGCACTTGTTCAGCAAAGCGAGCTTAGCGTTTTTCACTTGCGATTCCACAAAGTGACGGTTGGCCTTGTACAGATTCATGAATCCGGTCGCATCGGCAATAAAGATGTTATTGATGTGTTCGATGGTATCTTCAAAGAGTTGGGCCTCGACGATTGAGCGGATCTGCGCAATGGTTGCGACACCGGTGGGCTCTACGATAACCCTTTCCGGATTGATGGTGCGACTGATTTCAAGCATTTGAGACCTGAAATCTGTCTGAAGCGTACAGCATATGCACCCGCTGGGCAGTTCCACCACATCGCCGCCCTGACCTGTCAGCAGATCACCGTCGATGCCCACATCTCCGAATTCATTGACCAGAACCACGATCTTTTCCTCAGTTCCCCATTTCTCGAGGGCCCTGATGATAAAAGTGGTTTTGCCGGAGCCTAAAAACCCAAAGACAATATCAACGATCATTCCCTTAATCTTCCTTTGATTATCCGTTCCATTTGCCGCGCATGGATTCCCAGCTTTCACCGGCCGTGGCATCCTCCGCCATTCCCGGCGCCTGGCTGGCCTCTTTGCCCCAGACTCCCAGATCATATCCGGTGACATACTCCTCACAAACCGCTCCGCCGCCGCAGATAAACGGAACGTTCAGACCGGCGGCCTTGAGTTGATGGGCGATCTTTGGAAAAGCGGTCATGGTAGTGGTCATCAAAGCGGTGCCGGTGACCATCACGGGTCTGTGTTCCTTGCAAGCGGACACAACCTTTTCAACCGGGACATCCGCACCCAGGTTCACGACTTTAAAGCCGTTGGCATTGAGCAGCGCATTGACGATGACCTGCCCGATGTCGTGGATATCTCCCTCGGCTGTATGGGTGACTACCGTGGACTTCCGGTCCATGGCTTTGCCCATTTTCGCCTCACACTCGGCGATTCCAACATTCATCGCATCCGAGGAGAGGATGACCTGAGGAAGGAAATAAACCCCCTCATCCCAAAGGCGGCTCACCTCGTTCATACCTGCGATCAAGGCGTCGTTTATGACGTCGAGGGGGGATTTTGATTCCAGAGCCTTTTTGACGGCCGGGAGGATCCCCTCATCATCCCCATCGACGACGAACTGGGCAATCTCCTGCATGGTGGCATCTTTCGAAACTGCTCTGGCTTCACCTGTGACCTCAAGGTCAAGGTCATAACGTTTAAAAATGTTCGAAAAATCATCCAATACTTTCATTTTTTTCCTCCTTCTCCTCATTTTAGATGAATATAAAAACGGCTCCGGCAGAAGCCACTCACATCCCATACGGTAGCTTAGGTGTTACCTGTTATCAGTTAAAGGTTAATAGTTACAGTTAGCCCCAATTGGAATATTGGAATGTTGGAATAGTGGAATAATGGGTTCTGGGATAATGAAATGATGCGTTTAAAGATAAGAGAATCCAACATTCCACTATTCCATCATTCCACGTGGCTGTTCGAAAGCCACAAAAAAACATTACAATTCCAAAAAGTTATAGAAATTCTGATACATTTAAATTTGGGTTTCACTAATGGGCCTTGGCCACTTCCACCATGGCCAGCAGGTTTTCCAAAGGCGTGCCCGGTGCGACCGCGCAACCCGGAGCCAATATCTGGATACCATCGTCAATGGTCTCCTCACTCCCCTGCTTGACCGTGTCGGCATCTTTCATATAAAGGGTCGTGGCGGTGTCCACACCACCCATCAGAATGATATCGGAGCCGCATTTCTGGCGGGCCAGTTTGGCACTGGCTTTGGGCTCCAGACTGAGTATGTCGGCCCCGGTTTGTCCCATCCATTCCACGATGGCGTCCACGTTGCCGCAGATATGCAGGATTTTAGGGACCGGGATGGCCTCGAATTGCCTGCGCTGGTATTGCAGCTCAAATTCTCTGTAACTTTTAGGGGCGATCAGTTCGGGCGAAGCGGTCATGTCTTCACACGAAATTATATCCGCCCCGGCGTCGATGAGCGCCTTGGCCAACGTCGTCCCGGCTTTTTCCGCTACCTCCAGGAAAGGCGGAATCTTGTCGGGAGACTTGAAAGTGGCCTTGAGAAGGGGAACCGAATCCAGCAGAGAACCGGCAATGGTAAAGGGTCCGATAATCCCTCCAATAACGGGCACCTCATCACCGACTTCATTCTTTAAAATTTCGACTGCTTTGAGCAGTTCCGGTATGTATCCCCTGGAGAGAAAGTCGTCGGGGAACTCCGGGGTGTCATCCAGTTTGTATGGGGGCGGATGCTCGATGCCGGGAAATCCTTCGAGTTCTCTTACCTTTCCCGGTTTTCTGATACACCCAAGGGCCACGGCCTCAAACGTCTGGCAGAATGGTACCCTGACGGCATCCATGCCCAGCACGGTGTATGCGGCTAAGGCCTGTTTGGCCATAGCTTCCGCCTCAACATGACCTTCCGGCCAATAAGCACCCACCTTTTCCATCTGTTCATAGGTTACCGTGGCATTGGCACCAAAACAGGGCATCCGATCCGGTTTTTGATGATTAATGACCGCCATTACACGCTCTTTTGCATTCATCGAAATCCTCCTTCAGCGTAAATTAAATTAGGAAAATGATCAAATATTTGAAATGAGCTAATCCGCCTTGTCCGCCGTTGCTTTGGCGGATTAGGAATTTGTTTATTAATATTGTGAGCAGTATCCATCAGTTGTAGCCTTTGAACCTTGAACCCTGAACCTGGAACCGCTCAGTCGAATTTGGCTTACAAATGCGTTATATAACCCTTGGATAGCAAACTTAATATGTGGAACTAAGATCTCTGAAAAGATTCCCCGCGACAGGGGTACAACCAAAAGAAGGATTCGATACAGGGAGCCACAGGTGCGCTTTGTTTCGGGCAATATCGGCATTTGTCAGTATTATCTAAACAAGTGCCCGCTTTACCCGCGAAAGGCGTGGCATTTTGATTTGAGAAGGTATCCTGGCTCACGGCCCGGGTAACGCTCTGCGCCTTCCCACCCACCATTAAAAAATCTAATGGCTGGGCAGTGGCTTTTTGCAGATTTCCCTCTTCAAGGCACAGATCATGGTGATTTGTGTCTTGAAGATCTCTTCCCAATTTTATTCTAAAAAGATTGCAGCAGGAAAGAGTTTACCGTTCACAGTTGCGGGGCAGCAATGGATTTTCACCATTTTCCCTTCTTGAAAGGCGAGATTTCAGCCAAGTTTTGATTAAATGGAACAAAATGTTCCTTTAAACCATAATTATTACGCAAATTATATGCCATATTTGATCATTTTTTAATTTAGGCCGTAAGATTATTAAATACAGGTAATTATGGAATTTATGATCGGAAACGCGGATGGTTGAAACTATGTTATCAAAGCCCTTAAATAGAGGCAAGATTTAGGTTTAATTTAAATAATTATGTATATTCAAACAGTTATTAGTGTGACACAAATGTCAGACTCTGACAGCCAATTACTTTGTTTTAGAGGAGATAAACATGCTCCTTTCTAATTCATATTTTTTTATTTTGCGCCACAAGGTTCTCGGATTTATACCTGTCTTTTTGGCGGTTTTCGACACATTACCCTCGTAATGTTCCAGTGCTTCTAAAAGATAGGTTTTCTCAAATCGCTTTTCGACCATCGCGCGGGCCACTTTAAAAGGGATATCAATATCTGCGCCGGGCAGGGCATTCAAGGTTTCGCCATGCTGAATGTCGTGGGATAAAATGATAGTGTCGATGGTATCGCCGTCGGTGGTGACAAACGCTCTTTCCAGAACGTTTTCCAACTCGCGAACATTTCCCGGCCAGGTATGCTGCATCAGCTGGCTCAAGGCTTGGGTGGTAATTTTGAAATTATGTTTGCTAAAATTCTTGTTAAATTCTCTGATAAAGTGATTGACGAGAAGAGGGATATCCTCAATTCGTTCTCTCAACGGTGGGATATGAATGGGGACCACATTGAGCCGATAAAAGAGTTCAATTCGAAAATCCCCACATTTAATTTTTTCTTTGATATCCTGATTGGTTGCTGAAATTATCCTTACATTCACATCAATCGGTTGGTTTCCACCCACTCTCTCCAACTTTTTTTCCTGGAGGACTCTCAGAAGCTTTACCTGCATTCCGGGCGATATGTCTCCAACTTCGTCCAGAAAGACGGTTCCGCCGCGGGCATATTCGAATTTGCCCTCTTTCCTTCGGATCGCACCGGTAAAAGCCCCCTTTTCATGGCCGAACAGCTCCGTTTCCAATAAGGTTTCGGCCAGGGCGCCGCAGTTGATACTCACAAAAGGTCTGTTTTTTCTGGGACTGTTGAAATGGATGGCTTTGGCTACCAGTTCTTTTCCGACCCCTGTTTCGCCGGTGATAAAAACCCGGGCATCGGTGTCCGACACCTTTTTGATGAGGGCATAGATAGCCCGCATTTTATGATTTTTACCGATAATGTTGCCGAAAGCGTATTTTTTATTCACTTCTCTTCTCAGGTGCCGGATCTCTTGCAACATCTGTCTTTCTCTAACCGTCTTTTCTATGACCATGAGCAGGGATTCCGGCTCAAACGGCTTTTGAAGATAGTCGCTAGCGCCATGCTTGATGGCGGTAACCGCTGAAGAAATAGAACCATAGGCCGTCATAATTATGCCTGAGATTTCCGGATCTAATTTCCTGGCGGTTTTAAAGAGTTCCAGACCCTCCATTCCCGGCATCTTCATATCGGTCAATAGAATATCAAAGGGCTGAGAGGACAACTGTGTCAGGGCCTGCTCCGCATTATGGGTCACAACCGCGCGGTAGCCCTCCATCTGCAATACGGCCTGGATATGATTGCAAAATGACACCTGATCATCAACAATAAGTATTTTCTCTTTCATATTACTTCTTTTGATAAGCAAGGTTACGTTATGTATGATTGTCGATTGGCAGCAGGATGTGGATTGAAGCGCCTCTGTATGCAGGCCTGCGCGCGCCAATAATCAGCTCTACAGGCTTTGTAACGAAATGGTGGCATGGATTATGGCATACCCACATCATGCCGTTATGGGCTTCGACAATCCGATGGGCCAAAGAGAGTCCCAACCCGGTGCCGTGATCCTTTGTCGTGTGAAAGGGATGAAAAACTTTCTCCGCTTGGGATCGAGGGATGCCCGGACCGGAATCGTTGATCGATATAAATGCATATTCCGGTTTTTGAAGATAAAACCCGGAGAAAAGGAAAAGGTGCCCCCCCTTTGGCATGGCCTGGATGGCATTGTGGATGATATTCTGAAAAACCTGGCCTAATAATATGGCATCCACTGAAAGGGTCGGCAGATCGGGATCGAATTGTTCCTCAACTTCAATCCCATTCTTTCGCAGGAGGTCCTCAAACCTATTTAAGATGTCTCGTAGGATGATCTCGATTTTTTGGGATGAGCGCCTGAGTTTTAAGGTCTTGGTGTATTCCAATAACTCGGTTACAACCTGATTCAGATTCTGGATTCCCTCCGCAACGTCTCCAAAAATACCGCGAAGGCCACTACTGTCCATAGTCGGGCGTGAATGCGCTTGAATTTTGGGGTCATTGTTCTGCGGCGATTGCCCTTCAATACCCAGCTCTTTTTGCAATAGCTTGCTGCCCATCAAAATATTGCCCAAAGGATTACGTATCTGATGGGCAACTGCGCTTGAAAATTCACCCAGCAGCGCCAAATCCTTAGCTTTTTCCAGTTCTGACTCCAGTCTTTTCTTTTCGGTGATGTCTTCTCCGACCCCCTCGACGCCGATGATTCGTCCAAGCAGGTCTTTTTCCGGATAAATGGTCAGTGAAATGAGATGGTCCTCCCCCTGTTGGTTAAGGTGTCGATACTCAAATCCTTTGACCATTGGTAATGCACCAGCCAGAACCATTCTGAAACACTCCTTCACGCGCTTGCGGTCCTCGGGCGCTGCCACTTCCACGGCTCTGATATCTCCTTGATACAACGCTTCTCTGGAGCATCCGGTCAGGATTTCCATGGCTTTGTTGACAAATACAAACCGATTTCTTCGGTTGACCCGAAAAATAATATCTTTCCTGTTTTCCATCCGTATTTTTTGCCGTTGCCGGATTTGTTGAATTTGACTGGTTTTTTCTAAGATTTTTTTTTCCAAAAATTCGCTCATTTCCAAACTGGCGGTATGAGCACGGGCATTTTCGATGGAAAGCGCAGCGGCATTCCCTAAAGCTTCAGCGAAGGAGAGATCATGGCTGTTAAATGATCTTTTGTCTTTACCATGGATCAGAAGAAGCAAGCCTAATATTTTTTTTCTAAGCTGTAACGGGACGCCAATCACGGAATGGATATTCATTTTCAAAAAATCAAGTTTTGCATCGCGACCAAATCTTTTCGAACGGTTAATGCTTTTGATTAACACAGGTGCTATTTGTGATTTCATCAATTCATAGATATGGCCCATCTCCCTTGGTGATATCTTCTTATAAAATCGTGACTCAATGAAAAATTTTCCGCGACGGTTGATATATTCAGCTTTAATCATGGGGACTTGGGTTTCAGAAAATAGGAAAACCTGGCAGTCGGGGCCGACAAATTCAACCCCTTTTTTGGTTACTGATTTTAACGTTTTTTTCAAGTCAAGGCTTTCATTGAATCTGGCGATGGAGCGAACCAGGAATTCAGCTTCGCTCTTTTTTTGCTCGCTCTGCTGAAAGAGATTCATGTTGTCAATGCCCATCGCCATGATGTTGGCCATACCGGAAAGCAATCTCAGCCCTGCCTGGTTGAACGGTTCCATCGACTCGTGTAACAGAATCATCGCCGCGATGATATTGTCATTTGATTTTAAGGGAACGCCAACGACCGTGTTAAGCTCGCCCCCGCCAGTGCTGCCAGGAACGACTTCATGGTTTCGCAGTTTGTAATCCTTGACGAATGGTTTGTCACTGGAAAATAATTCCTTTAAATATTTTTTTTCTACCTTTCTTAAAAGCGTTGAGCTGGCAGTGCCTTCTTCACAATCCACGGTGGATAATTGCGGTTTTGAAGTTTTGCTGTTTTTGATGTAAACGAGAATGATTGCAGCCCCAAAGAATTTCCGGGTGGTTGCCATGGCTTTACGCAAAGATTTGTCAAAATCCATGGACTGATTTATTTTAGTGGATATCGCACTAATGGCATAAAGCTCCTTGCTGAGCGACGTGACCTGGTGCTGGATATCTCTGTTATTCAATGTCACTGTTTGCAGCTCATTTTTTAGTTCATCAATATCATGCGTCAGCAAGATTTCTTTGATCTTATGGGCGATGTGCACGCCAAACAGATAAAAATTGCTCAGTTCATTCTTTTCGACGACCCGTAATTTATTCAGGTGGATATTTAAAAAACCCAGCAATCCCCGGGATTCCAGCAAGGGAATGGAAAAAACAGGAGACACATACGCAAATTTGGTCCTGCGGCGGGTATGTTCCACGGTTGAATCCAGCAACCAGCTTTGGGCCAGGACTTCATGTTTCACTCTGCCATTTGACTCCACATTGCCGGCCGTAGCAACAGGAATCAATTTGTTTTGCCGATTGAAAAGCTGGATTTCAGCCGCTTTGACATGATTAACGCTAAGCAGATGGGATAGAGAAGTTTCTAAAAGGTCATCCAGGGTGGTAGCAGTCAGAGAGGACTCAATGGTGTCCATAATATTGCGGTCTATCTTTTGCGGGATTACGAAACTCATGAGAAGCTCCAATTAAGATTCTGAAAATGAGCTAAAATTTAAAATGAACTAAAATGAGCTAAAATTGTGGCATTCTGTCAATCTTATAAAAACAGATAGAGCGTAGCGATTCCTTAATTTTAGTCATTTTAGGCAATTTAGGTCACTTTAGGCATTCGTTTATTCCGCTATATCAGTATGATATAACAAGGGGCTGAAGCAAAGATAAATATGACAAAGTAGAACTAGTGCCGGATTAATAAAAAACTTCTGTGTATACACGCGATTCCGGATAAATCTCATCAACCAGAAGCGTGACATCCCGGATCATTTCCCGTTCTCCGCATAGATAAAAATCATAGCTGCCGGGCCGCAAATTTTTCCTGATGCACTCAGAAATCTTGCCGCAAAACAGGTTTGGAAGTGAAGACTCTGCGATGGGGGCCTCCGACAGGCAGGAGAAATACGTTGGCGTAATTTTTTGAAATATCGATTGGTAATAAAATTCGTCGGCAGAGATCGCCTGGTGGAATAAGGTGAAATCAGTTAGGCCTGAACGAGCAAAGCAAACAAATGGCGCAATCCCGGTATCCGTGGCCATAAATACCGACTTTCTACTTGAAGGCTTGAAGGTGAAATATCCATGGGGACCCGTCAATTTTAATTGGAAACCGGTTTCGGCACCGGCGAGAACAGAGGAAAGCCGACCTTCCGGTAAATGCCGCACACAGAGGGTAAGTTTCGGGTCATTTGGGGTGGAAATCAAAGAATAGTACCTTTTTATTGATTCATGAATCAAAAGAATCGTTTGGCCGGCCTTGAACTCAAATGATGAAGGTCGCGAAAGCTCGATTTCGAAGGCCTTTTTCGACAACCATCGACGACTCAGCAATTCAACGGTTTGGATCGCAGCCGGATTGTCCGGCGGTACGAAGACGGTTTCTTTTTCCATTGGTCAAATCTCCTCTCAACCGACATATGACTAGTAGGATGAGCGGCGGGAAAATGATAAAAAATCGGATGAAAACGATAAAGAGATTGCAGCAAGCGCTTACACATTATACGGTTTTGCTCGAGTTTGAGGTATATCCGACACGCGATTTAATGTCAAGTTTGATGGTTTCGCAAAAGCTCAACGGATCGCAACAACTCAACATATATCGTTCAAAGATATGAGGCCGAAGACGTTTCAGCTGGACTTTTCTGATTGCATATATCTTCCCGGTACAAGCGTAATCCGGGGAATTCCTCCCAGTGGGCTTTCATCAACCAGCAACCTGCACCCATATGTTTCTTCCAGTTTCTGGAAAGAAAGCACATTGCGGGGCTCCCCTCGACAGACGACTTCGCCATCTTTGAGCAGCAGCACTTGATCGCCATACATGGCGGCAAGATTGACATCATGGGAGACCATGACCACGGTGACGCATTTCTCAACCTTAAGCTTTTCCATTAGGTCCATTACCCTAATTTGATGGGCCAGATCCAAAGATGCGGTGGGTTCATCCAGGAGCATTATTTGAGGTTCCTGGCAAATGGCCCGCGCAATAAAAACACGCTGCTGCTCCCCGCCGCTTAATTGACTGATGTTGAGACGATTCAGATGATCCACTTCGGTAAACTTCATGGCTTGGTCAGCAATGTCCACGTCTTTTTCCCGTTCAATTCCCAAAGTACCGAGATAGGGTGCCCGACCCATCAGAACCGATTCGCCCACGGTAAACGGTAAGTCCGTCGGCAACCTCTGCGGCACAAATGCAAGCGTTCGGGCCAACGTTTTGCGCGGATAGCTGTGGCAAGAACGCCCGATGATATCAACGCTGCCTTTTTGGGGCTTCAGAATTCCCGCAATGAGTTTCATTAAGGTGGTTTTACCGGATCCGTTTGGACCGATGATGATAAAAAACTCACCTTTATTAACGCTAAATGAAAGATCTCGCAATATGCAGCGGTCACCAAAAGTATAACTTAAATTTGTTGTCCGGATAGCGGAATTCATCGTCGGGATCTTTTTAAAAGAAAGATAAAGAGCGGTGCACCAATGATTGCCGTAATGACACCGGTCGGCATCTCGCCTTGTTCCGGTAGCGTTCTTGCCAAAAGATCGCATATCACTAGAAAGGTACCACCGCCCAGGAGACTTGCCGGCACTAGAATCCTGTGATCGGCCCCTAATGTGAGTCTTAACAGGTGGGGCATGACCAGCCCTACAAATCCTATCAGGCCGCAGTAGCTGACAGTCACACTTACCATAAATGAGGAAGTGACCAGAAGCGCGATGGTCATGGCTTTTGTGTTTATCCCCATAGTTTGAGCCATTTCTTTGCCCATTAGAAGGAGATTCATGGCATTGGAATGCCAGAAAATCAGAACAAAGCAAGGCAAAAGCATCGCCCCAAGAATTCCGACCTGCCCGATATCGGCTGTTGAAAGATCACCCATCAGCCAAAAAATGATGTTGTGGAGCCGCGAATCCTGAGTCAGGGAAACCAGAAACATGATAACAGAAGAACAAAAAGCGTTCACCATGACCCCGGACAAAAGCAAGGTTTCTTTTTTGAGAACCGATTGACCTGATGTCATCACCAGAACCAGCGCCAGCGTAGCGATGCTCCCAAGGAAAGCCGTTAGGCTTACTCCCGGGAAACGGGATAGTCCCAAGAGGATCCCTAGGATGGCACCGATAGCCGACCCTCCTGAAATGCCTAATATATAAGGTTCAGCTAGCAAATTTCTTAACAGTGCCTGAAAAACAAGTCCTCCTAAAGATAGCGTCGCTCCCACCAAAACGGCCAAAAGAACACGGGGTAAACGGATGCGCCAGATAATAGTATGCAGCATTGAATTCGGATCACTTTTGCCAGAAAGCACTTGTAAGACGGAGATAATTCCGCCGCCGGATGAGCCCATGGAGGACCCAATAATAATGGCTGATAGAAGAATCACCAGAAAAAGGCATGTGACCCAAATAAGGCGTGATATGATCAATGGTGTTTTACCTGTCACCAGGCTAATTTAGTAGTTCAGGATGAATTAATTTTAACAAAAGTTCAAGGCCGTCTATTAAGCGTGGTGATGGTCGATCGAACAGATTGGAATCAACTAAAAAAAAACGTTCATTGTGCACGGCAGGCATACTCGTCCAACGAGACCATTCGGCTCTCACTTGCTCAAAAACAGCCTGTCGAGCCATGGTAGTGACGATGAAGATTTCAGGAGATAGGGCCAATACCTGTTCTTTGCTGAAACGTGGATATGGCGTTTTACCACCTGCTAGATTTTTACCCCCGGCAAGCACGATAAGCTCATGGAGAAATGTGTCGCTTCCAACCGATACGATCGGCGCAATTCCGATTTGAAAAAAGACCCCGGGCCGATAGGTATCTTGTTTAATCAGAGACTTCACCCGTTCAATGCGGTTGTGCAGGTTTGTCAATAGGATTTCGGCTTTGTCGTCGGCATTTAAAAGTTCACCCATCTCGATGATGGTTTCCATCACAGTGTTTAAACTTTGGGGATTCACCACATAGACCGGTATATTCAGTGATTCCAGTCGGTCAATTACCTCTTTTGGATTTCCGTCTTTGATCGCAATGCAGAGGTCCGGCTTTAAAGCTACGATGCGCTCAAGGTCAATGCGAACATACGAACCTATTTTTGGAAGTCTTGTTGCTGCGTCGGGAAAATCGCTGTACCGGGTAACGCCTATTAAGCGATTTTCCTGCCCCAAGGCGTAAATAATTTCTGTGATACTGGGAGCCAATGAGATAACCCGCAGGGGATCTTCCGACACAGTGACCCGTCGCTTCAGTTGATCTACAAATGTTCCAGCGGCGACTCGCGTGGTCAGACACACGAAAAGTGCAAGAAAAAAAAACCATAGTATCGTCACGCTTTTTTTTATCATCAGCATGTTAGGTGTCTCAATAGAGGAACCGCACCAAAATTTGAATTACAAGTCATTGAGGGGCCGGGGTGTTTTTCAAAGCCGACCTGCTGCCTGAATAATCATAGGCTGAGGCTGACAACTCCCGGACCCTTCAAGTAATTAAATAACGAAATTAAAGTCAAGCAAAATATATTCAAAAATGATTAACAATTCTTTTTCTTATGGGATTCGATGTCTAAGGGAAGAATAATCCAAAATACATCAATCGTCCGATTTCAGACCTGAAACATGAAGTGTCCAATTATTTTGCAAATATGGGATAAATCCATATTTACAACCACTTAACCAATCAACTAATCAACCAATCAACGATATCTGGATTTTGTTGACAGTCCGCACATTTTACAGCATAGTCTAATTGATATGCCCGGACTTCATATCCATATCAGCAACCGCATGGAGATTCTGGCCCAAAAACTGGCCGGGATCGTCCGGACACCATTGCCTTCCCCACTGACCCCTGAGATTATCATCGTGCAAAGCCGGGGCATGGAACGCTGGGTTTCCATGGAGCTTGCCGGGCACAACGGGATCTGCGCCAACGCCAGCTTTCCTTTCCCCAATGCGTTTCTGCAAGATATCTTCAAAATAATGATGCCGGATTTGCCGGAAATTTCACCGTACGATCCCGAAATAATGACATTTCGGCTGATGCATATCCTTCCGCAGTTAATAGACCACACCGGATTTGATCACCTGAAAACATACCTGGTCGATGATGACACGCATCTCAAGCTGTTTCAACTTTCGCGTAAACTCGCCGATTTATTCGACCAGTATTTGGTGTATCGCCCGCAATTGATATTCCAATGGGAGGGAAATAAAGAGGAAAAAAAACTGCCGGAGACATGGCAAGCCAAACTCTGGCGTGAGATGGCCCGGGGACATGAGAGTGAGCATCGCGCTCGGCTGCGGAAAAACCTGCTAGAACGAATCAGACGCCTTGAAATCGACGAATTGAAACTTCCCAAACGGATATCAATTTTCGGGATATCGTATCTGCCGCCGTTTCATCTGGAGGCCTTTGCGGCGTTGTCCGGGCTGATTGAGATCAACTTTTTTCTGATTGATCCCTGCCGGGAGTATTGGGCCGACATTGTATCGGATCGGGAAATAAAGAAAATGCGCCGAAAATCCATTCGGGTCGCCGAAAATATTGAATGGTATCACCTCGAAAAAGGAAACCGACTTCTGGCCGCCATGGGAGCACTCGGGCGTGATTTTTTTGACATGATCGCCGGTCTTGACAGCGACATCCACGAGAAATTTGAAGATCCCGGGGAGTCGACTATCTTGGCCGGCATTCAATCGGATATTTTAAACTTGAGAGACAGAAAAACATCCACTGATGATGTGCCCCAAAGTGTCCCATCAAACGCGTATCCAGCATTTGAGTTACCCCCCCGGCCGTTAGCGATGTCTCGCGGGGATACTTCCATTCAAGTTCATTCCTGTCATAGCCCCATGCGGGAAATTGAGGTGTTGCACGATAATCTGCTGGCCATGTTTGAAGAAGATCCGGATCTCATGCCAAAAGATATCATCGTCTTAACGCCTGATATAGAGACCTATGCGCCTTACGTTCATGCCGTCTTTGCCGCACAAGCCGATGAAGCTTTACGGATACCCTTTTGTATTGCGGATCAGAGTCCCCGTCGAGAAAGCCGGGTGGTCGAAGGATTTCTGGCTTTGCTTGACCTGTCAGGTAGTCGCTTTGGAGCCGTACAGGTGGTCGCATTATTGGAATTTCCCGGAATCAAGGAAAGGTTCGGACTGGTAGAATCCGATCTGAAAATCATTGAACGCTGGATCAGGGATACTCACATTCGCTGGGGAATCGACAGAGACAGCCGGCTGAGGGCCGGCTTGCCCGGTTTTTCGGAAAATACCTGGCGTGCCGGCCTGGAAAGGCTCCTGCTCGGGTATGCCATGCCGGGTGAGAACCGGATCATGTTTGAGGGCATCCTACCCTACGACAATATCGAAGGAGACGTCGCACAGACCCTGGGAAAATTCCTGGAATTTCTCGACCGACTCTTCAGGTGGGCACAGACTCTGACGACTCCCAGAAAATTAGGTGAGTGGCAGAAGGTGCTGCTGACAGCACTCGAACAATTTTTCAGACCCGATGAAAGCACCGAAAAAGATCTTCAGGTGTTGCGTCATTTGCTGGGCGGCCTGGCCGACAAGGAAGCCTTCTCGGGCTTCAACCAAAGCATCGGCCTTGAAGTCATATACTGCTATCTCAAATCTTTGCTGGAACAAAACAATTACGGCGCAGGATTTCTGACAGGCGGCATTACCTTTTGTGCCATGCTGCCGATGCGAAGCATCCCATTTAAGGCTATCTGCCTGATCGGTATGAATAATGATGCCTTTCCAAGAGATTATCAGCCGCTTAACTTTGATCTTATGGCAAAATATCCTGAAAGCGGCGACCGGTCCCGCCGAAAGGATGACAAGTATCTGTTTCTCGAATCCATCATCTCGGCCCGCCAAAAATTGTATATCAGCTACGTGGGACAAAGCATCCAGGACAACTCCCGCATCCCGCCATCGGTACTCGTCAGCGAGCTGCTTGATACCATCGAGCAGAGCGTTGACTTACCCGCTAAAAATATTCTTGATCAAATTGTGACGACCCATCGATTACAGCCGTTTTCTTCAGAGTATTTTCAAGAGGGTGGCGGACTTTATAGTTATTCCAACGAAAACATGCTTGCCTGCGCCGGCGCTGCTGAGAAAATAGAGTATGGTCCGTTTTTCCCCCATAAGCTTCCCCTGACAACCGCAGAAGCGGCAGAATGGCAGAACCTGGACCTGGATTGGCTCTGCCTGTTTTTCAACCATCCCGCCAAGTTTATTCTGCAGCGACGTCTTGGAATGATGCTGGAAGACGAGGTGCCGTTGTCTGATGAATGCGAGAATTTTGATTTGAACCCCCTGGAAAGATACCTGATTGAACAAAACCTACTAAAAAGCAGCTTGTCGGGCGTCACCCTTGCTGATTTTGAACCGCTTCAAAAAGCACTGGGGCAGCTTCCCCATGGTAACGTCGGGAATTATCACTACAATGAAATGAGCATTGATGTTGAAAAGTTTGTCAGCAAAATAGAGGGATTTAAGGGCGTCACACCTCAAAACCCCATCCAGATCGATACTGAAATCTCGGGTTTTCATCTGACAGGCCGTTTGCCGGCGGTATCCGAGGCCGGATATGTTCGAATCCGGTATGCCCGGCAGAGGTCAAAAGATCTTTTGAATTCATGGATCTATCATCTCGTCTTTTGTCATACCGCACCGCCGGATTGCCGGTTGTGCAGTTTTCTAATCTGCAGGGATTCGGCGGTGCAATTCGACCGGGTGGCCGACAGCAGGCGCATTCTTGAGGGTCTCCTGGCCTTATTCCAACGGGGGTTGGAGCAACCGATCCATTTTTTTCCGGAATCTTCGTATGAATATGCCGAACATATGCTGAAAAGATCGGCGTCTGAACAAGCTGCTATGAATCAAGCCGAAAGGAAGTGGTGCGGCAGCGATTTTGCAAAATACGCTAAAGGTGAATCCGAAGATCCTTATTATGATCTTTGTTTTCGCCGGTCAGAGCCACTGGATGAAGCATTTAAGGAGATCGCCGTCGCTGTTTATTCACCACTTCTGGCGCACTGCAGGGAAATTATATTATAGTGGAACTGGGGCGTTTTAGAACTTAAAAGGTTTTGCTTATCGGAATTCCGGCTGATTGAAAAATCGAATCCCGAGTTCGAATCTAAACGCTATATGAGAGTATATGAGCATATCGAAGGCTGTTTATAGCAGGATTGGCACACATTAAGCATAAAGGAGACGACATATGGCACTTATCGTACAGCTCCATGACGGATTAGCAATCAATAAATGCCCGCTTGACAAACCGAAATTCAGCATAGGCCGGAGTCCGGACTGCGATATTTTTATCGATGATACCGTCGTAAGCTCTGAGCACGCGGTTATTGAAATGATCGAAAATCCGGATGCTGCGGCTGAGGCTGAATATTACATCGAAGATCAGGGCAGCACCAACCACACTTTTGTAAACGAACAGGAGATCAAACGTCACAAATTAAGCCATGATGATATCATCCGGGTCGGATGGGTCAACTTTAAGTTTATTGACGAGACCAAAGCAGATCCGGATAAAACAGCTAAAATTCAAAACCTGACTCGCTCAAGTCGCAATTAAACAAAATTGCGTACAAACCCGGCAGCACGATCAGGCTGAAAGTCATTGAGCTGAGGGGAGACCGCGCTCTGATAGATTTCGGAGCCTTTCGGGCGACTGCGGATATAAAAATTCCCGTGATGTTAGGTGATGAATTGCAGGCAAGGGTACTCGAATCGGGCAAGCAGCTTAAACTGGGGGTAATTAAGATTGAACCAAAAGATCCACTTTCAACCGACCGGATGCCAAACCGTTTAGACATCCAATCCGATCAGGATTTTAAGAAAATTTCGACTGACTTAAGACACATCCTCAGTCAAGCGATTGGGTCTCATGGCGGCAGAGCCATCCCAGATGATATCCGCAATATATTTAACAGCTTAAATACCTATTTTGAACCCTTTGAGTTAAAAGAAATTGTCACCAAACTGATACCACGAATCCAGGCATACGTGCAGAATTCAGGCATCTTTTTTGAAAAGACGCTTGAAAGGATCATTTCAACTTTAGTTGAAAATTCTGAAGCCGCGTCAAAAAAAAATTTAACCGATTTTCCGGAGGTGCGAACTTTTCTGGCGCGGAATCTGAAGGCCAATCTATCAATGCTGCAACATCTGTCCGAAAACGAAGAGGTCTTGAAAAGATTCTTCAGTCCCAAGGCTCTGGTGAGCCTAAGAAACATCATCGATACCTTGCTTAGCAACATCACCCATCAGCAGGGTAGGGCGGTAAGCCAACTGGATTCCGTGGAACCGTTTCAGGTTTTCACCTATGCGCTGCCGTTGAAAGAAGGGCAGCAGACGGCCAGACTAAAAGTCTATTATCAGAAAAAACAAAAATGTGGCCCCAACAAAGGATATCGCATATCCCTGATGCTGTCCATGGATCGGCTGGGCGACCTTCGTACTGATTTTTTTCTTTTAGATAAAGATTTGACGATAACCTTTTTTGTGAGAGAGGATCCCTTCAAAGTTAAAATCCAGGAAAATTTCCTTGAACTGCAGGAATTACTTCATGGTTTTTTTAACCAAATACTGTTGAAGGTCATTGTTTCCCAGAAAAAAATTGCGGATTTTGATCGTGAAGACTTCCCGGTCGCCGGTGACAGGCAGGTGGATCTGCGGATTTGATTATGGAGAAGAAGAAGACGCCAAAAGCAGTTGCCTTGAAATACGATCAGGAAAAAGGCAACGCCCCCAAGGTCATCGCCAAGGGCAGGGGAGAAATTGCCGAAAAGATCATTGAGATCGCCAAGGCATGCAACCTGCCATTGTACGAAGATAAGAACCTGGTTCAAATCCTGGAAGCACTGGAACTGGAAACTGAAATCCCCCCCGAATTATACCGGGCGGTGGCCGAAGTACTGGCATTTATTTACAGACTGAATGGTAAAAAATGAAGAATGAAGATTGAAGATTGAAGATTTGTGGATGTCGCTGCGCTCCGTCGATTTAATCTCCATTAGGGCTCAGTATACCGATATCGTTAATTGGTTGATTTGTTGATTAGTTGATTTGTTAAGTGTTAGCAAATATGGGTTTATGCTGTATTTGCAGAATAATTGTACACTTGTTGTGTCGACAACCCCTGACATACTGATTTGATGACCCTAATTTACCTAATCAACCAGTCAACCAATAAACTATTCAACGAGGCTTGTTTTTACCAACGGACAACTGACCACAAACAACGGACATTTTTAAATGCAGCCTTTTGACCTGCTAAATGCCCCCCTTGAAGGGATCAACCTGATTGAAGCCAGTGCCGGCACGGGAAAGACTTACAACATTGAAGGTCTCTTTATCCGGCTGGTTCTGGAGAAACAATTGCAGGTTGATCAGATTCTGGTGTTGACGTTTACCAATGCGGCCACCGAAGAGCTCAAAGAGCGCATCCGGAATAAGCTGCTGAAGGCCAAAGAAGGTTTTGCCAAGGAGCGCAGCGATGACCCCCTCATCGATTCCCTGGTGAAAAGATGCCCGGATCCGAAAGCAGCAGGGGTGCTGTTACACGAAGCGCTCATCGATTTTGACCGAGCATCTATTTTTACGATTCACGGATTTTGTCAGTGCATACTCCATGAAAACGCCTTTGAAACCCGAAATGCATTCGACACAGAGCTCATTACCAACCAGGCTTCATTGTTAATGGAGGTCGTGGATGACTTTTGGCGCAAGACGTTTTACCCGGCACCGGTAGAATTTGTGGGATTTTGCCTGGACAGAATTAAAGGTCCGGAATATTTTTACCAACTGTTGGAGCGGGTAAAAACCCCTGAGGTAACAATTGTACCCGAATTGGCCGAACCTGCCCTGGAAGCGCTCCAGCCGTTTCGCGATGTACTGCAGGCATTGAAAAACGACTGGCCGGCATCACGGCAAGCGGTGATCTCACGGTTAAAAGACCCGGTTCTGAATGCCAGAGTATACGGCAGCCTCAAGCCCGATGCGAATCACCCGGAATTGACGCTAAGAGATCTTAAAGT
>CALZJV010000064.1 GCA_945787595.1 uncultured Desulfobacterales bacterium | reverse complement strand
TGCGGCTAGAGAACCCATCGGCACCCGTATTTTCGGACCCGTAGCCCGGGAGTTGCGCGCCAAACGGTTTATGAAAATCATATCACTGGCACCGGAGGTTTTATAAATGAAGATTGACGAATGAATAATGAATATTTAGGGTATTTTGTCTTTATTTTAATTCGATAGAATTCCTTAACTCGTCATTCGTCAATTCAAATTTTTTTAGGATAATGCTTATGTTGACAAATAAGTGCTACATAAAAAAAGACGATAAGGTAAAAGTCATTGTCGGCAAGGATCAAGGAAAAATCGGTAAAGTCCTTAAAGTCGATCGCAAGAAAAATCGCATCCTGGTCGAAAAAATAAATATGGTCAAGCGTCACAGCAAGCCGACCAACCAAAACAAACAGGGCGGGATTATTGAAAAAGAAATGCCGATCCAATGGTCCAATGTCATGGTGATGTGTGGCAAATGTGTTGGCCCCGCACGGATTAAGATGCAGCGGCTGGAGGATGGAAATAAGGTTCGTGTCTGTGTGAAATGCAACGAAGCGCTGGATACATAGATGTGGGAGCCGGAGGTTCAGAATGTCACAACTAAAAGAGTTTTACGAAAAAGAAACAGTTCCAAAGCTGATCAAAACTTTCAACTATAAGAACATCATGCAGGTTCCTAAACTGGAAAAAGTTGTTTTGAACATGGGGCTGGGAGAGGCGATTCAAAACATCAAGCTGCTGGACTCCGCGGCTGAAGAGCTTCAAACCATTGCCGGTCAGCATCCGGTGATAACTCGGGCTAAAAAATCAATTGCCGCATTTAAACTGAGGGAAGGAATGCCGATCGGGTGCATGGTGACTTTGCGGCGTAATCGCATGTACGACTTTTACTATAAGCTGGTGAATGTCGCTCTCCCCCGTGTTCGGGACTTCCGGGGTATTTCGGGTAAGGCGTTCGATGGCCGCGGCAACTATTCTTTGGGGATCAAAGAACACATTATATTCCCCGAGATTGATTACGACAAAATTGACAGAATCAAGGGGCTTAATATTAGCGTAGTGACATCAGCCCAAAACGATGAAGAGGGAAAAGAACTTCTTCGGTTGTTGGGTATGCCCTTCCGGAATTGAGGTTCAAAGGTTCAGGGTTCAGCCCAGCAGCTGGCCGGCGAAGCGGCCATGAACCAAGAGACCCATAACACAATAGGGGGACGATTTGGCAAAAAAAGCGCTTAGAATAAAAGCGACGCGAAAACCTAAGTTTAAAGTAAGAAATTATAACAGATGTCCGGTTTGTGGCCGGCCCAGAGGGTATTTGAGGAAATTCGGCGTATGTCGGATCTGCTTTCGTGTGTTTGCTTCCCAGGGCAAACTTCCCGGAGTCGTTAAATCAAGCTGGTGAAGCGACTGCCGGCCAATGGTGTTTCAACTTAATTTTAAATAGTAAGCGAGTTGTTGGTGTTTCGGATAGCCTATACAGATTATATAGACGTCGATTAAGGTGCCGAATTCCGATAACCAGCGGTCAGGCGTCGGAGACAAGTATAACAGGAGAAAACAATGGCGATTAGTGATCCAATAGCCGACATGTTAACCCGCGTTCGTAATGCGGCCAAGGCAAAATTTAACAGCGTGGATGTCCCGGGATCGACATTAAAAATCGAGTTGGCAAAAAGTTCCTTAAAGACGGCAAACAGGGTATTTTGCGACTTTATCTCAAGTATGGCCAGGGACAATCCAATGTAATATACGGGCTCAAGCGCATCAGCAAGCCCAGCAGGCGGGTGTACGTAAAGTGCAAAGAGATAAAGCCGGTTTTCAACGGTATGGGCATTGCAATTTTATCCACTTCTCAGGGAGTTATGACGGATAAAAAAGCGCGTCAATTGAACGCCGGTGGTGAGATTCTCTGCCATGTCTGGTAGATCCGTGACAAATGGTTGATTTGTTGAATGATATGTCGGTTTGTCAGTTGCAGAGCGGATCGTTAAATATTCGATAACTATTCAGGGGTTTAGAGGTCAAGGTTCAGAAGTTCGCATCAAATTGAAACCGCGTTATACAGCTAAATCCAGGAGAACAGCTCATGTCCCGAGTCGGAAAAGAACCGGTACCGATACCGGATAAAACCAAAGTCACATATCTGAACAGATCGCTGACAGTCGAAGGTGAAAAAGGCAAACTAAGCCAATCGATCCATCCTGCTGTCGATTTGAAGATAGAAGATGGCGTCATGAATGTCACGATGGTGACTGCAGACCGGCGCAGCCGGGCATTGCAGGGACTTACCCGCAGTCTAATCGCAAACATGATTACCGGTGTGACCCAGGGATTTGAGCGTAATCTGGCAGTTAACGGCATCGGTTATCGTGCTGAACTCAGCGGTGAGAAGATTATTTTTAATGTCGGTTATTCAAATCCTGTAACTTATGACCTGCCCAAGGGCATTACAGCAACCGTAGCAAAAAATAACAATATTAAACTGATCGGAATCGACAAACAAAAAGTCGGTCTTGCAGCGGCAGCCATTCGGCGAATTCGGCCGCCTGAACCTTATAAAGGTAAGGGCATCAAATATGCCGAGGAACATATTAGAAGAAAGGCCGGCAAGACCGGCACTAAATAAATTGAAGATTGAAGAGTGAATATTGAAAGAACTTTTTAAATCGTCACTGGTCATTTGTCAATTATGAGAGGTTTTAAAAATGGGGTCCATGAACTTTCGACATCAGGCTCGTCTAAAAAGGAAAAAAAGAATCAGGAAAAAAATCCACGGGACACCCCAGCGACCAAGGCTCAGTGTGTTCCGCAGTGCAAGACATATATACGCCCAAATCATTGATGATACAGCTGGGTGTACGCTGACTGCAGCATCCACCGTAAATCAGCAGGCAAAAGATGCTCCCAAATTCAAAAACAAGATTGCAGCGGCAAACTTCATCGGCAAACTGGTTGGCGAGCGCGCACTTAATCAGGGTATCAAGGAAGTTGTATTTGATCGCAATGGATTTTTATATCACGGGCGAGTCAAATCTCTTTCAGAGGGCGCCCGCAAAGCCGGTTTGATTTTTTAACACTGCGTGTTGATGTTTTTAATCATTTTCGGAGAGTGAAGGAGACAGGCTCTTGTTTAAGCAGGATATAGATGAAATTCAATTAATTGACAAAGTGGTTCATATCAATCGCGTGGCCAAGGTCGTCAAGGGTGGCCGCAGATTTAGTTTTAGTGCCATTGTTGTCGTTGGTGATGGTGGTGGTTCGGTCGGCTTTGGCCTCGGTAAAGCCGGAGAAGTGCCGGAAGCCATACGTAAAGGTGTAGAAAAAGCGAAAAAGAGCATGGTCAACATATCTCTTATTGAGGGGACCATACCTTACGAAGTGATAGGGCGATTTGGCGCCGGAAGGGTTTTGCTGAAACCTGCCGCCCAGGGCACCGGCGTAATTGCGGGAGGTGCCGTGCGGGCTGTGCTTGAAGCTGTCGGTGTTCAAAACATTCTAACCAAGTGTCTCGGATCCCACAATCCCCACAACCTGGTAAAGGCAACTATTGCCGGGCTCCAACAGCTTGAAAGCCGTGGCCAGGTTGCCGCCAGGCGCGGAATTAATGTTGAGGATTTGTAGAAAGGATATATTTGATGGCAGCAATGCTGAGAATTACACTTGTAAAAAGTATGATCGGACGACCTGAAAAGCATCGTAAAGTCCTGAGAGGCATGGGATTGACCAAACTAAACAGGACTGTCGAGCTTCAGGATACACCTTCCATTCGAGGGATGATCAATGTCGTGTCGCATTTGGTAAAAGCTGAGGAGAAGACTGATGAAGCTAAATGAATTATCACCGGCGAAAGGATCTCGTAAAGACCCAAAACGCTTAGGGCGGGGTGTGGGATCTGGTACCGGTAAAACCGCCGGCCGAGGAACTAAGGGGTTCAACTCTCGTTCCGGCGGCGGGGTCCGACCCGGATATGAAGGCGGTCAGATGCCGCTGCACCGCCGCTTACCCAAGCGCGGGTTCGCCAACATATTCAGAAAAAACATTGCCGTGATTAACATTCGAGATCTAAAGCGATTTGACAAAGGGAGTGTTGTGGATGAGGCAGCGCTGATTCAAGCGGGACTTGTCAGTGGTAAAAGAGATGGGATAAAACTTCTGGGACACGGTCAAATAGACTATGCCCTGGATATTAAAATAGACAAAGTCAGCCAAAGCGCCAGAGAAAAGGTTGAAGCGGCTGGTGGCAAAATAGAGGTCCTATAATGATTGGCGGCGGGTTTCAGAATATATTTAAAATACCCGAATTAAAAAAAAGAATCTTATTCACGCTAGGTCTTCTCATCGTCTATCGTGTCGGCGTCCACGTGCCGGTTCCGGGAATCGACAGCGTTGCGCTAGCCTCTTTTTTTGCACAAGCCGAAGGCACGATATTCGGAATATTCAATATGTTCTCAGGCGGTGCTTTCGAGAGGCTGTCCGTATTTGCGCTCGGCATTATGCCCTATATCAGTGCGTCTATTATTCTGCAGCTTCTAACGGTCGTTATTCCCCATCTTGAACAGCTAAAAAAGGAAGGCGAACAGGGACGGAAAAAAATTACCCAGTACACCCGTTACGGCACGGTGGTTTTAAGTATTATCCAGGGTTTCGGTATCAGTGTGGGGTTGGAAAGTATGACCTCTCCCAGCGGTGCTCCGGTAGTATTAATGGCGGGTTGGGGGTTTCGGCTGCTGACCGTCATTACCCTGACGGCAGGCACGGCCTTTATTATGTGGCTCGGCGAGCAGATTACCGAGCGAGGCGTTGGTAACGGTATTTCTCTGATAATCTTTGCCGGTATTGTGACCGGACTGCCAGGAGCAATTGTCAATACCGTTCGTCTTCTTTCCACAGGGGAGATGGGAATATTTGCTATTCTGATTCTACTCGTCTTGATGGTTGCAGTTGTCGGATTTATCATATTTGTCGAACAGGGGCAGCGCCGTATTCCGGTGCAATATGCCAAAAGGGTTGTCGGTCGCAGAATGTATGGCGGCCAAAGTACCCATCTTCCTTTAAAGATAAATACATCCGGTGTTATTCCGCCGATTTTCGCTTCTTCAATTATCATGTTTCCAGCGACCATCGGCAGCTTTGTTGAAGTTGAATGGATCCAAAGTGTTACCGCCGCCATGCGGCCGGGCAATGCCGTATACGAGCTATTATTCATCGGATTTATCTTTTTCTTTTGCTATTTTTATACCGCCGTTACCTTTAATCCTGTTGACGTCGCCGACAATATGAAGAAAGCCGGCGGGTATATCCCCGGGATTCGTCCCGGCAAGCGTACAGCGGATTATATTGACAAAGTGTTGACCCGTATAACTCTCGGCGGTGCTATCTATGTTTCGACTGTCTGTGTACTGCCATCGATTCTTATCACGAGGTTCAACGTCCCATTTTATTTTGGTGGCACAGCCCTTCTCATTGTAGTCGGAGTGGCGATTGATACCGTCGCCCAGATGGAATCTCACATGCTCAGCCGGCATTATGAAGGCTTTTTGAAAAAAAGTGGCGGCAAAATGAAGGGACGATTCTAGTTCTACTTTGTTATATCAACACTATCATCACAGGCGGATTTGATAATTAATTCGATTTGAGGAGCCGAGACAGGAGTAGCCAATGGCGAAAGAGGAGGCAATAAAAGTTGAGGGTATCGTACTCGAGACCTTACCGAATGCCATGTTCAAGGTTGAACTGGAAAACAAGCACCAGGTGCTTGCGCACATTTCAGGGAAAATGCGGATGCATTTTATTGAAGATTGTCTATTGAATATTGGAGGTATTCTATCATTATATTTTGTGTTTTTCTCTTAAGTATTAAATTTCCAGGTGGTAAAAATTTAAAGTGAAAAATTCACTGCCATTATTGCTTCTTTCAGAAAAACAGCGAGCACAAGAAAATTAAAGTGGCAGATTCCATAAATATTCAATCTTCAATCTAAAATATTCAATTTAGAAAGAGGAGTCTTAGATGAAAGTTAGAGCATCGGTCAAACGAATGTGCCCCAAATGTATCATCGTCAAAAGAAAAGGGGTCGTGCGGGTTATTTGCGAAAATAAACGACACAAACAGAGACAGGGATAGAGGAGGATACGGTTTGGCAAGAATCGCGGGGGTTGACTTACCCAGAAAAAAACGGATTGAAATCGGTATGACCTATATTTACGGCATCGGCAGAACTGCATCTCAAAGCATTCTTTCCCGGCTGAATATTGATCCGAATACAAAGACCGATGATTTGACCGAAGAACAAATCAACGATATCCGCAAAGTCATCGATAGTGACTATAAGGTTGAAGGAGAACTTCGTACCCAAATCTCCATGAATATCAAACGATTAATGGATCTGGGATGCTACCGGGGGCTTCGACATCGGAAATCGTTACCCGTCAGGGGACAGCGGACAAGTACCAACGCACGCACGCGCAAGGGTCCGAAACGATCAGCTGTTAAAAAGAAAGGTGGAATCAAAAAGAAATAATTGAATTTTGGTACCAACTGGGGTGAGAAGATTTGTGGTCAGCCGTCGACTGTTTGCTGCGTTAATTATAGAATATTGATTTTAAGGTTGAAAGAATTCCATTCCGCCTCCGGCGGATCTATCCTAAATATAAAGTTGTCAATCATGAGAGGCGTTATAGATGGCGAAAAAAACCCGTACTAAAAAGAAAGTAAAGAAAAATGTTGCCAATGGAGTTGTTCACATTCAATCGACTTTTAACAACACCATTGTCACCATAACCGATACGGTGGGAAATGTTGTTGCCTGGTCAAGTGCAGGCGTTCAGGGATTTAAGGGATCGCGTAAAAGCACGCCTTTTGCCGCACAACTAGCGGCTCAGGATGCCGCAAAGAAGGCTATGGAACATGGCATGCGAAGTGTTGAAGTATACGTCAAAGGGCCCGGTCCGGGGCGAGAATCGGCATTGAGAGCACTGCAGGCCACCGGATTTAGCGTGGTAATGATTAAGGATGTAACTCCCATCCCTCACAATGGCTGCCGACCGCCGAAAAGACGCAGAGTATGAAATAGTTGAATAGTTGACTGGTTGACTGGTAAGAAAGTTGACTGCATAAATTTTTCATTCAATAGATAATTTAGTTAGAAGTATGGAAACTATTCATCACAACTAATCAACTAATCAACCAATCAACTAATCAACTAAGATCAGGGAGGAAAACTTGGCAAGATATACGGATTCCGTTTGTCGGCAATGCCGACGGGAAAATCTAAAGCTTTTTCTTAAAGGAGATCGCTGTTATTCGGATAAATGTGCCTTTGACCGACGGACCTATCCGCCGGGTCAGCACGGAGAGCGTCGGGGCAGAAAGCCCTCGGATTACGGTGTTCAGCTGCGGGAAAAACAAAAAGTAAAACGAATGTACGGTATCTCTGAAAAGCAGTTCCATTTATTTTTTAATAAGGCGGAACGTCAGAAAGGTATTACGGGTACAAACCTGCTTGTGATGCTTGAGCGACGGTTGGACAATGTTGTCTACCGGCTGGGTTTTGCCAGTTCGCGTGCCCAGGCCCGGCAGTTTGTCCGCCATCGGCACTTATTAATCAATGGCAAGAGAGTTGATATACCATCTTTCGTAGTCAAAATAGGTGATATGATAGAAATACGGGAGAAAAGCAAAAAGATTCAGGCACTTCAGGACTCCCTCGATGCAGTGGTTCGCAGGGGAGTTCCTCAGTGGCTTGATCTTGAAAAAGACAGCATGAAGGGCATGGTGAAAAGTTTTCCGATACGTGAGGATCTTACCATGCCGATTCAAGAACAACTCATTGTCGAGCTTTACTCTAAATAACACAACCTTTAATGCATCGTACATGCAATTGCAACCAGGGTAGAGTGGCCGCGGATCGTGGTCAAAATATCAAAACCTGAAATAATCAGGAGATCATAAAATGCCGTCTGATGAACTTATGTACATGAACTGGCAGGAGTTGATGAAGCCAGAAAAAGTTCAAGTAACCAGCAATCCATCTTATTGTAAATTTGTTTGTGAGCCCCTTGAAAGAGGATTTGGGATTACCATCGGCAACAGCTTAAGGAGAATCATTCTTTCTTCCTTATACGGCGCTGCTATTGTGTCGGTTAAATTCGATGCTGTGATGCATGAATTTAGTGCTATTCCAGGTGTTCTTGAAGATGTTTCCGAGATTATCCTGAACTTAAAACAGGTGCGCTTTAAAGTTAAAGATCCGGAGCCCAAAACAGTGCGCATCGATGCAAGCGGCGAGGGTCCGTTAACGGCTGGAGATATTATCAGTGATGATGGGCAGTGCGAGGTGCTCAACAAGAAGCAGCTTATTGCCACGCTTTCAGAAAAAGCAGGCTTGAAGATGGAAATGGAAGTTAGAGTGGGTAAGGGCTACTCCCTGGCTGAAGCCAATAAGGATGAGGATGCACCTGCCGGCACCATACCCATTGATGCCGTTTTTTCACCCATCAAACGAGTCAACTTTACAGTCGGTAATGCCCGTATCGGCCAGCGTACCGATTATGACAAACTTACTATGGAAATCTGGACAGACGGGAGT
This sequence comes from uncultured Desulfobacterales bacterium, assembly GCA_945787595.1. Next base: position 18,280 of record CALZJV010000064.1, on the reverse strand, counting down.
GTTGCCCCGGAAGATGCCATTGCCTATGCGGCCAAAATACTCAAAGAACAGATGACACTCTTTATCAATTTTGATGAACAGCTTGAACCGCAGGTGGATACAAGGACTGAAGAAAGGCAGGCGCCCCAGTTTAATGACAATCTTTACCGTAGCGTTGAAGAACTCGAACTTTCCGTGCGCAGCGCAAATTGCTTGAAAAATGCGGATATAAATAAAATTTATCAACTGGTGAGCAAGACTGAACCGGAGATGTTGAAAACCAAAAATTTCGGTCGAAAGTCATTAAATGAAATTAAAGAAGTCCTGAACGAGATGGGCCTTTCGCTTGGGATGAAGCTTGAAGGGTTTGTTCCACCAGAGGAAGAGACTGAAGAAGGAGAGTAACAGTATAATGAGACATCGTAAAGCAGGCCTCAAACTGAACCGAACCCCGAGCCACCGCCATGCCATGTTTAGAAACATGGTTACCTCTCTGCTTAAACATGATCGGATCCGAACTACCGGAGCAAGAGCCAAGGAGATTAGACGCTGGGCAGATCACCTGATCACCCTGGCAAAACGTGGTGACCTGCATGCCAGACGTCAAGCCCTTGCCATTGTGAGGGAAAAAGAAGTTGTCCATAAGCTGTTTGAACAAGCCGACGAGCGGTTTGGCGCGGTATCCGGCGGCTATACCCGGGTTATTAAACTGGGAAAACGACCGGGAGATGCTGCCTCCATGTCACTTGTTGAATTGATAGCTCTCGAAAGTACCAAAAAGAAGAAGGCCAAAAAGAAAAAAACCAAAACTGAAGGAAAGCAAAAGAAGAAGGCTGCTGATATAAAGACACCAGCCGCTGCGCAGACTGTCAAAGCAGACGTGAAAGAAAAGGCGCCGGTGAAAAAAAAGGCCAAATCGACGGATAAAAAAGAAATCGCTGATGTAGCGGCCAAGAAGACGGCCGTGAAAGAAACGGCCGCAAAGGCCAAAGACGAACCATCTAAAGTAAAAACTGAGCCGGCGAAGGTAAAAACCAAGTCGGCCGCTGAGGATACAAAAAAAGATAAGCCTGCCAAGAAAACCAAATCAGCACCTAAAGAGCAAGCTGTGAAGGCAGAAAAAAAGGACGCACCGGATAGCGCGAAAAAAAAGACACCGACAAAGAAAACCGTCAAGGATGAAAAATAGTTCTGACGGGTGAATGCCGGTCCGATATGCCTGTCAAATAGTTTATTTATGAAAATTTAAACAAAGCCCCGTCGTTGATGCGACGGGGCTTTATTTTTATCTAGGTTGGGCAGTTCAGGGTTCACCGTTCTGGGTTGAAAAACCCAGACAGCTCGTACCAAAGGGATCATGTCCTCATCTGGTTATAAATCCGGTTCGCTCAATGGGGTATGACGAGTATTTTAGATTTTAATTAATATTGGGAGCACTATTCATCGGTTGTAACCTTTGAACTTTGAACCCTGAACCTGGAACCGCTCAGTTTAGGTATCAGTATTAGAGATTTTTTCTACCGCCTCTCTGGCCGCCTCTTTTACTTCTCGATCAAAATTACCTGACAACACCGTCTCCAGCCATGAAACTGAACGGAGATCACCGATTTCACCAAAAACATGGAGGATGTCACCTTGAATTTGGACGGAAGCCTCGTGAAAACGGTCCCATAAGGGGCTGAGCACATTTGCCGCAAGATCCGGGTTTTTCTCGGCAATTTCTTCCATAACCACCATGGCTCCCAGGCGAATCGGCCACTTTTCATGGGTGAGCATATCATAGAATGCCGGTAATAGTTTCTCAGCCTCCAGCATCATGGCTGCCAGGCGATCGGCTCCTCCCTCTTTTATGATACGTTCAAGGGATGCAGGCCTTAGCAATACGGGGTCGCGAGTGTTGATGGTGTCAATGAGCTCCTCAAGCGTTACTGATCCCGTCCATCGGAACTGGTCATCAATCAGAAGGGTTGGTACGGCCCGGATCCGGTGGGTTTGCACCATCTCGGGGAAAAGCGTTCCATCAATAATGGTCAGTTGGAGGTTTGCACTCGTCATCGGAATAGTAATGAGCCGGCGAACCATCTGGGGGCAAAATGTGCATTGAGGGGCGATAAATACAGTCAGGGATGCCGGCAATTTGATGGTTTCCAATAGGATTTTGATGGGTTCAGCTATATTCAAGGAATTTGATCCAAGGGCTGCCAGCGCTTCAAGAAACGGTTGCAGCTCATAACCGGCTGGTATCGCTTGATATCGCAGACCGCTGCCAATGAGAATTTGTGGCGGATCCTGGGAATCGGCTTCTGTCTTTGAAATTTTAATTTTCGGTACCAACCGGCTTAAACCGTCACAAAATTCGTGAAACAGTTTGCTGCTGGCGTGCTGTGAAGTAACCAGGCCGATGCTAATATGGTGCGACAACTGGTGATTCAGTTTGATAATTTGGCTTTCTTCAAAAGGGGTAAACATGAAATTTCCTTCTGTTCAAAATGCCATAACCTGTTCGTAAATTTGCCTGACCTGGTGAATATGGGCTTCGATCGTGAAACGGTTCCGATTCTCAATCAAGTTTTGGCGCAATAACTCAATGCCCTTATCATGAAGGGCAGGCATCAATTCATTAACATCTTCAATAATGACTCCCAGATTATGAATCTCGAGAAATGCTTTGAGTGATTTATGGGGGAAAATGACAACCGGCAGCCCGCAGGCGATGTACTCAAAAACCTTATTGGGCAACACGGTATCTATATGACTGCCGTTCAATGTAGCATTAAAGCCGGCCCAGCCAAAATCATATTGGGTTAGTTCCGGAAATAAGTCTTCAGGAGAGAGTTGGTCGTGGTAAAAAATATTAGGGTTATCCGCTGCAAACCTTCGGTAGGTTGGATTATCGCGTGAAGGGTAAATGCTTAATTCTACCCCTGTTTCGCCTATTGCGGCGAAGATATCCATAAGATCGTAGTGACCTTTATTGTTACTTAAGAAACCCTGATAAACCATGCGAACGCGATCATAATCTACATCATTCTTTTCAGGCAACTTTTTGGGCACAAAACGCTGGGGAATATAATTTGGAAACACAAGGGTTTTTTCAGGCAACTGATATGCCCGCGCAGCAATACGCAAAATTTCCTCAGAAACGACAATCGCGGCATGGCTGCGTTCAATAGCGCTTTTCTCTTCTTCAACAATCTGTTCATACGACATCCTATTGTCAAAGCCGTCTTGATATGGCGTGCGTCGTGCACTTAACAAATCATGAATGTCGTGAATAATTGGAATTCGGTTACCAAAAAGGTCGATAAAAAGATTGGTCAACGAGTCGGGTGCATTATGGCTGTGGACGAGGTCAATCGGGCATGTGTTGACAATTTCCTGCAATTTAGCTGCCGGATCTGGTGTGAGCTTAAACCATCGTGCAAATAATTCATCGCCATGTCCATAAAACTCGGTTAGTGACCGGCCGAGATATGCAAAAAAAAGTTGCACATCATCGTACATTTGCATGAGGCCTTCGGCGAATTTCAAGGCTCTCATGCACGGCTGCTGTTCTATAAATAGAATGTTAATTTCCCGCCTCCATAAATTATATTTATCTTCTAGACTTAATTACCTTGCATGGATTTCCGACGGCAATGCTATAAGGCGGTATATCTTTTGTCACCACACTGCCTGCGCCAATTAAACTCCCTTCGCCAATTCTGACACCGGGAAGAATCATAACTCCCATAGTAACTCCCACTTCCCTTTCAATATGTACCGGCTTTTTGTTCCAGCCCTGTCCATCAATACCTGCGTCAACATTATCTATGATGTGATTAGCGGTATGTATCATCGTATAGGGGCCAAACCTGCTGCCGTCCTCAATAATCAAGCCTCCAAACCCATTGACATAACAGCCACAATTGAACCCCACATTGTCACCCAACTCAATATTGTCTCCATTGAGCCACCAAATAAAATCGGCGTAATAACAACCTTTACCAACTTTTTTAGCATCTCCCTCATGGAAATAGATAATACTCTTACTAAGATTGGTAACTTTCATAAATCCTCCTTATTCCTTTGCCGCTCATCGATAATCCGCTGGGCTTTTCATTCACTCCGTGCAATGGCATTCGGTTCAACCAGATTGACCTTGACGCTTATTCCGATGTTTCCCTTGATGCTGTTGACTATCTTCCCTTCAACTTCGGCCATTTTGTCGAGGCCGGCTTCATAAACTTCTAGTTAGTAGACAGTGTAAGGGTTACCATAAGTGTGCTCAGATAGCAAATTCAGCTCGACATGGACCCAAGGGACCACGGTAACGTTAAAGTCACCTCCAGCGGATTCAAAATGAAGGGATATTCTTTTCTGGATACGGTACTAAAATCCCAAATCCCAATGCCCAAATTCCAATTAATATCCAAATTCGAAAAACCAATTTCCGAAACATACCGATCAGTTTATTGATGTTCTACGACGAATCTGACTGTTTTGAATTTTGAATTTCGGTCATTGGTATTTGTTTGAGCCCGCCCTGGCCTCCCCTCCGGCCTGTAAGCCTACGGGCTGGAAGCGGGCTCGTAGATCCTACGCCTCGGAGAGCGCGACTTGATTGGTGTAAACCATCATCCGTAGCGAACTTTCAGTTCGAGTTAATAAACACTACAGGCGTTAATCCGGTCTGGGCCAGGGTTTTGTATTTTGGTGGTTTGAATTTTCATGATTAATATAAGCAAGTTACTTAGTTTATTCCTGGTAATCATCTGTTTAAATCACGCGGCCCTCCTTTTAACCGATGAGCATTGACTTAATACTTTCGACAGTGATATGGTCCAAATTCGATCTGTAAGCAGCAGCAAACGTGCTGCAACCTAGCGTGTCTGAGGCCTGTTTCGTTACCAGATCGACAATTGCAGGCAGGGGCTGACTTGGTCTCTACTATGGGGAAGGAGAAATGCCGATGGATAGCACCAAACTTTTAAAAGATAAAGTTGTTTTGATCGTTGATGACGAAGTGGATGTTACGGATACCGTGGCAGAGGTGCTGGATATGTGTTTCATCCGCAAAGCGAATGATTATGATACCGCGCGGCAATACCTGTTGAGCTACACCTTTGATATTGTTGTTCTGGACATCATGGGAGTGAATGGATTTGACTTGTTGAAACTGTCGGTCAAGCGCGGATTTCCCACCGTTATGCTGACAGCCTATGCACTGACACCTGAAGCTCTGGAAAAATCCATTAAGCTGGGTGCGGTTTCCTTTCTGCCCAAGGAGAAAATGAGTGAACTGGACGACTTTTTGGCCGACGTGGTCCTCAAAGGCGGTCAGCCAGTGTGGGATAAACTATTTGAAAAGCTCGGCGGACTCTTCAATAAGCATTTTGGGCCGGATTGGAAGCAGCGCAACCAGTTTTTCGAGGATTTTGAAAAGTCTATGGCGCAGAGCAAAGAGGCGGAATAGCACACTTCCTTGGAAGTTCTGCGATCGATTTTGGGTAATATTTCACCGCATACAAGACGCAGAGAACGCAAAGGGAAGATGGCCCTAAGAAATACTGTGATTCTAAAAAATAGTAGAAATACCAAAATATATTAAACTGTTATCGAGGTTTGCCGAAACTTGCCCGATTCCAAATTAATGTCCTTGTCAAAAGCTATTCAGCGCTTCCTGCCCGACGAGAGCTCTGTTGCCATAGGACTATCGCTGGAATCCCTTATTCCCTTTGCCGCCGCCCATGAGATTATCCGTCAGCGTAAACGAAATCTTTGCTTAATCGGCCCGATATCCGATATTTTGTTTGATCAGATCATCGGTGCCGGATGCGTGCGTCAAATCAAGGCCGCCTGGGTGGGAAATGTCATCACTGGTTCCGGCTATAATTTTCGGCGAGGAATCGAGACGGATACGCTCAAAATAGAGGATCATTCCAACCTAACCTTGGCAATGGCACTTCGTGCGGGGGCTATGGGAGTTCCTTTCATGCCGGCGCGCACGGCGCTGGGCAGCGATTTGTTTAAAACCAATCCGGGACTAAAAACAATGAGCTGTCCTTTTACCGCCGATCGTCTGACCGCGGTGGCGGCGATCAACCCTGATGTCGCCATCCTTCATGTACAGCGCGCGGATGAATATGGCAATACAAACTCCTGGGGTAACCTGGGGGTGACACGTGATGCTTGCCTGGCAAGTCGCCATGTCATCATTACCGCTGAGGAAATTGTCTCGCCGACCCTTATCAGTGCAGACCCCAATCGGGTGATCATCCCCGGTTTTCGCGTCAATGCGGTCGCTCATTATCCATGGGGAGCCCACCCGTCCCCAGTGCCGGGATGCTACAACCGCGATCATCAGGCGTTTATCGATTACAGTAAGGAGAGCAAAACAACGGTGTGTTTTGCCAAATGGCAAAATCGCTGGGTAGACAATATCAGTGGTTATCTTGCTTACATGGATCTGCTCGGGAATGAACGGATGGCCGCGCTGGCCATAACGCATCATGTTTTTTCAGAGAGCGTTGATTATGGGTACTGAAAAGTGAATGACGATTGACGAGTGACGAATGGCGAATGACGAATTAAGGAATTCTATCAAATTTTATTATGATTTTTTAAACACTTTGTCCGCTTACGGCGGGGAGATTCAGTTTAAAAGATAGAGCGAAGCGATACCATCCTTCGTCAATCGTCAATCGTCATTCCTGAAACCTGACACCCGAAACCTGAAACCTTCAAAGCGTGTTCCATGAATATTCAAAACAGTTATACAAAAAATTACACCCTCGCCCAGTTGATGGTGGCTGCTGCCGCCCGGGAAATTGCTGATAGGGAAGTGGTGTTTGTCGGTATGCGCTTGCCTTTGCTGGGTTTTTTACTGGCAAAAAATACCCATGCACCTGGTGCTGTCGGGGTATATGAACTGGGCATCGTTCGCGATACAGCCGCCCCGGTGCCCCTGATGACCATGGGGGATTTGCCCAATCTGTGTCGTGCTCAATGGCTGGCCGATACCGCCGATGCCATGGGGCTGCTTCAGCAAGGCGGGGTGGATGTCAGTTTTATCGGAGGCGCCCAGGTGGACCGCTTCGGTAATTTAAACACCAGCTATATCGGCGGTGTTGAAACGGTTGAAACCCGCCTGCCGGGCAGCGGGGGAGCATGCGATTTGGCCTGTCTGGCAAACCGACACATCATTGTTATGTCTCATGAAAAGCGCCGGTTTGTGCCGCGGGTGGATTATATAACCTCCCCCGGTTACGGAATCGGCGGCTCATGGCGACAAAAGATGGGCTTGCGCCGAGGAGGCCCCTCCACCGTCATCACGACGCTGGGAGTAATGAGCTTCGAACCGGATACCAAAGAAATGATTCTGGTTTCGGTTCATCCCGGTTTGTCAGTTGATACTGTTTTAGACAATACCGGGTGGCCGCTGAAGGTCGCCCCCGATTTGATCCACACCCCTGCACCCAACGATGATGAGTTGGCTATATTGCGTCGATTTGACCCGCAAGGTTATTGGACGGGAGCATGAAAATGGGTCTGGTGACAGCACCTGTGATCCGAGGCTATTGAAACTGACGGCCAACGCCTTTTGACTTTCCTCGTTTTATTTTAAGCTAAATATTTTTTCTTGACAAAAAATAGTGTAGCTGCAATATAGCTACATGACAATTGTTTGGTAAATGAATGGGGTTTATTTTTTGGTTGCAACTTAAAATAAGGAGGATACTATGAAGATCAAAAAATTAGCCATTGTGGCCACAATCAGTCTTTTTTGCATTGGATTAATAGTAAGCCCGGCATTAGCAGATTCTTACAAAGTTGGAGCCGTTTTTTCGGTCACCGGGCGAACTTCATTTTTGGGGGATCCTGAAAAGAAAACTGCTGAACTGGTTGCCTGGCAGATTAATAATGCCGGAGGCATAAACGGCAAGAAACTTGAGTTGATTATATATGACACCGAGGGTGATGCGACCAAAACAAATCTGGCCGTTAAGAAATTGATAACCCAGGACAAAGTCTGTGCTGTGATTGGACCGTCGCTGAGCGGGACTTCCATGGCGGTAGTGCCCCTGGCCGAAAAGTATAAAACCCCTCTGGTTTCATGTGCGGCCAGTTATAAAATTACCTGGGATGAAAAGGCAAACAAACCGCGTAAATGGGTCTTTAAAACACCCCAAACCGACACCATGGCGGTGGAAGCAATTTACACCCGTCTCAAAAAGCTGGGCACCAACAAGATTGCAATTATGAGTGTTACATCGGGATTTGGCAAAAGCGGTCATGGGGAGCTGGTGAGATTGGCGCCGAACTACGGGATTACCATCGTGGCGGATGAATCCTACGGTCCCAAAGACACCGACATGACCGCCCAGCTCACTAAAATCAAAGGTCTGTCGCCTGAGGCCATTGTCAACTGGTCCGTGGGTCCCACCCAGGTGGTGGTCTTGAGGAACTGGAGAGATTTGGGCATGCAGAGTATTGTATTCTACCAGAGCCATGGATTCGGTAGCCGTAAAAACATAGAACTGGCGGCCGGAGCGGCCGAAGGGGTTTACTGTCCGTTGGGGGCTGTCAATGTTGCCGAGTTGCTACCCGACAGTCATCCCCAAAAGAATGTGACTATGGAGTATTCGAGGTTTTACGCGGGCAAGTATCAAGAACCCCTGAGCTCCTTCGGCGGACACGCCTGGGATGCGATGCATCTGGTTGCAAAGGCCCTCGAAGCTGTTGGCTGCAACAGGGCTAAAATCCGGGACTACCTGGAAAATAATACCGCCGGCTTTGTCGGTCAACACGGAGTTTTTAATTTCTCCCCGGATGATCACATTGGCCTGGACAAAGACGCATTCCAGATGGTGGTTGTTAAAGACGGAGATTGGGCACTGGCCAACTAAATAACGTTGACATTGAATAACTAACCTCTTATGAGGGTGGTACTTTAGCCACCCTCATTTTTGTGAAATAAAGATCAATGGAAAAAATAACCTTCGCCAGCCAGCTTGTTCAGTACTTGATCACCGGACTGACCGTGGGCAGCATTTATGCCATGGTGGCCATCGGATTCAATATAATCTATAACGTCACCGAGATTATCAACCTGGCCCAGGGCGAGTTTGTTATGCTGGGCGGACTTGTCATGGTCTTTTTACACGTGACCGCGGGACTTCCCCTTCTTTTGGCGTTTCCATTGACGATAATTATTGTCACATTGGTGGGCATGCTGCTGGATCGGCTGGCCATTCGTCCGATTCGACAGCCTTCGGTGTTGACATTGATCATTGCAACCATAGCAGCGTCCATCATAATAAAAGGCATCGCCATGTTTATTTGGGGTAAAGACCCCTTCGATTTACCTGCCTTTACAGGACGGACTCCTATCAATTTTTTCGGAGCTATTATCCAGCCTCAATATTTCTGGGTCATTGGATTCTTGATTATCACTGTTATCCTGTTGACCTTATTTTTTGAAAAAACTATCATCGGCAAGGCCATGAGTGCCTGTGCCGACAATCCGGATGCCGCCAGTCTGGTGGGAATTAATGTAAAATGGATGATCATGCTTTCATTTTCCCTATCGGCTGCAATCGGCGCAGTGGCGGGCATCACCGTGACACCCATTTCGTTGATGGAATATGATCGGGGTGCCATGCTGGCGATAAAGGGATTCGGGGCTGTTATACTTGGGGGCCTGGGAAGCTTTCCAGGCGCCATTCTGGGTGGATTGATCATCGGGACCATCGAATCCTTCGGAGCCGGATTAATTTCCTCCGGCTATAAAGATGCATTTGCCTTGATTGTGATGCTGGCGGTGCTTTTTTTTAAACCGAGTGGATTGCTGGGTAGTGTTGAGATCAGCAAGATCAAAAGGTTTTAACCATGGTTCGGATTCGCAAGCTTCCTATAGCCGTATTTGCGTTGTTCATCGTTGTCTTTCCATGGATTGCGGGGAGAATTCCCGTAATTGGAAATTATCCGGACCTAATGATTTTTGCCGGTATTTATTGTCTGATCACCATTGGACTCAGTCTGTTGATGGGTTACACCGGCCAGATATCTCTTGGGCAGGCTGCCTTTTTCGGTGTCGGCGCTTATATTTCCGGTATTCTGACGGCTCAATATGGCATGAATCCGTGGCTTTGCATGCTGATCGGCATGATTGTGGCCGCAATAGTGGCCGTATTAGTAGGCGTTCCATCCCTTAAACTTAGAGGCCACTACCTTGCTATGGCCACCTTGGCTTTCGGGATCATAGTTTTCATCGTCTTTAACGAAGAGGTCGAGTGGACGGGTGGCCCTGATGGTATGAGCGATATTCCGGGATTGAGCCTGTTCGGATTTACCTTCGATTCTATCGAAAAGTACTACTATCTGGTTTGGTTTTTTGTTTTTGCTGTATTTATTTTTACCATTAACGTCATTAAATCCCGCACGGGACGTGCTTTACGGGCCATCCATGCTAGTGAGCCGGCTTCTAGCGCCATGGGGGTGGATGTCTCCAGGTACAAGATCATTGTTTTTGTCTATTCGGCCATTCTGGCAGCCCTGGCCGGAAGCCTCTACGCCCACTATATGAACTTTATTAACCCATCAACGTTTGACCTTTTCTTTTCGATTAAACTTCTGATCATGATTTCCCTGGGCGGGATGCACGAAATTTGGGGAGCCATCATCGGGGCATTTCTCTTCACCTTTTTAAGTTTTGAATGGCTGCATTTCTTTGAGGAATTCGAAGTGATCGTCTACGGTGTCATTCTGTTATTGGTCACCATCTTTTTGCCCCATGGGCTCTTTGGGATACCGGGCATTGTAAAAGGCTGGTTCAGGAATTAGATATTTTGGTGAACGAGAATAACCCAGATTATATCTTAGAGGTACGTGATGTTGTTATGGCCTTTGGGGGCCTTACGGCACTTGCCAACTTAAATTTTCGGGTTAAAAATGGCATCATCAAAGCTATCATCGGACCCAATGGTGCCGGCAAAACCACGCTATTTAACGTCATTACCGGTACGTTTCCACCGACTGAAGGTACGGTTCGGTTCAAAGACCAACCCATCGAAAACCTTAAGGCCCATGAGATTGCAAAGCATGGTATTTCACGCACATTTCAGACCGTTGAGCTGTTTACGAACATGACGGTACTTGAAAACGTCATGGTGGGCTGTCACACACGAGTCCGGTCATCCTTATTAGCCTCCGGCTTGAGACTGCCTAAGATGAAACAAAAAGAGGAGGAAATGCGGTCCAGAGCTATGGATATTTTGGATTTCATTGGCTTGGCCGGCAAATTTAAAGAGTCCGCAGACGGTCTCCCGTTGGGTGAACGGAAAATTTTAGAAATCGGCCGTGCTCTGGCCACCGAGCCTGAACTGGTCTGCCTGGATGAACCTGCAGCCGGTCTTAATGAAACCGAAACGCAGATGGCCGCGGAATTGGTCAAACGCATCAAAGACAAAGGCATCACCGTCTTGTTGGTGGAACATGACATGAAAGTCGTCATGGACATTTCCGACGAAATCATGGTGCTCAACTACGGTGAGAAGATTGCCGAAGGCTCCCCGGAGGAGGTTCAAAACAATCCCGAAGTTATTGAAGCCTATCTAGGCGGCGAGGAGGACTATGCTTAGGATTGAGAACCTTAGGGCCTATTATGACAGCATTGCGGCGCTTAAGGGAGTTTCCATCGAGGTTCCGAAGGGAGAAGTGGTTTCGATTATCGGTGCCAACGGTGCTGGAAAATCAACCCTGCTCAAGACCATCTCCGGTTTGATAAAAGCCCGGGATGGGCGCATTTTATACAAAGACCGGGACATCACCAGTCTTCCCGCTAACAGGATTGTGTCTTTCGGTATTTCCCAGGTACCGGAAGGCAGGCAAATTTTTGCTCATTTGACGGTTCAGGACAATATTAATCTTGGTGCGTATCTCTATTACAAACGGCGAAACCGCCAGGAAATTCAGGAGAGGATCGGTACAGTTCTTAAGCTGTTTCCGATTTTGGAAAGACGTGCCAAACAGGTGGCTGGCACCCTATCCGGTGGTGAGCAGCAGATGTTGGCCATTGCGCGGGCATTGATGGGCCGACCGGAGCTGCTTTTGCTGGATGAACCCTCCATGGGGCTTGCACCTCTGATTGTCCGGGAGATTTTTTCAGTCATCAAACAGTTAAACGAGTCCGGTACCACGATCCTGCTTGTGGAACAAAATGCGAAAGCTGCTCTGAACGTGGCCGATCATGCCTTTGTGATCGAAACCGGTGAAATTGTTCTTGAGGGTTTGGCGCGGAATCTTATGGACAATCCCAAGGTGAAAGAGGCTTATCTGGGCGGCTAGATACTGGTTTTTGTTTAATCATTATAAAGTGAAATTCCCAATTTTTTAGAAGCTTTCTGACTTGACACACCTACCGCCTTCCTCTATAGTTTCTCCTTTGACCGAAAAGCGTATACTGTATACACCGCTTAAATACACCGCGGGAAATATACTCACTAGGAGGAAAGAAAATGGATTTTAGTCTGCCCGAAGAACTTGAGATGTTAAGGGATATGGTTCGCGATTTCGCCGGCGAAAAAATCGCACCATTTGCCGACGAATGGGATGAGAAGCACTATTTCCCTTACGAAGAAGTCGTCAAACCCATGGGAGAGCTGGGATTGTTCGGAACGGTTATCCCGGAGCAATACGGTGGATCTGAAATGGGCTGGCTGGCGGCCATGATTGTTACCGAGGAAATTGCCCGGGCCTCCAGCTCCCTCAGGGTTCAGATCAATATGCAGACCCTGGGATGTGCCTACACCATATTTACCTATGGCAGTGACGATCTCAAAGAAAAATATATTCCCAAGCTGGTCACTGCCGAGTATGTGGGTGCCTTCGCTATGACTGAACCGGATGCGGGTTCCGATGTAATGGCTATTAAATCCAAGGCTGAGGACAAAGGAGATCACTGGCTGGTCAACGGATCCAAAACTTGGATTTCCAATGCCGATGTGGCCGATGCCATCATTTACTATGCTTACACCGATCGATCAAAAGGGGCGAAAGGGCTTTCGGCTTTTGTTGTAGAGGTTAAAAATTTCAATGACATCCGGACAACGGCTCTGGATAAAATGGGTTCTCGATCCTCACCCACCGGTGAAATTTATCTGACCGATACAAAACTGCCCAAGGCGAATATTCTTGGAAATCCGGGGGATGGTGCCAAGATTCTTTTTGGCTCCCTGAACCAGACGCGGCTTTCAGCCGCCGCCGGCGGGATCGGGGTGGGCCAAGCCTGTCTGGATGAAGCCATAAAATATTGTAAAGAACGCAAACAATTCGGCAAACTGATCGGTGAATTCCAAATGAACCAGGATCTGATTGCCCAAATGTCGGCGGAATTGGAAGCCGCCCGGTTGGTGGTTTACAAAGCAGCCTGGGCCAAGGATGAGGGCAGGCTGAATAACGGACTGGATGTTGCCCAGGCCAAATACTTGGCGGGTGAAGTCGCTAACAAATGCGCCAACTATGCCATGCGGATTCTGGGCGCTTACGGGTATTCCACCGAATACCCGGTGGCCCGCTTTTACAGAGATGCGCCCACCTATACCATGGTGGAAGGCTCAGCCAATATTTGTAAATGGATTATTGCCCTGGATCAGCTCGGAATCCGCAAGGCAAACCGGTAAGCCCGTTGACCGGTTAGTCGGTTAAGTCGGTTTAGCCCGTTTAGCCGGTTGGCTGATAAAAAAGGATGTTATCGAAGGAAAACGGGCCAACCGGCCAACGGGCCCACGGGGCATCGGGCTGACGGGTAACAGGCCAACCTTAATCCGCTAGAGCAACTTCCCAGTAAAAGATATAATATGTTAAACCAATTTCGGTAGTATGAAAGGAGTACAGTATGGAAATAGTCGTTTTGGTAAAACGGGTGCCGGACACCGAATCATTGATTGAAATTGAAGGCGACGGGGTGTCTATAAAAAAGCAGGATATAAAATGGGTAATGAATCCTTACGATGAGATTGCGGTGGAAGAGGCCCTGCAAATCAGAGATGCCCAGGGCGGAGCTGTGACCGTTGTATCCATGGGACCGCAAAAGACCGTGGAAACCATACGAACCGCTCTGGCCATGGGTGCCGATAAAGGGATTCACATCAACGATCCAGCCGCTGAAGGCAGCGACGCGCTGGCAACCGCCAAAATACTGGCCGCCGCCGTCAAGGAGATTGGGTGTGACCTGATCATTGCCGGGCACCGGGCCGTGGATGAGGACAATTACCAGGTCGCCGCGGGTGTGGCCGAATTTTTAGACATTCCGCAAATTTCCATGGTAATCAAAGCTGAGGTGCTGGACGGCAAGATCAAATGCCACCGCACCATTGAAGGCGGAACCGTGGTGGTCGAGGCCGCCTTGCCGGCCTTGTTTACCACCCAGCGGGGGTTGAACGAACCGCGTTATGCTTCTTTGCCCGGCATTATGAAAGCTAAAAAGAAACCGGTGGAAGTCAAAACCGTCGCCGATCTGGGTGTCGATTCAGGCATGGTTGGCGCGGCAAATCGTAAAGTCAAGATTAAAGCATTGAATTTTCCACCTGAACGGCAGGCGGTGAAAATAATTGAGGGTGAGTCCGCCCGGGATAAAGCCGCAGAGCTAGTTAGAGTCCTGCATGAGGAATCTAAAATTATATAATCCCAAACACGATGCTCTATGACGGTAACAAGTTTCTAAATAAAAGATTTAAAACCTGCTTTGGTTATAAAGGAGATCAATATGGCACAGGGAGTGTTTGTTATTACAGAACAAAGAGATGGTGTATTTCGCAAAGTGTCTTTCGAAGGCGTCAGTGAGGGCCGTCGCATTGCCGATGGTCTAGGCTCCGATTTGACCGCAGTGGTTGTCGGATCCGGTGTTGAGGGTATTGCCGAAGAACTGGCAAAATATGGACCCGACAAAATACTGGTGGCCGATGATCCGGCGCTGGCGGAGTATACCACGGATGCGTATACCAATGTCATTGCCGATCTGATTCAATCCGTGGACCCGGCGGTGATTCTCATCGGTGCCTCTGTCCAGGGAAAAGATCAGTCCGCTCGATTGGCCGCCAGATTGGATGCAGGTCTGGCCATGGACTGTACGGCGATCAAGCTGGATGACGGTAAATTAATTTGCACGCGCCCGATGTTCGGTGGGAAAATTTTCGCAGATGTTGAAATCGAGGGCTTTCCGCAAATTATAGCGATTCGTCCGAATGTGATGGACATTGTCGAGACAGCCAAAGATAGCGTGGTTGAAAAAGCTTCCGTCAATGTGGGAGAGGTCAAAACATCGGTTGCCGAAAAGAGCATGGATACCGGTGATAAAATCGAGCTTACCGAAGCGGATATTATCGTGTCCGGCGGCCGTGGAACCGGCGGAAATTTTGACGCCATAGAACAGTTGGCGGCCGCATTTGGCGGTGCTGTGGGGGCTTCGCGCTCTGCGGTTGATGAAGGCTGGCGTCCGCACAGCGATCAGGTCGGGCAGACCGGTAAAGTTGTTTCGCCTGTGTTGTACGTTGCCTGCGGTATATCTGGAGCCATACAACATCTGGCCGGCATGTCGACCTCCAAATTTATTGTGGCTATCAACAAGGATCCGGAAGCACCCATTTTTTCAAAGGCGGATCTGGGTGTTGTCGGCGACCTGGCGGAAGTGGTTCCGGCAATGGCGGAAGAAGTGAAAAAAATGAAATGATGAGCCTGTTTTAAAATGAGACCTTTGCCTACAGCAGCGTATATCCAGGACCTTCGCCCCCTTCCGGGCAGGTCCAGGTAATATTATTGTACGGATCCTTTATGTCGCAGGTTTTACAGTGCAGACAATTGGACGGACTAAGTTTAAGCTGTGGCGCTGATGTTTTTTCATCCAACTCGATTTCATATACGTTGCCCGGGCAGAATCTCGTACAGGGACTTTGATACGTATTGTAACATTCAGTGACGCACAAATTTGTGTCATGAACAATAATATGGGACGGTTGATCTTCTCGGTGCTTTGTCTTGGACAGGTAAACACTGGTGAGTTTATCTATATACAAGACACCATCATATGCTTTGGTGTCGAAATTTGATTGGGTTTCTTTAGGAGTACCATTTAAAGGCATTAAGGTTTTGTAGTCTTCCTCCAAGGGCATACGGTCAATTAGGCCGCGGCCTTTTGTCACATATTGCGTGCCCAGAAAGATAATTTTTGATAGATTGGTTTTGGAGATGGCCTGGTAAAAATTTCGTCCTTCATACAATTCGTCTTTTACCCAGCTCTCTTCAAACAACCGGGGGTAGGACTCCAGGGTTTCCTGGTTAAAACTTCCTTTCTCCAGGGCCTCGATGATCGCTTCGGCGGCCAGCATGCCCGACTTCATGGAAACATGAATTCCTTTTAATCCCGGCATGTATTGCATGGCTGCGCTGCCGCCGATAAAAATACCACCGTCTACCGCAAGTTTGGGGACCGAATAATATCCGCCGGTAGAAACTACGCGAGCTCCGGCCTCAATAACCTTACCACCTTTGATGATATCCGCAATAAAAGGATGGAGCTTGAATTTCATGAAGGTCTCGTACAGATCTAGCATAGGATTCCGGTAGCAGAGTCCGGTCAGATAGCCGATGGTCAACCTGTTGTCTTTCATCTCGTAAATAAACCCGCCGCCCGGTATGCCAAGACCTATCGGATATCCCATAAAATGGAGATCGTTGCCCTTGCTGGTGGCAAAATAGTTTTTTTCCGGAATCTGAATGACTTCTTCGATCCCCGTTTCGAAAACCTGGGGCATTTTGCCGGAAAAAATATCCAGTTTGGCGGCAATTTCTTTTAGTAGACTGCCGCGTGCGCCCTCACCGAATACGGTTACCTTGGCCTGCAGATCGATTCCCGGTTCAAAATTTGATTTTGGTTCGCCATCAGGCCCGATTCCCTTATCCCCGGTTCGCACACCGATGATTGTGCGCTGATCGGCGCCGTAAAGTACCTCTTTTCCGGCAAAGCCCGGGAAAATATAGACCCCCAGTTCCTCGGCAATTCCACCCAGCCATCTGACGAATCTGGAGAGGCTGATGATGAAATTGCCCTTGTTGTGCAGTTGTCGGGGGATAAACGGTACAGCGGTTGCTCCACTACTTGTCAGAAAATACAGCTCATCGTCCCTGACGGTCGCTTCGATGGGACAGTCTTTTTCGGCGTAATCCGGAATAAGTTCTTTAAGTGCAAGAGGATTCATAACGGCGCCGCTTAATGCATGAGATCCGATTTCGGCCCCTTTTTCAATCAGAGCCACTTCAAGATTCATATTTTTCTCTTTGGCCAACTGCATGAGCCTTATGGCACCGGCCAGACTGGCCGGTCCGCCGCCTACAAAAACCACATCAAATTCCATTGATTCGCGTTCGTCACTCATTTTTCCCACCTCTGTTCGTTATTGACTCTTTATCAAAAAGATCTGCAATCAGGAGCCTCTCGTGTGTCCCAAAGCGATAGTTTGATACAAGTGTTGGCATCTATTTAGTAATATGAAGTAATTAAAAAAATACTGAGGCATCTGGAGTTGTGGGATATAAAACTGGCAAAAAATCCAAGTTGACAATCGATTCCGCTTTCGATATTTGTATGCCAATCGATTCCTTTTTTTGAGCTTTCCACATGTCAGGCTGCATCTAAAACCGAAGCACAATTCAAAATTTTCGCTAAATCCGCCCCCAAAGAGCGAGAGTAATACATACATTAATTTATAAATTTTATCAAGTTCAATCAAGTGTATGAATTGGAAGAAAAAGCGGGAGAAACGAGGCGTTTGAAGCTTAATCCTTCAAATTGTCTGCACTGCAAGACCTGTGAGATCAAAGATCCATATGAGAACATCATCTGGACCTGCCCCGAGGGGGCGGCGGTCCCAAATATTCCATATTATAACGGTGTCACAACCTTGAATATTCGACATTCCCTCTTTTTTCGGTAATGACTGTCAGCCCTGCTACTAACAGGGCTGATTGTATTTGAAATACCGGTAAAAGTTCAACCACTAAGACACGAAGTCACAAAAAAAAGAATATGATAGTTTCATGTGTCAGGTGTCAGCACCACCACTGACAACTCCGGCGGCCGGCAGCTGGGGTGATCCACTGACGGAACGTCTGTAACACTACAGTGACAATTTATTCAAATTTAGAAAACCTGGTCCTCTGGGCCAGATCAGAGTTAACTGGCTATGCCGAAGAAAAATGCCGTGGAATGATGGAATATTGGAAGGTTGGAATAATGGGTTCAGAAGGATGAAATCTTTTTTCGATA
>CALZJV010000063.1 GCA_945787595.1 uncultured Desulfobacterales bacterium | reverse complement strand
CGCGTTCCGACCAGATTCCCACAAATTCGTCGTCTTTCTTAACCAGAATTGCGCCGATTTTGCTATCCACCATTTTCCGGCAAGCCTGGTAAACCGTCTTGTCCCATGAAATGGATACGATGTCGCGTTGTTTGTCCTCAATGATGTCTGCTGCCGTTTTCATGCCTTTCTCCTTAATATTTTCTTTCGGAATTATAGTCCCAAAAAAGGTAATGTCGATGCCGGTGGACATTGCATTGCAAACCATGAAAAACTCGGGTTTAATTGAGCGTAAAGCCGTCCAGGACTAAATCTCTAAATACATATCCAAATTTGTAGCAATGATTATACCGGATTGGGGTCATATTTTCTATATGACGGAAAAGAACTGTTAAGCAAGACATTTCCACCTTTCTAGGGAGGATGGGGCAATTGCTTACCCCGCTATTTCCTCTGCCCTTATATCATCGCTTTAAATATTTTGCCAATTAAGCCTCTCTTAATCTGAGCCATATCCGGATAAATAAAAGCCTCAAGAACCTTTTGTCATTAAGAACCACTGGCGTGACCATCTCGTCGATAAATATTAATTAAAGAGTTTTATCTCAGATGCCGATAAGAAGCTCATAACAGCTATAAATCAATACCTGTTTAATAAACAGTTATAAGGCTATAAATTGAAAATGATAGGCGAGAATCGCGGGTCGCCAAAAAATAATTATGTAGTGTTCAATAGGCAGGCATGCAAAACAACCAAAAAAAAGTTCTCATCGTAGACGATGAACCTACCATGCTCGAAATGATTGCTCAATGCCTGGCGGTTGATCACGAGCGTTACAAGGTGGTGACGGCCAGGAACGGCAGAGAGGGTCTGGAAATACTATCCCGGGAAAACATTTCGCTGGTGGTATCTGATATTGTAATGCCTGAAATTTCAGGCCTGCATCTTTTAGCGAAAATCCGGGCGCATTATCCGCAGATCGAAGTCATCCTTATGACCGGCTACGCAACCGGAGAAATCAAACGGCAAGGACGACAACACAACTGTCTTCATTTCCTTGAAAAGCCTCTCAGACTGAGTCATCTGCTTGAGCTGATTCGCGAACAGGTCGCCATTGACGATGAAGGCTTTGCCGGAACCCTTAAAAACATCCAGTTAACCGATTTGATCCAGATGTGCATTACGATGGGCATCAACGTGATGAAGGGTTCTCAGCGGGGAACCATCTGTATCAAAGACGGAGAAATTGTTCACGCCGTTTGCGGAAACATGACGGGGGAAACTGCTTTCTATGATATTCTTGCCTGGCAGAGCGGATCTTTTGAAACCATAGATGCCGCTTCTCCGCTAGAGCATTCAATTGAAAAAAACTATAACTATCTGCTCCTGGAGGCCGCTCGACTATCCGATTTAAAAACGGAAGCAGAGAATCCTGCCGTGGGACAGGTCCGCGGGCAAGATTATTTGGAGGAAGCGGTTAATGCTGATGAACAACCTGATCTCAATGACAGCCTGCGCGTTCTAATCGTGGACGATTCTCCCGCGATGTGTAAAATCCTGACAAATATTCTGACGGTTGAAGGAGATATTGCAGTTGTGGGAACTGCACAAAACGGTGAAGAAGCCCTGAAAAAAATAGATGAGCTGAAACCGGATATAGTCACCCTCGATGTGAATATGCCGATTATGAATGGCAGCACAACCTTAAAACACATTATGATTAGCAAGCCCTGTCCCGTGATTATTATCAGCAGCATCGGCAACCGATCCCAAAAGAATATAATGGACTTTTTACACCTCGGAGCGGTGGATTTTATCAGTAAACCAAAAAAAACCGAAGATATGGCGGTCCGGCAAAGGCAAATAATTAAAAAGATACGAACTGCGGCGACAGCTAAAATCGGCAACTTTAAGCGCAGAAGAGATCCAAAAGTCATCGGACAAGTGCGAAACAGCACAAAAGATCAGTTGTCCTGCAACCGTCTGGTGGTAGTCAACTCGGGGGTCGGCGGATTTACTGAATTGGTGAATATGATACATCTATTACCCAGTGACACGGACGCGAGTATTTTGGCCTTGCACGAAATGCCGCCGGAGTTTGTGAGCCCTTTGTCGGATTATTTGAACGATAGAACACGTATTACCGTTTTGCCTATTCTAAAGGATGCCCTTCTGCTTGGAGGAAAATGTATTATCGGAACCAATGGCACTTCTTTAAAGCTGAACGCAGCGCCGGGCAGCTATACAGTGAGTGTTGAAGACACTGAGTTGGTAGATAACCCGGGGGATCATCTTTTTAACGGTTTTCTTTATTCTGTCTGCAATTCATTTGGCGGTTTCATTCAGGTTGTGCTTTTATCCGGAGCCACTGTGGGCAACCTTGATGGATTGCGCTGTGTTAAAGAAAAAAATGGCCAAATTATCGTCCAGGAGAGAGGTTCGAGTATGGTCCCTGGACATCTTGATAAAGCAATCCAGGCAGGGTTGGTGGACCGGGAGGCTAGTGCTGAAGAAATAGTTAAGCAAATTCAGGATTGCGAGTTATAATTTGAATCCATCTAATTTAACCGAGTAAAGAATACAGAGCATATGGCGCAATAACCAAAAAAATAGTCCCTACCCCATTTCATCCACAGCATCACCATCATTCAAAAAAAATAATCGAATACTACCCAATAAGACCCCTCTCAGTTTCTCCTGCTACGAAAGCCGCATTTAGCTTTATGCCCTGTTAGGCAGCCGTTTTTATGACCAGCAGCTGATTCAGCGTGTTGGCCTTTAAAGATTCCGACCGCAGGCAGACCGGTAAGCTATGTTCGAAATGACCTAAAATTCCAACCCCAAAGCAAAAAATCAGTGTTGACAATAAAGCCTGCTTTCGTTATCCGGATGATTATGGGCTCCGTTTAAGGGAAGCCTCAATATGTTGGGCTGAAGCCGGTACACAATTAGCAATTTTCGCTTAGTACACCTTGAAAAAGTAATATCTTATTTTTTAAATGGCTTGTATCCGAACAGATTAGTCACTCATTGTGAAGGATTAAACCATGCTGCTGAACCCCAAAAAGGAAACATTTGGACATCTTGATGAAAGATCCAGAGAGATCATGCTGAAAACCGTCGAATTTTTTGAGAACAAGGGTAAGACAAAACTCAAAAAAGACGAGCATGAACGTGTATGGTACGCTGATTTCCTGGAATTCGTAAAGGAAAATAAGATATTCGCCACTCTGCTCACTCCTGCCGCCTATGGGAGCAGGGACTCCGATATTCGCTGGGATACGGCTCGCAATTGCGATTTTAACGAGATACTCGGTTTCTACGGGCTGCCCTACTGGTACACTTGGCAGGTAACCATCCTGGGTTTGGGCCCTATCTGGATGGGCCAAAATGAGAAGGTAAAGAAAAAAACCGCCGAACTGCTGCGGGCAGGCGAGATTTTTGCCTTCGGCCTTTCGGAGAAAGCGCACGGCGCGGACCTTTATTCCAGCGAAATGATGCTGACGCCGCTGGGCGGTGGCAAATATGTGGCCGATGGCGGAAAATACTATATCGGTAACGCCAACGAAGCGGCGCTGATTTCCACATTCGGCAAGAATTCGGAAACGGACGATTACGTCTTTTTTGTCGTGGACACCGGGCATAAAAATTACGATTGCGTGAAAAACGTGGTCAATTCCCAGAATTATGTCGCCGAATACGCCCTGCATGCCTACCCCATCACGGAAGCGGATATTCTTACAATCGGCCGGGACGCCTGGGACTCGGCTTTGAATACTATTAATGTAGGCAAATTCAACCTGGGGTGGGCCAGCATCGGCATTTGCTCGCACGCATTTTACGAGGCCATCAGCCACGCGGCCCATCGCAATCTTTACGGCAAATACGTCACGGATTTTGTGCACATTCAGCAGCTGTTCACCGATGCCTATACCCGTCTGACAGCGATGAAGCTATTTGCCAAACGAGCCATCGACTATATGCGCAGCGCTTCGCCGCAGGACCGCCGCTATCTGCTGTATAATCCCATGGTGAAAATGAAAGTCACCAGCCAGGGTGAGGAAGTCATCAACCTGCTATGGGATGTGATCGCGGCCAAGGGATTTGAAAAAGATATGTATTTTGAAATGGCTGCCCGGGACATTCGCGCCTTGCCAAAGCTGGAAGGGACTGTCCATGTGAACATGGCTCTCATCATCAAGTTTATGGCCAACTATTTTTTCAATCCGGACAAATTCAAGGAACTCCCCAAACGCAATGATTCGAAAGACGACGATTTCCTTTTCAACCAGGGACCCACCCGGGGCCTGGGAAAAATCCGGTTTCATGATTTCAACATCGCCTACGACAGCGTTGACCTGCCGAACATCACTATTTTTAAGGAGCAAATTGATGTTTTAAAAGAATTTCTCCTAAAGGCCACACCGACGGAAGATCAAGCCAAAGACATTGATTTCCTTCTGATTGTGGGCGAGCTGTTTACGCTGGTTTCTTACGGACAGCTCATCATTGAAAATTCCAGGATCGAAAGAATTCAAGATGACCTTCTGGATCAAATCTTTAATTTTATGATCAGAGACTTTTCGAAATATGCTCTCCAGCTCTATAAGCCGCTGGTAAACCCGGAACGCTTCCTGAACGTATGGCAAAATTATGTATATGCCCTGAAAGATACCTATGAGATGAACCCGTAGCCCTGACAAACCGGACAGCATCGGATGTTTAAATAGAGTTTTGTAATTAAAGCATCAGTCCTTGTTTTAACCGGCATATTTAGCTCTGTCCGGTTTAACAGTCACTAATGCTCTCAGACAGTTTCACGATTGAAAATGAAACCATCCTTCTATTTAGTGTCTCTCAGAATAATCTTTTTTATATGATACGGTCGAAATTTATTATTTAAACCTCTTCGTGCCTGTGCCTTTTAGGCTGAAAGATGACAGGAGGAAATGTGATGGACAGCAAAATAGCAACCGCGATCGCACTTAAATATCCTCCGGTGGCCCTGATCTGGTCGGAGCAAAAGCCCGAGGATGTCGTCCAGTTTAAAGATCAAAAATGGGGCTGCATTATGTGGTTGGCGGCCAGTGCCGCCCGCGGGAAAACAGCTGTCTGCGATCGCCAGACCTTTGGCTGTGTCGGCGGTGGCGTCGGCATGGGCTTTGGCAATCAATATCAGAATTTTCCGGGCGGCGAGGACTGCTTCTGCCACTTTCTGTCTGTCGGCAACGATGCGTGGGAACAGGGCCGGCAGATTGCCGAACAGGTGAAGCCGTATTTAACCAAAGAAAGCCATGATAATTTTGTCCATGGTGAACGCTACCTGAAAAGCCCGGAAGCGGTTAAAAAATTCATTGAATGCCTGCCGATTACTGATATGCCCTCAACTTATGTAGTATTCAAACCCCTGCCGCAAGTCGACTCACAGCAGGAAAAACCTAAGGTGGTAATTTTCTTTGCCGACCCGGACCAGCTTTCCGCTCTGGTAGTATTGGCCAATTACGGCCGGGGAGATAATGAGAACGTCATTATGCCATATGCCGCCGGGTGCCAGACCATCGGAATCTATCCTTTTCGGGAAGCAGAGGCAGAAAGGCAGCGGGCCCTAGTCGGCCTGACGGACTTATCCGCACGAGTTCATATCCGCAAGCAGCTCGGGGATCATCTCATGACGTTTGCCATGCCCCTGGCCATGTTTAAAGAGATGGAAGCAAATGTGGCCGGTTCATTTCTGGAGCGCCCCACCTGGCAGAGTCTGGTGCAGAATAAACAAAAGGAGGTTATCCGTGCCGCCGATTAAAGCATTGCAAAATTGGCTTTCCGTTCTTTGTTTTTTCCTGGTCGTTATGATCGGATGCGCAACCCATGGCCAGGTTCAAACTCGGGAAATAAAACCGTCTGGAATCGAGGCACTACCATCCGGAAATGGTTGGTGGTATGCTCGATTCCATATCAACTGGCCCCCGAACACCGACCCCATCTGGTATATGGATCTTTATCTTGCACATCAAGTTATATTTCCGTTGTTGCAGGCACATCAAAACGACATTCACCTGTGGCGTTTTCATCGCCGGGCAGCACGCGATGCCGCCGGCCGGCAGTTTAGCTTCATTTTTTACGCCTCTCCTCGGACGGCCCAAAATATTTTTCAGACACTTCAATCGGAACCGATGGGCAGCAATATGAAATTTACCGGCCTCATCGATGATGTTGTCTGCGATGACCCGGCCAAGCTCACCCGGCCGAATATCGAAGATACCAGCGACAAGAATTGGCCGGTTTCAATCCAAAAAGCCTGGCCCTACTACATCATGGGTGTGAGCCAGATGTGGCTGAATTTAATTACCCAGGTGGCCGACGATAACCTGAAGAGCGATCCTCCTGCCTCGACTAAAGAAATTGAAACGTCTTATAGACAAGTCAATGAAACCGTGACGGATTTATGGCAGAAACAAGGACGTCATGCCTTCATGCATCACTTAAACGCGTTGTTCGGGTATGAACCTCTAATATACTATGAGAAACGCTATCTGACATTCTAACCATATGAATTTTTGTTAAATAAAATAATTCTTGTGCTGAAAGGATCCCATGAACTCTATCTTTGCGAAGGCAATTTATACGGGAAAATCAATTGTCTCTGACCGTTATCTCCTTTTTAAGGGGATAAATATCACCGGTTTTGCGAAATCTGCAAAAGGTAAGGTGCTCGGCCGATATAAAGTGCTGACGCCCGCATTTATCGATCCCCACAGCCATATCGGCATGGAACGTTCCGGTGAACCCAGCGGCGAAGGAGAGGTTAATGATCATCTGGATTCAATTCTAGCCCTCACCGATGCCCTAGATTCGGTTCAAATGGATGACAAGGCCTTCAGGGATGCAGTTGAATCGGGGGTTCTGTATTCCTGCGTGGTTCCGGGCAGCGGCAATATTATCGGTGGTCAATCGGCGGTCATACGCAACTACGCCAAAGACAGCACTGATGCACTGATAGCCCGTGCCGGCCTAAAAGCGGCCTTCGGGTATAACCCCATGTCTACCCACAGTTGGCAGGGCAAACGACCTACTACCCGCATGGGGGCAATTGCTATTCTGCGTGGCAGACTTGAGGCAGTGCGCCGCAAGGCTCAAAAATTACGTAAAGCCAAGGGCAGCAAAAAAGAGGAAATCACCTTTTCTGCCGAAGATAACGTGCTGCAGGATTTGCTGGACGGAAAATTTCGCCTGCGTGCCCATGTTCATAAAATTGATGATATCGCGGCGCTGTTGCGCCTGGCGGACGACTACAAAATTAAACTCACCGTCGAGCATGCCATGGATGTCCACCAGCCTGAAATCTTTCAGGAGTTAAAGCGGCGTAACATACCCGTTGTCTATGGACCTATCGACGCCTTTTCTTACAAGGTCGAATTGAAGCATGAAGACTGGCGCAATATTCGTCATTTGTTGGCCGCTCAGGTTGAATTCGGTCTGATGACCGATCATCCGGTTACCCTTGCCCGCCAGTTGTTTTTACAAACGCGTTGGTTTCTGAGGGCAGGGTGTTCCAAACAGCAAGCCATAGAGTTGGTTACCCGCAAGAATGCCCGAATTCTTGGTATCGATGACCGGCTGGGCATCCTTGAAAAAGGAAAGTGGGCATCATTAATTTGCTGGAAAGAAGATCCGTTTGATCTGGCAAGTTATCCTGCGGCAGTGTACGGCGAGGGTGAGTTGCTTTATGGTGATTAGACTGGCCGCCGCGATGGCCTGGATAAAGGAGCGAACCGCAGAATATCGAATCCTCCGCCGATGGAGGATTCACTTTTTTAGAGTCTCTTTTTCGATCAGATCGGCCGTTTTTTTGGCCGGTGACTGGGCTGAAATGATACCCCAGGATTCCAAGTTCCTGCGGGTCATCTTTCATGGTTGCAAAATTAGAATGAATAGATATAATAAACAACATATAGGTAACGATATCTGGTCTCTATGTTGTGACTTAAATGTTTCCATGGATCGATTTTATAGGAGGACAAAATGGGAAAAAAATTTCAGCGAACATTTTATATGACAGCACTTATTCTACTATCTTTCACTGTCGGAATCAATTGTGTCCAGGCCGGAGAAAAGCCCGATATGCAGGGTTGGGGTATAGATGATCCATACAACAAACTGTACGATGTGCGAGAATTTGAAAAAATCAGAGCCTGGGTTGTCCGTGTAAAAGAGGTCGTCCCTATGCCCGGCATGGCACCGGCAACCGCATTGGATGTAAGAGAGGGTTCCGATGTGTTTGAAGTTCATCTCTGTCCAACCTGGTATCGTAAACCCAGCGAGATTCGGCTTAAGAAAAATGAGCGCATCAAGCTGAAAGGTGCTTGGGCGGAGATTAATGGAAGGGATGTATTCATGGCCTCTAAAATAAAAAAAGACCCTGACTTTGAAATCATAAAAGTTCGTTTGACCAAAGATGGTACGCCCTTTTGGACCATGACACCGGAACGGCTTGCCATGGAAACAAAAAAAGATTAGCAATCCCCTGACTCGGCAGGCTATTAACCGTTAAAATTTTTTAAAATTATCTTATATTATGACAACAGGACAAATGAACCCCGGAGAATTGCTCGAAATTTCGGGTTATTTTTGGAAGACGTGCGCGTTGCACGCAGCCGTTAAACTGGATGTGTTCACTGTTATCGGCGACGCGCAATTAACCGGCAAGGAGATCTCCCAAAAGCTGAATGGGGCTCAAAGCGGCGTAGAACGGCTGCTCAATGCCCTGACAGCCATGGATCTGCTTGAAAAAACCGATGGAAAATATGCCAACAACCCTGCGGGCAAAACTTTTCTCGCTAAAGACTCTGCCAAGTATATCGGGCATATTATCATGCACCATCACCATTTGCTGGAATCATGGTCGCAATTGGACCAGGCGGTATTGTCCGGACACCCTGTCAGAACCCGGGCTTCATTTAGCAATGATGAGTGGCGTGAAAGCTTTTTGATGGGGATGTTCAACCTGGCCATGGGGCTGGCGCCGAAACTTGTTCCGCTGATAGATCTATCCTCCAGTCGCCAGTTTCTTGATTTGGGCGGCGGCCCCGGAACCTACGCGATCCACTTTTGTCTGAGCAATCCTCAACTGAAAGCAACAGTTTACGACCTGCCGACGACGCGGCCATTTGCAGAAAAGACGATAAAGCAGTTTAATTTAACGGACAGGATCCAATTTACAGATGGAAATTATTTGAAGGATACCATCAAAGGACGCTACGATGCGATCTGGCTGTCACACATTCTTCATGGTGAAGGGCCCGACGATTGCCGGATGATTATCCAAAAGGCATTTGGTGCATTGGAGCCCGGAGGCATTATCATCATCCATGATTTTATCCTGAATAACAGCATGGACGGACCCTTGTTCCCGGCGCTGTTTTCCTTAAATATGCTTTTAGGTACGGAATCCGGTCAATCCTATTCAGAAGGTCAGATCGTCGATATGTTGACGGCCGCCGGCGTAAAAGATATACGTCGGATCGCGGTGCAAAGCCCCAATGATTCAGGGATAGTTATCGGCAGCGTTTGATCTCAAACCTCGGCTAAATACGATTTCGTCAGCCATTTCAAGCATAATAACCAATACCAGTCATTTCCCTGGGCCTTCAGCTTAAAATAGTTATAATTTTAAAGGAGTATCAATTGATGGCAGAAGCGACTTTTACTCCGTCTGATATCATGGGACCTCAGATTTTCGGCCTTCCCGTGGATCGTGAAATCTTGTTCTCCAACCACAAAAATGTCTACAAAAAGCGAATTGAAAAGCGGCAACGAAAGTTAATTGTAAAACTAACGTTTTTAAAGCCGTTTTTAAAAAAAGGAGAAAAAATATTACTGATAACAACCGGATATTCACCTTTGTCATCTCCGGCCCAGTATCTGACCGGATTTCTTTTTGTTTATCTCAAACGTGCCATGTATATTTTTACGAACTATCGAGTTTTTCACGTCCCGGTAACGTCCAACCTTAAGCACAAAAACTCGATTTCCCAGATAGACTACGCGGGATGCCAATCCATTATTTTAAAAGGGGGAACCCTGATCGTTAAATATGTGAAAGCTGGGAAAAGTGAAAAATTAAAAGCAGTTGCCCTTTCCGATCGAAAAAGAATAAAGGCCTTACTTAAAAATACCATACCGCTATCCGGCACCCAACGTCATTTAGCCTCAAGAACCCATCTTTGCCCGAGCTGTACCCACAAACTTGAGGATGGGAAGTATCGCTGCGAAAATTGTAATCTCAAATTCAAAAGCAAGCGCCCCGCAGCACTCAGTTCGATTTTTATTCCGGGCGGTGGTTATTTTTATATCCGGCACTATTTTTTGGGATCCCTCAACGCGGTTTTGGAACTATTCCTGCTCTTTTACTGTGCTTTTCTAATTTATAATTACATAAACCATGTTCCGGTCAATCTAATTCACTTGGTAGCGACTCCGTTTATTTTTCTGTACTTAAAAATGGCTGCGCTATTCCATTCGACTCATTTTATTGATGAATTCATCCTGTTGGAAAAAAAATAAACCCCCGCTAAATATCCGCCTATAGACCGAATAGGCCAGGAAATAAAATTCAAGATGCCGGTGGTAAATTTTTCACTGGTCCCTCTGGATGCCAGCACCAGGCCCAATGCCGTCAAACTCAAACTACCTAAGAAGAAAATGAAAAATAGATCAAGGCACGATCCCATTACCGTAACTGAAAAAATCAAATCACATCCGATCCAAACATTGATTTTAAAATGTTGTCAGACGGCACAACTCCACTAAATCGTCAATGGTAGCTGTTGTAGGATAAAGATTTTGGAATGTCACCAATGTTTCGCGAACAGTTAAAAAGGATAACAGCGAAGTAGTTTGAAACTGGATACCGATTTCATCTTTAAACGAACTTTAGCAGTGGGGGCCTTTAAACTCACTATCGAGGTTCTTTTTGATGTCTGCAACCTCTATTTGCCACATTTGCTGATCCATTATTCCGGTTGCCGAAAATACGATATCTTTCAAAATCAACACTGCGCTTGACAATGTTCCTTTTGCAGCATAGTTTTCCCTCTTAAGCTTATTTCGAGCGATTAAAAAAAGGATAATAAAAAGGAATGCAGGAATTTCACTATGCCGCAGATTATTTGCATTGTAGGTCGATCACAGTCCGGAAAAACAACGCTCATTGAAAAACTGATACCCCTGCTTAAGCACCGGGGATACAAGATTGGTACAATCAAGCATTCCCATCATATTTTTGATTTCGATAAAACCGGCAAGGATAGTTGGCGCCACAGGGATGCCGGTGCGGAAACAGTCATCATTGCCTCAGCGGGAAAAATTGCCATGGTCAAAAACGATGATCAGGGCACTCTGGATGGCCTACAAAAATTTTTTGATGACATGGATCTTGTGATTACCGAAGGATACAAAAGAGAAGCTAAACCCAAAATTGAAGTTGTCCGGGCAGCTCGACACACCAATGTGCTCCTTAAAGCCGACAGACATTTGGTTGCCGTGGTCAGCGATATGGACCTTAATTTGAAAGTTCCCGTATTTGACCTGGAAGACATTGACCGGCTGGCGGATTTTATTGAAGAAAAATACCTATTGGGATTGAATATTTAAAGAAGGCCATTAGCGGTTCAATTTAAAAAAACGAATTATAACCCAAAAAAAGGCCATATCGCCGGCTTTTAGCGAGAATCTTTGTTTTGGTTATAGAACCGCAAAAAAACTATCATGATGTTTGGATTAACCAAATTAACTATTCGCAATAAAAAAGATTCAAAACCGTTTAAGGGTTTGTCATGGCCGGCGTTGATTCCCGGAATACTGATAAAACGATATAAGCGTTTTCTAGCCGACGTGAAATTAAATGACGGTAAAGTCATCACCGCCCACTGCCCCAATACGGGCAGCATGAAAGGCTGCAGTGAACCGGGACGTCGGGTGTACTTATCATTTCACGACAACCCCAAAAGAAAGTATAAATATACCTGGGAACTGATCGAAATGCAGACCTCCCTGGTTGGAGTGAACACCCTGGTCCCCAATCGGCTGGTATTTGCGTCCGTTAAAGCCGGTGTGGTACCGGAATTGATCGGCTATAAAACTGTTAAGGCCGAAGTCAAAATCAGCGATCATTCCCGTATCGACCTGGCGTTGAACGGTGCGGAGCGGGAGCCCTGCTATGTTGAGATAAAAAATTGCACCTTGGTCGACAACAGCGTAGCATTGTTTCCCGATGCCGTCACAACCCGGGGGCTCAAACATATCACCGAGCTTGAGGCTTTGGTGAATTCCGGATCCCGTTGCGTCATGTTTTATTTCATTCAAAGAATGGACGCCAAAATTTTCAAACCGGCCGATCATATCGATCCCGAATACGGCCAGGGTTTGCGGCAAGCCGTCAAAGGGGGCCTTGAAGTATTGGCCTATGATGTCGCCATTGACTTAAACGGCATTAAATTGAACCGGAAAATGCCGGTTGAGCTATAGGAACCCAGGATAGCGTCATTATATGAGATAATTGCTTGGAATAAATAAAGTTACTTAATCAAAACCATGAAAATTCCAAGCATCAAACCACAAATACCAAACAAATTCTAATGACCGAAATTCAAAATTCAAAACAGATAAAATGACAACGAGACATCGGATAAGTATTTGAAATATTTTGGTAATTGGAACTTGTGATTTCGATATTGTTTGGATTTGAGTATTGTGATTTGGGATTTTAGTGCCGTATCCGGGAAATCAAAGTGATACTATCTGAGCCAGTTAGTGGTGACTTTGACGTTCCCCTGTTTAGTAATTGGCGGTTTGACTTTGATAACCAATTGTACTAAAAAAACGATCCTGGATTTACATTCTGCTAAAAACACAAAATATCAATAAAATACAAAGTGTTATAGAATAACTGAAGTGGCCCATCATGTCGGATTTTTCACTCGAAAATTTAGTGTGTCACCAGGATAACCTGGAAAACATCCTGGATAATCTCAAAGAAGGCATCATCGCTCATGACATGCACCGGCGCATCTTTTTTTTCAACACGGAAGCCGAACACATTACCGGATACAGCCGGCAGGAAATGTTGGGCAGAGATTGCCACCAGGCGTTCGGCAGTCCATTTTGTGGCGAACGTTGTGCGTTCTGCGATGGTAATCCTGAGCCGGCTGATAAATCCGAGTATACCCTCAACCTCACTACCAAAACTGGTGAACACCGGCGTGTAGAGGTGACCGTTACCAGTATGAAGAACGGCAACGGCCGGCTCACCGGTGTTCTGGCTTCCTTCAAGGACGTTACCGCTCTGTTCAGTCTGCAAATGAAAGCCGGGGAATTGACAAGCTTCGGCAATATTATCGGACAAGACAGCAAAATGCTCGATATTTTTAAACAAATCCGCGATGTTGCCGGCTATGACTATCCCGTTCATATATCCGGTGAAACCGGAACCGGCAAAGAGCTGATCTCCAATGCCGTCCATAGTGAAAGCTGCAGGACCGGAGGCCCCTTTGTTCCGATCAACTGCGGAGCGCTGCCTGAAGGTCTGATCGAAACCGAGCTTTTCGGTCATGTGAAAGGGGCTTTTTCAGGGGCTATTCGTGACAAGAAAGGTCGCTTTGAGCTGGCCGACGGCGGAACGATTTTTCTCGATGAAGTCGCAGAGCTATCCAATAACATGCAGGTGAAGCTTTTGCGTTTTTTGCAGGAGGGCAAATTTGAACGCATCGGCGGTGAACAAACGACTGCGGTCAATGTGAGGGTGATCAGCGCCACCAATAAGGAGCTTAAAAAAGCGGTTAAGCAGGGCAAATTTCGCGATGATCTTTACTACAGACTCAATGTGATACCAATTTATCTCCCACCACTTCGCGATCGTAAAATTGATATTCCATTGCTGGTCGAACATTTTTTACGAGAGGCCGGTGAGCGATACGATCGCAAACCCCTTAAAATTTCCAGCAAGGCCATGTCCTTAATGCTGGATTACCGCTGGCCGGGTAATGTTCGTGAATTGCAGAATGCGATCCAGTATGCCTTCGTTAAGTGTAGCGGCGAAACGATATCGGCGGCAGATTTACCTTTAGAGCTGCGGGAGATCGAAAATATTTGTATTCGCAGAGGGCCATCCAGAAAATTGACTTTGGAAGGCGTACGGTCTACGCTGATAAAAACCGGCGGCAACAAAGCCAAAGCCGCCAAATTGCTCGGCGTAGGCCGCGCAACGCTCTATCGGTTCCTAAAGGATCATCCTGAACTGCGGTAAATCGTTGAATTACTGTAGAAGCTGTCACAAAATCCCAACCCGGACAAGCCGGAATTGAAGATCGAAGATTGAAAATTGAAGATAAATTGAAGATTTGTGGTATTCTATCTATTTTATTTCGCCTCCATCATCAAAAAAGCAAGAATCAGATTATAGATACATAAATCTTGCGCAAACATGATGGGATTTGAATAAATAGGTGCTACGCTTTTTCCGAGACTGCACTCGGAAAAAGTGGCCCCTTCAGGGCAGCAAGCACGCTGATTGTTTATATGGGTTTCAGGTGTCGGGTGTCAGGTGTCAGTATCTAACACTTCCATTCCCTGACACCCGACACCTGAAACCTGACACCTTACGTTCCTTACAACATGTTGTCAGAAAAATGCCCCTAAGGGCCTAAATAAGGGACAATTATTGCCGATAAAGTCGAATATTTCTTCTTTTCAAATATCTTTCCCGATTTGATACCCTTCCTCTAAGCAAAACATTTTTTCCAGCGCAAAGATCTCTCAGAAAGAAATCAATGGATCTCAGGCCAATATTTCTAACCCGAAGCGACTTTGTGTCCTCTTGGCTGCCAGTTACAGACAAAATAAAGCATAAGATTTTCCGTGCAAATGCATAGAATCCAAACCTACTTTGAATAAAATTATTTCAAATAATTTTCTAAATCGATAAATTTTTATTGACAAAATATCAATAAAGCTATTTATTGAGGAAAAAATATTCCTATTAAAAAATTTTGTGGTATATGAAAAAGAATACTTTCGATTCCTTGGATAACGAGATCATTCGTTTGCTTACCGAGGACGGCCGCATGCCTATTGGAGATATGGCCGCGCGTTTAAATGTAACGGCACCGACGGTTCGGTCCAGAATTAAAAACCTGGAAGAATCCGGTATGCTGAAGGTTTCCGGGCTAGTAGACACTTACCAACATCAGGAACTAATCACAGCCCTGATCGGTTTGAATATACGATCCCATGGCAAATTAGACCAAATATTGGAAAAGGTATCCAGCCTGGATAACGTCACGTGGGCAGCCGTAGTGACAGGTCGCTACGATATTTTTGCTGAAGTAGTGGTGACCGG
The DNA here is from genome assembly GCA_945787595.1 of uncultured Desulfobacterales bacterium. Next base: position 18,415 of record CALZJV010000063.1, on the reverse strand, counting down.
CGGTACACAGGAACTATATCGCTTCACAACGGAAATCATCCCCAAAGTCGGCACTGTTGTAAAAAGTGAAACTTTTGTAATTATAAAATCAAGACAAAAATGGGTTCGTTTGCCCAAGGCGGTGGAAGCGATATAAATGAAGATCACTGTATTAGGGGGGCCTTGGAATTCAAGGAAGAGCAGCACCTACGAATCTTTCAAACAGCAAAATAAATCGAGAAGGGAGGTGATTTGGGTCTAAAAAACGTTCAGAGTCTAACAATATGAAGACAAAAAAATGACAGATCCTGACATGAGGGATAAAGGAGGGAGAAAATGAAAAAGCTTAAAGTATTTACGGTGATTTTCGCATTGGCATTTCTTTTCGTTTTTTTTGGAACCGCAGCAGCCGGTACGCTTGAAGAGATTGCCCAAAGAGGGGAACTTCGTATCGCCTGTCAGACCCAGGGAGCTCCTTTCAGCTTTGTGGATAGAAATGGCAAACGGACAGGCAGCTCTATAGATCTTTGTGAAATGATCGCCAAGGAAATGGGTGTGAAGGTCAAGTACCTCAACTATGACTGGGATGGTCTGATCCCTGCGCTACTCTCTAAGAAGGCCGACATGCTTGCGGCCGACATGACTCCGACCCTGAAAAGGGCCATGAAAATCGCTTTCACCGACCCTTATATGTATACAGGTAGTGTGGTGTTCGTGAAGCAGGACAGCCCGATCAAGTCCCTCGCAGACGTTAGGAAACCAGGGACCAAGATCGCCGTTCTTTTGGGTTCAACCGGTGAAAATGATGCCAAAAAAGCCTTTCCCGATGCCCAATTAAAGACCTATAAAGGTGGTGGACCGCTTCTGATCAATGCGATGCTTGCGGGGCACACCGATGCCGGGGTGAACGACGGCTCGGCCGTACGCGGCCAGGCAGCCAGCTTTCCGCCCAATAGTGTCCGAATTCTGGAAGGACAGCTGTCCAAATCCCCGCTGGCTTTTGCGGTGCGTTACGATTCCCCGGATCTGCGGGAATGGCTCAACCTATTCTTCCTACACGTCAGTCTGGATGGCCGTCTCGATGACAACTTGAATTACTGGGTCAATACTCTGGATTGGAAGAAAGATCATTAAACCATCTTTTATCTTTCGGGCAGATTAAATTTTATCTCGTGTGAGCCGGTTCAGCCGGCTCACACCCCGTTGCATCAAACCTAACACATAAAATTTACGGGTAAAAGATATGCTTGAAGCCTTCAATTTCAGGGTCATCTTGGAATACATGCCGCTGTATCTGCAATGCTTTCTGGCCACCCTTTGGCTGTCTGCATTGTCACTGCTGGGAGCCCTGGTAGTGGGAACTATAGCCTGCGCCATGCGACTCAGTGTGTCTCGCGTGGTCTCCAGCATCGCCGGTATCTATATAGAGAGTATTCGTTCCACACCATTGCTGGCGCAACTCTATTTTTTCTATTTCGGTCTTCCGTCTCTTGGCATTATGATTCCTGAATGGGTTACAGGCGTTTTTGCCCTAACCTTGAACAGTGGGGCCTATTATGCCGAGATCGTCAGGTCAGGCATTCAGGCCATTCCAAACGGACAGATCGAAGCTGGAATTGCCTCCGGCTTGAACTATTTCCAGCGTATGCGCTATATCATCCTGCCTCAGGCGCTCGGTATGACGATTCGGCCCATGCTGGGACAGGCCATCGTTCTAGTCAAGGATTCCTCGCTCCTCTCATTGATTTCGATTGTGGAGCTGACACGGGCCGGCCAGTTGTTGACATCGGATCGATTTATGCCCGCAGAAGGGTTCCTGACGACAGCGGCCTTTTATCTGATTATTTATTACATGCTCAAAGGCTTCTCAAGTTGGTCAGAAAAGCGACTGATTTTCAGGGAAGCTCATTGAGAAACGGGGAGAAAATCTATGTGGAGTTTCTATTTTAATGAATTGATTCGCAGCCTGCCGTTTTTCATCAAAGGGCTCTGGATGACGGTAGCGGTTTCCGGATTAAGTCTTATTGTGGGAACCATCATCGGCTTCATATGGGGAATCATAAGGGCCAGCAGGAATAAAATATTGAGATCCTTGATCGGTGCGTGGGTAGACCTGATTCGGGGCACGCCTTTCCTGGTCCAGGTCTTTATTGTTTTCTTCATCCTACCCGGTATCGGAATAGAATTGGAGGCTTTTCCAGCCGCGGTCATCGCCCTGACCAACCTGGCTGCCTGTTTTATCTGTGAGATCGTGGCCGGCGGTATCCTGGCCGTTTCATCCGGACAAAGAGAAGCGGCGACGGCCTCAGGCCTTTCAGCCTATCAGCAACTTCGATACATCATTCTCCCCCAGGCCATGCGCACGATACTGCCCCCGCTGGTGGGTCAATATGTGCTGCTCGTCAAAGACTCATCCGTGGTTTCCGCTATTGGGGTTGTGGATGTGACCCGTGTGGGCTGGCTGACCGTCCAGCGGATCCCGGAAGGTATCATGGTGTTCGGCCTGGTGGGTATTCTGTATTTTGTCGTTTGCTATCCGTTGATCAATCTTTCAAATATCCTTGAAAGACGGATGACGGTCGTGGCTACCAAACTCTGATCCGGAGCATCCTGACGGCACCAAAAAACGTGCTTCATAAAAAGGGAATAAGGATATGATCTCTTTCAAGAACGTCAACAAATGGTTTGGGGACCTTCATGTTTTGACTAACATCAATCTTGAGGTCGAAAAGGGCGAGGTAGTGGTTGTCTGCGGCCCGAGCGGATCGGGGAAAAGCACGCTGATTCGTTGCATCAACCGCCTGGAACCCATTCAGGAGGGTGAACTCATCGTGGACGGTATGAAGGTTCATGATAAGAAAACCAATATGACCCAGATCCGGGCAGAAATCGGATTTGTCTTCCAACAGTTTAATCTCTATCCTCATATGACAGCTCTCGACAACATCACCATTGCGCCTATCAAAGTACGAAATACTAAAAAGGCCGAAGCGGAAAAACTCGGCGAGCAAATTTTGAAGAGAGTGGGATTGGGGGACAAGTCAGGAGCTTACCCAACCCAGCTTTCGGGGGGCCAGCAACAACGGGTAGCCATTGCTCGGGGTTTATGTATGCGCCCGAAGATGATGCTCTTTGATGAACCAACATCGGCACTGGACCCGGAAATGATTAATGAGGTGCTCGACGTTATGGTTGATCTTGCGAAAGAGGGCATGACCATGATCGTAGTTACCCATGAGATGGGATTCGCCCGGGAAGTGGCGAAGCGGGTTGTGTTTATGGACGAAGGGCAAATCATAGAAGTGGCACCACCCAAAGAATTCTTTACCAACCCCAAAAGTGAACGATCTAAAATTTTCTTGAACGCGATATTGTAATGTGTGAAGCGTTTCGAACCCTCTGAGTGGATTCGTATGGAACAAATAGCCACCATCACATGACGAGGCTTCGACTTTGGCTGCATCTACAAAAAAAGAATTTTATATAGGTTCACATAACACCCGAGGTCGAGTTCTTTATTAGTGCTCTTTTCAAAAAAGAAAATCAATATTGCATCTTGTATCATATATGCAAAGCTTAGTGCTTCGATTCGCAAATACAATAACATACGTTACTCGATCAATTCAATCTAATTGCTCACTCAGCACTAAGTCCTGAGTGAGTAAATTCGTGATCGAATTTACGAATCGATGGACTTAGGTATTCATAGGTATGAATCGCCTACAGGAGACTTTCGATGATCGAACACATCGCCATCGTCGGCGCTGGCAACGGAGGTAAAGCGGCTGCAGTTGATATGGCGCAGCAGAATAAACATGTGCGTCTGTTTGAATTCCCGGAGTTTAAAAGGAACCTTGAAGCAATCATTGAAACAAACATCTTGACGGCTACTGGTGCCGTCTCGGGGAAGGCGCATCTTGAACTGGTAACCTGCGATCTTAAAGAAGCGATGGAGGACGTCGACACGATAATGATCTGCACCCAGGCGCTGGCTCATGATCAAGTTGCTCATGAAATCGCGTCGTTTATAAAACCCGACCATCTACTTATTCTGAATCCTGGTTCCACCGGTGGATCGTTGCATTTTGCCCACGTATTTCGAAAGCTTGGATTACAGCAACTTCCGACTATGGTCGAAACATCAACATTAACCTACGGCTGCCGAGCAAAAGATGCGTTGGTGGAAATTTCCGTCAAGGCTAACCGTGTAGCCTATGGAACATTACCAGCGAAGAACGTAAGCCGATTCGGTCCGGAACTGGAAGCATTATATCCGGGTTTGGTTCGCACTGGCAGTGTGATTGAAGCGGGGCTGAACAATGCCAATCCGGTTATTCATCCACCGATTACTATTTTGAATGCTGCGCGGATAGAGAATGAAGGAGACAGCACTTTTTTTTACAAAGATGGCGTCTCCCCGACCGTCGCACGCTTGATACAGAAGTTGGATGAGGAACGAATGGCCTTGCTAAAAGCCCTTGGATATCAAGCACAACCTGACCCCGTAACCTCTGTACAACAGGGATATGCACGAAGTACGGATTATTATGAATGTTATAAAAATGGACCTGGTTATAGCGGCTTCCGCAATCCGAACACCCTCGATAACCGCTATATCCACGAAGATGTCGGTATGGGATTGGCCATGTTTTGCTCACTTGGTAAATATTTAAAAATACCTACTCCAACCTGCCAGGCCATTTTGCACATGGGCGAAGCCATATCCGGTATCAATTACTCCGCTGAAAGCAAACGAACGTTGGAGAGCTTAGGACTAGAGGGATTGAGCGTGGAAGAATTTAAAACGTATCTTGAAACTGGTGGAATGCCTACTATTTAAAAATGCCATGAAATCATGAAATCAGCGGTTCGATTTCGCGAGCCTTTGGGAATAGACCAAGGATACCGCCGGTGTGAATAAAGATGATACGCTCCCCGAAGCACTTCGGATCACGTTTGAGCTCTTGAATCATTATGAGTAAAGAAAAGAATTATTGTTAAGCACAGGCTAAAGAGGTGCATCCGTGATTATAGGAGTACCCAAAGAAATAAAGAAAAATGAATATAGAGTTTCGATTACACCAGCCGCGGTAAATGCGCTCGTTTCAAAAGGGCACCAAATTATAATTGAAACACAAGCCGGTTTGGGCAGCGGAATATCCAACGAAGAATACACCTCAGCCGGGGCTATACTAGCGCCCGATGCCAAAACGGTATACCTAAAAGGGGAAATGATTCTTAAAGTCAAAGAACTTTTCCCGCAAGAATTCGATTTTTTGAAAGAAGGACAGATAGTTTTTACCTATATTCACTCAGCCAACAACCCTGAAGAAACCCAGGCATTGTTGGATAAAAAGGTAATCGCAATTGCTTATGAAGATATTGAAACCGATGACGGCAAATTTCCACTGCTTACACCCATGAGTGAAATTGCAGGTGAGGTCGGGCTAATTATGGGCGTGTACCATATGTTTACCATCAACGATGGTAATGGAATTTTAGTCGGAGGAGCTGTTGGTGCTGAACCGGCTAACGTGGCGATCTTTGGTGCCGGCAGTGTCGGGCTCGGAGCGGCGCGCTATGCCATTGGCTTGGGAGCTGACGTGACCCTGCTGGATATAGATTTAGAAAAATTAAGAGATATCCGCCAAAAAATTTTGCCCCAGATAATAACGTTGTATTTAAACGATTATAATGTCCGACAAATGCTGCCGAAAATCGACTTGTTAATCAATGCCGTCAAATGGCCACCCCGGTCGGATCAACATATTGTGACCCGAGAGATGCTCCAACTTATGAAAAAGGAGGCGCTGATCGTGGATATATCCTGCGATCCCGCCGGAGCCATTGAAACCTGTGTGCCTACCTCTCATGACGAACCGACTTATGTAGTCAACGGCATCCGGCACTATTGTGTGGACAATTTACCTTCGGCAGTTGCTAAAACGGCGTCCTATGCTTTATCGAACACGAATCTGCCGTATGTAATAAAATTAGCGGATAAGGGTTGGATCCAGGCTATTAAAGAAGATATCGCTCTACGTAGAGGTTTGGGATTCGCGTTCGGTTATTTGACATTCAAACCGACGGCAATAGTGCAGAACAGACAATATACATCAGTTGAAGATATTATCGAAATGTTCGACTAAATTGTTTTTGTGAAGAAACACATCAAAGCGGGAATAATTACTGATAAAAATGGCGGATTATTCCTTTGGTTCGCGGACCGGCCAAATATGGCCAGCATGATTTTTGATATCATCGTAACAGGTGGTGCCGGATTCGATGTACACAATCCATGCCAATCCGGGATGATAATCAAGGGCGGTCGCCGACCAATAGTAACCGGATGGGAAATCTGAAAACATGTGGCCGTTTGGTAAAGCTGGATTTCTTCTGCTATAATCGATCAATATGCATAGTTCTTTCATGGACGGCAAACGCCAGTCGCCGGCTGACGAACCATCTGACAGAATAAGCGCTGAATCAGGGCCACAGTCTCCATCCTTCAGACTTTTTAACGCCAGGATAGCACTTTCCCAATCCATCATTTTAAAGCAATTCGTATTTTTCAACCAGATGAGCCCGGTTAAGTTGTCGGTCACCGTGCCATCTTTGTTGTCCATAAAGCGGGGATCGGGGATGGGTTTATCGAACAGGAGTTCCGCGTACTGTCCTTTAAAATCGCATGGAATTGTGGTACCTCTCCAGTCATAACAGGTTGATTTAAAAGGATTCACTATATCAACTAATCCATCGTTATGCTCTGATAGCGGATTATTTTCGATGGCATTAGACGACGGAAGATGAAGGGAATGCAAAAGAAAGAGTGAAAAAATCAAGCTTGATCCAATGCTTTCGATTATGGAAGAGGTTTTTTTCTTCTTTGACGATCGCAATGAAAAGAGATGCATTTTAATCACCACCGAAAGTTTGATTTCTTGATATCACTATTGGAAAAGCTCATCGATCTTAGAAAATGTTGCAACCGATCCTATTATAAAATGATATTTTATTCAAGTTTTCTATTTCTTAACTCTAAGAGCTTTGCGTAATGAATAATTCATAATCCAAACCTTCGGCCGGTAATCCCATATCGGTGTGCCCGGGTCGACCTTTGTCGGGACGAATTTGAGGATAAAAGCAAGCCAATAAATGCTTCGGCTGTTTGACAGCAATCGTTAAAATCATTATTTTGTCTATAATTTTATTCGACTGGCAATTGTAATAAATTTAAGGAGGTCTAGATGCTGTCACTGGAAGAATTAAAGGAAGAGATTGATCTGATCAATGAGATCAGCTGGGATTTAGGGCCCGAAGAAGCAGTCAAACTTTATTTGGAATGGGGCAACACGGATTGGGGCAGCGGCAAGCACATTATTCGTTCCAAGGACGATTACTCGACCTACTTTGTGGTAAACTGCTGGCGCAAACCATTTTACATTTACCTGATTCGAAGAAACTCCGAAGAAGCCCTTGAACTGGCGCAATTTGAGCTGCCGCAACAATTTGAAAAGGATGTCTGCGAACTCAAAGGTGTTTACGCGCTGGAAGATGATGTCAAAGCATGGCTGAAAAAAGAATTAGAGGTGTAGATTTAGGCCCTTAGGCCGTTTTTTCTAACAACATGCTTCAAGAAAATGGAGCTCCGGTTCGGAACCCCATTTCGTTTACTGCTTCAGATTATTCCCGCCAACCGGATGGGTTTAAGCGGCATCCATCGTGCGGCGATCGGCCATGTCCACCAGCGTGCGTTCTCTGGCTTTGTCGATGCCGAGGGCTTTGCGCTTCTTGTCGATATGCGCAATCATCAAACGCGCCATTTCGTAAGGATCGGTTGCAAACCCCCATTTGCCCATTCCCAGCTGCTCGAGCTCTTCGAACATATGCTTGTGGAATTTGGTGCCTTCGACAATAGGAAAGGTTACACCGAATACCGTAAACACACCGGAAGCGACAAAATACTGGCCGATACACAGGGCTTTCTCGCTCATGTATTCCGGAGCGCACCCGGCCGCCGGCAGATCAGCGATGCTCTCCCCCAGACCGCCGGTTTTAACCATCTCGGATGCGGCAATCAAAATCCGACTGTTATCCACGCAGGCACCCATACCCAATACCGGCGGCATGCCGACGGTTTCGCATACTTCTTTTAAGCCGGCACCGGCCAGATGGGCCGCTTCCGGAGTTGTCAGTCCGGCTTTGGCCAGCGCAATTTGGGAGCAACCTGTCTGGAGCACCAAGACGTCGTTTTTAATCAGTTCCTTGACCAGTTCCACATGCAACCAGTCCTGCTTTACCCTGGGATTGGTGCATCCGACCACACCGGCAACGCCACGTATGCGTCCGTTGATAACATTGTCGTTAAGCGGGGTGTAGGAGGCCCGGAAGGTTCCGCCGAGCATGTAATTGATGTATTCGTGGGAAAAACCATGTACCCCGGTGTTGACGATTTTTGGAATTTCAATCGGCATATTCCGATTTTTAAATCGGCCGATGGCCTGGATTACGATTTCATCGGTACAGCTTTTGGGCTCGTGCTCATGAAATTCAATGTGAGTGGCGCCTTCGATATGACAGCGCGGGTTCGTGGTAATCAGCTTGGTACCGTAACAGTCCGCAACTTTAGCCAGGCCTTGTTTGATACACTGGACATCCACACCCATGGCGTCGACCGCACCGGTAACCAAAACCGCTTCGGTGGACATAAAGTTGCCGGCATGCGGAATGCCGTGACGCACAAACATCTCCAAACCGGAGCAGCACATTCCCACCAGGTTGAGCCCTTTGGCGCCGGCGTCTTTGGCGGCCTGGATCAGGGTGGATTCATTAACCGATTCTACCATGGACTCAAACAGATTGGGTTCATGGCCATGAATAATGATATTAACCTGGTCTTCTTTTAAAACACCCATGTTGACTTCGACGGCCACCGGCGATGGTGTGCCGAACAGAATGTCGGATATCTCGGTGGCCACCATGGAACCGCCCCAGCCGTCGGCCAGTGCGGTGCGGCTGCACTGTTTGGTAAGGTTTTCATAATGCTGGTCCACGCCCATGTGCGAGCGGTGCATTAATTCCATAATCTCACGCATGGCCCCGCGCGGCACAATTCCTTGTTTGCGCCAGGTTTCCAGGGTTTTTGCCGGAACGCGTTGGGCAAAGGGAATTTCTCCTTCGACCTGGGTGTAAGTGCGTTCAAGCTCCTCATATAGATCCATGGCGATTTCTTTGAGTTCCCGGTCTTCGGTTTCAATTCCGATGGATTGGGCGACCTCAATCAGCTTTTGCGGATTTTTAATGGTATAGTCTTTAATATTACCGTTTAGCACTTCGCGGAAAAGATCGAGCATGCCCATGCCGTGGTCGGTATGAGCGGCACCGCCGGCAGCGACCATGCGAGCAAAATTTCGCGCCATAATAGTGTCGATGGTCGCTCCGCAGACACCCACTTTTGAATACGGATCCTTGGCATTCAGCCGGCATGGCCCCATGGCGCAGTGCTTGCAGCAGGCCGAATCCGCCCCGATGGGACAGGCCTTCATGCTTGCAGCCCGATCAAAGGCGGTTTCGACACCGTCTTTACGAGCCTTGACGAGCATTTGAGCTGTAGCATCACAGATAGTTACAGCATTGATATCTATCTCCTTTTTAGTTGAGATTACTTTTTTTTCAGCCATATATTGCCTCCCTTCATGGAATTATAGTAAATGGATTATAAACGGGCTGAATTTCCATACAGTACGTGATTATGAAAAGTCAGTTTAGATAGGGTATATTGAAGTTATTAGTAAAGGTTACTATTTAGATATAAAAGCGCTTTTTGTCAAGAGATAAAAAATACCGCCAAACTTTTAGCTTATTTACGTTTATCCGCAAGTTTCATGCCAGTTTTATTTTCATACTAATTATTTCGAAATTAAACTGGATTCAACCTTAACTTGTTAAATTTCAATATAAAAGATAATTCTCAGCAAAATTTTTTTATGCCTCAGCAACGTAGTCAGCCCGAAAAGCGCACCGTTTTTGTCTTATGATACATGTATGTATCAACCCCCATTCCGAGACGTTTCACCGGTTTTAATACAATATGGAAAAGGGGGAATCCACTTCGTAGGGCTAAACGATAAATGGTAGGTCGGGTTAAGCCGATGGTCTGCAACCGATCTTGTTGGGTTCGCTAATTTGGTTGTTATTTCAAACTGTTGAGGTGTAATAAGATAGGCAAACCCAACCTAAATTGTGCCGGTATCCCACTAAACCCATCCTACTATATGTGCAAAGGCAGTGAAATTGATATCCTGTTTAAGGAAAATTTCACCCGACAAAATGATCTATTTTTAAATAAATTATAAAAAAATTAGATATTTAGAAATAGGCATACCTATCCGGCAGATTGTTTAGTGAGAACCCGTGAATGCATCAATTCGTGATTCTTAAATTGGCCGCCATGGTGTCTCATTCGTCTCATAGCGTGTCCATTTTTTTGATGTAATCCAGGCTATTATAACAGAAGAAGCGATTAACACCGAATCGCGCCAGGACGGGCCAACATTCCAAGCGGCTTACCAAGACAGAGGTCTTAACAAACACCATGATTCCAATAGATTGCAGAAATTCCAGTATTTATCATTAGGCTTTGCTATTTATAGCACAATTATTGGGCATTGGTATGAAATTTGAATCTATATTTGAATCGATGTTTTAATCGATATTTGAGTCTATTCTGGATTTTCCTTTAAATTTGTTTTTATTATTGAAATTAACTTTCTGTTATTGTAACTGTTTGTATTCAGTTTGATAAATCTCACAGCTTGTTATTGCCTCCGGCAACATGAATATACGTTTCCGGAGTCATATTGACATCAAATCTATGAAAGGATGAATCTATGTCTCAACCTGACGTTAAGATCTTCTCTTTGAGCACCTGCAGCCACTGTAAAGCGACCAAAAAATTTTTAGGCGAATGCACCATTAAATATGAATTTGTCAATGTGGACCAGCTCCAAGGCGATGAAAGAAAGGCCATTATTGAAGATGTCAAAAAGTTTAACCCGCGTTGCTCCTTTCCCACCATCATCATCGGTGAAAAAGTGATCGTCGGGTTCAAGGAAAAGGAAATCAAGGAGGCACTGGGAATGTGATGGATGCACAAGAGCTTTATGAGAGAATGAAAAAAGTACAGGAAGCCAAAGGTTATTATTTCAACCACGACAGGGAGCGAACCTTTGAGCTTTTAGAAGCCCTGCTTGTCAACAAAGAGCGTTACGGGTATATGGGTTGCCCATGTAGACTACTTTCCGGCGACCGGGATGCCGACAAAGATATCATTTGTCCCTGCGTTTACAGCGTGCCTGACATAGATGAATTTGGCAGCTGTTACTGCAACCTTTATGTTTCAACAGATTGGAATGAGAACAAAATTCCACGCGAATATATCCCCGAACGACGGCCGCTGGAAAAGATGACGTTTTAATAGGTTGAATTATTAATTCTATTTTGACATAAGAAGTATAGCAGAGAAAAATTATAAGGAGTGGTTCATGAGTGAAATTGTCAAAAAAGACGTCTGCAAATGCGAACATTGCGGTAACGAGGCTGAGATGGTTGTGACGTGTTCATTACCTGATGCTGAAGCGCAGAATGGCGCGGGGTCCGATACTGAGTCAGGGCAGGGAATGGAACCTGAAAAACGCGTCATGGGGACTGCCACCTGCACTCAATGTGGTAATGAAGCTGACATGTGGATCGACTTATAAAAAGATTTCGTTTTTCACTAAAATAAAAACATGCAAAGGGATGGAATCATGGAAGAATGCAGACCTGTTTTGAATACCGGCTTGCGGGGTGTCGTTATTGCAGATACCAGAATTTGTGAGGTTGACGGTGCCAACGGCCGATTAATTTACAGAGGCTATATGGTTCAGGATCTGGCTGAAAATGCGTGCTTTGAAGAAGTTGCCTTTTTACTGCTTTATGAAAAGCTGCCCGACAAGGCCGAGCTTGAAGAGTTTAAACGCCGCCTTTTAGCTGAAAGACATCTGCCGCCCGCGGTGATAGAAGTCTTGAAAAACCGGCCGAAGGACGCGTTGCCCATGGACATTTTGCAGGCTTCAGTTCCTCTACTGGCCCACCATGATCCTGACAAAGGGGATCAATCCATGGAAGCAGTCTTGCGTATGGCAATTAGACTCATTGCCAAATTTGCCACCATCATCGCGGCCTGGGACAGAATCCGCAACGATAAAGAGCCGGTTGAACCTTCGGCGGATTTGGACCACGCAGCCAATTTTTTATACATGCTCTCCGGCAAAATTCCCGATGAAGAGATGGGCAGATTTTTGGATAAGGCGCTGGTTCTTCACGCCGAGCATTCGTTTAATGCATCAACCTTTGCCGCCCGGGAAGTTGCTTCTACCAGAGCGCATATATATGCGTCCATTGCAGCTGGGGTAGGATCTTTATCCGGTGATCTGCATGGTGGTGCCAATACAAGGGTAATGGAAATGTTGTTTAAAATTGGATCGGTGGATAAGGTCAAAGATTACGTGAATCAGGAGTTTGGTGCCGGTCGAGTGATTTTTGGTTTGGGACATGCGATCTATGACACCGATGACCCGCGCGCGCATATCGTAGCCTCCATGTCTAAAGTGCTGGAAGAGAGGATCGGTAAGACCAAATGGTATGAAATATCCGCCAACCTTGAAAAAACAGGCAAAGAGGAGTTCAAAAAACTTAAAGGGAAAGATATTTACGTAAATGTCGATTTTTACAGCGGTTCACTGTACAATTCGCTGGGCATTCCGGTTGATCTGTTTACACCGGTGTTCGCTATCTCCCGAATTGCGGGTTGGTGCGCCCACGTGGTTGAAGAGCAATTTGCAGGTGCGGCTCCAAAACCCACGCTATATCGACCCGAGTCTGAATACATCGGAGATTACTGTGGTCCCGATGTGTGTGAATTCACACCTATTGATGAAAGATAATCCGGCTCGTTGCGGTATACCTGTTTTATCACGATACCGGATAATCATGCCAAGTTAGTTGGATAAGTTTTGTCTCGGGTGTTTAAATTGAATTTAAATCTGAATTAAAGCTCGCGATCCACGCCCAGCTGCTTTTAACTCGCAAATCTTCTTGACACCGGCCTTATTGTGGCCATAAAATACGGCATCATCTAAGGGGGGGAGGATAGGGTTGCAAAAACAATCGAATTTCCGGATGACGCGTCAACGCAAAGTTATCCTGCAAGAGCTTTGTAAGGTGGATACGCATCCCAGTGCCGATGAAGTTTATGCAATGGTTCGCAAACGCCTTCCGCGCATCAGCCTTGGAACCGTATATCGCAACCTTGAAATCCTTTCAAAAAGCGGAGATATTCAAAAACTTGAACTGGGCTGCACGCTGAAACGCTTTGACGGTAAAACAAAAAACCATTACCATCTCCGATGTATTCGTTGTGACCGGGTGGTTGATGCTCCGGTTGATTTTAAAGTCACAATTGATCATGGGGTGAAAGGTGCCACCGATTTTAGGATCATCGGGCATAAACTTGAATTCATCGGGATATGTCCCGAGTGCTTAAATCAATCGAACTTTTCTTGACGACCTCCCTGGTGCAAGCACCAAGACCAACCCTTAATCCCATTCCGTTTTCCATTCTCTCGAAATATTTTAAGCCTTGAAAATTATTTATTATATTCAGATCGAGCAAAAATTGCTTAATTCAGGTTAATTATTGACAAAGCCACTAACGCTACTTACGATGGTCGATGGAGGAATTCAGGGAGACGATCCATGAAAATACTTATCACAGGCGGTTCGGGCTTCATCGGCTCCAGTCTCTCGGAGTATTTGCTAAGCAGGGGGCATAAGATCTCTGCAATCGGCAGCTCTTCAGATCAGCACCGGATTCGTCATGAGGATTATCGATATATTTCAGCAGATACAACCCGGCCGGGCAAATGGCAGAAGGCGGTCGAAGAAGCGGAAGCCGTGGTAAATCTGACCGGGGCCACCATTTTTAAACGCTGGACCGCAAACTATAAAAGGCAAATCTATGATAGCCGTATCCTGACCACCCGTCATGTGGTGGCGGCCCTGCCGGAAGGCAGGAGCACTACTCTTTGCAGTGCTTCCGGCGCCGGATATTACGGCAACAGGGGCGACGACATTCTAAAAGAAGATGAACGCGTCGGCCATGATTTTTTGGCAGGTGTCTCACGGGATTGGGAAAAAGAGGCCATGCAGGCAGCAGCAAAAGGGGTTCGGGTTGCCGTCATGCGATTTGGGGTTGTGCTTGGGAAAAACGGTGGCGCTCTGGCTAAAATGATCCCTGCATTTAAAATGTTTGTCGGCGGCTCCCTGGGCAGCGGAAACCAATGGTTTCCGTGGATGCATCTGGAGGATCTTATGGCGGCAATCCTGTTTATATTTGAGCATCAGGATGTCAGTGGTCCTCATAATTTTTGTGCCCCTGATCCGGTTCGATATCGCGAACTGGCCAAAACCCTGGGTGAAGTCCTGGGTCGCCCTTCCTTTATGCCGGCACCGGCATTTATGATCCGCTTAGCATTGGGTGAATTCGGCGACGTTTTTTTAGGCAGTCAGCGTACCATCCCCGATCGACTGCTGAAACACGGGTTTTCGTTTCAGTATCCGGATATCAAAGGCGCGATTCAGGCCGTTGTGCATGGATAGCGGGATGCTTGATACTGTACCCTAGGTTGTGCGGTTCAGGGTTCAACATTTCGGGTTGAAAAACCCGGACAAGCCGGAATTGAATATTGACGATTTAAGATGAATATTGACGATTTAAGATTGAAGATTTGTGGTATCGCTTCGCTCTGTCTTTTCTATTAAAATCGATAGCATTCCTAAAATATTCAATCTGGCTATGGTATAAATCATGTGCAAACATGATTTCAATAAATTAGGTACTAAATGAGCGAAAAAAGCTCAATTGGGTGTTATTCGTTATTAGAGTATGATGATCCCTTCAATATATAATTCTATTACAGATGAAATATAAGAATGGATTTTCTTCCTCTGAAACGATTAACCAATAACTAATAACGAATAACTCCTAATTGGGCTAACATTGTAAGCAGTATCCATCGGTTGCAATCTTTGTCGCTTAGTGCCTTATAAGCATTAAAAAAAATTTCAATTTTGATCATTGGAAATTGTTTGATATTTGGTATGTGTTTTTTGTAATTTAAATTTGTGATGTTACTTTATGCTTATTATTTACTGCAACTCAGGTTAGCGCCTTGGTGGCTGAGCAATTGCAAAGGATTAACCTGAGAGATGATAACGATATGATGAACTCCGATGAACTCGATATGAACGGGCAGCAATTTCTGATCCAACTCTTTGAACGGACAGAGGGCGATTCAACAGTGCAAGTTTCCATGTACGATATCGGTGATCAGTTGGGTCTGGACCGGGATCTTGCTTCCACAGTGGCCCAGGAACTCATCGGTTCCATGCTGGTGGAAATCAGAACGCTTTCCGGTGGAATTGGAATCAGCGCGGATGGATCACAGATGGCCCGAGAATTAATCGGACCCACGACATCTAGCGGCAATGAATTCGAAAACCTCGATGACACACCCTTATTGAGTTCTACCGGCCGGCAGGCTGTTGAGCAAATAGCTTCCGAAGTAAAGAACCTAACCGGTAACCTTGGACTGGACTTCGACACGCTCACCGAATTGATGGCCGATTTGAAAACGATTGACGCTCAACTGGGATCGTCCCGCCCCAAAACGGCAATTATCAGAGAGTGTTTGTGCTCGGTTCTATCCGTATTGAAAAAATCCGGCGACAATGAAACGGCCGGCCGGATCAGTACGCTGGTCGGAAATTAAAAGCTTTTTTCACCGCAAAGGCGCAAAGTGCGCAGAGAATATTTTTTTATATTTACCGTTGATCCTCCAAAACCAATGGCGGAAAGAAAGGACGGCAAACATAAGGGACAATCCACTGTTTGCGATAAGGTAAGGTTCTAACAGTGACTAAAACAAAAAAAAAAATAAAATTGATTTCCTGGAACGTCAACGGTCTGCGGGCGGCCATTAAAAAAGATTTTTTTGACTCATTTGGACATCTGGATGCGGATATTTTTGCTCTACAGGAAATCAAACTCCAGGAAGCCCAACTTACCGATGAGATGAAACACATTCAGGGATATGAATCCCACTGGTCCCATGCGACGGTTAAAAAAGGATATAGCGGGGTGGCCGTTTACACACGACTGAAGCCCAAAAGCGTTAAATACGGCATCGGTGAATCCAAATTCGATAATGAAGGCCGTATCGTAGAAATGGATTTTGATGATTTCGTTTTTTTTAATATATATTTTCCCAACGGTCAGATGAGCGAAGAACGGCTGCAGTATAAACTGGAATTTTACGAAAAATTTTTTAACTATACCGATGAGTACAAAAAGCAAGGCAGAAGCCTTATCATTACCGGCGATTACAACACAGCGCATAATGAAATTGACCTGAAGAACCCGAAACCCAATGAAAAGACTTCCGGATTCCTGCGCATAGAGCGTGACTGGCTTGATCGCATCACTGAAAACGGATACATGGACGCCTTTCGATATTTTCACCCTGATACCGTAAAATACTCGTGGTGGACGTACCGGTTCAAGGCCAGAGATCGCAACGTCGGGTGGCGCATCGATTACTTTTTTGTTACCAAGGACATCCTCGACAAAGGCTGGGTTAAAGAGGCTTTCATCGATAACAGTATTTATGGGTCGGACCATTGTCCGATCGGGCTGGTTATCGAGATCTAAGTCTAGGTTGGAGTTTTCAGAGGAGGAAAGTGGAGAAGATAAAAATAGTGGCCATCTACGGAAGCCCTCGCCGCAAGGGCAATACGGCAACGCTACTGAAAAAAGCAGTCGAAGGCGCGAGAGATTCAGGTGCTCAGGTGGAGGAAATCTTTCTACGAGATTTGAAAATGTCTCCTTGTCTCGAAATATTCGGCTGCACGAAATCAGGAGAATGCAGGCTTAAGGATGATTTTCAGAAAGCACGGGATCAGATCCTGGCCTCTCATGGTTTAATTCTGGCCTCTCCGGTCTTTTTTTATACGGTAAGTGCACATACCAAAATCCTCATGGATCGGTTTCAATCCCTTTGGGTTAAAAAATACTGGATCGACAAGACCCCCATGAACCATCCGAAAATGATGCGCAAAGGACTTTTTATTTCAGTAGGTGCCACCAAAGGGAAAAAGCTGTTTGATGGTATCCTTCTCAGCATGAGGTATTTCTTTGACACCTTCGACATGGAACTCTGGAAAGCGCTGCTATATCGGGAGCTAGATTTTGAAGGCGATGTGCTGAAGTTTCCCGCTTATCTGGATGAAGCCTATGAGGCGGGCAAAGAATATGTCCAGGTACTAAATAAAGATTTTACTGTATCGGCACGGGAGGAAAAATAAATTTGGTTTTTGAACCCATCAGCCTGGACCGGCAAACAGACTATCTTGAGCTGTTGAAATGTTGCCCTCAAGTGGCCTCCGACTACAGTTTTTTAAACCTTTGGGCCTGGGCGGATGAATATAAACTTCGCTGGGCCTGGGAAGAAAATCTTGTTTGGATTCGCCAAACCAGGCCTCAGGAATTATTTTGGGCCCCTGTCGGTCCCTGGGACCGGATCGACTGGAGAGCACGCTTTGAAGAGAAGCGAAACCGGCGAACCGACTTTATCCGTGTTCCGCAACAACTTGCCGAATCCTGGCGCACATCTTTCGGAGACCTGGCAATCGTTGAGGAAGAGAGAGGACACTGGGATTACATTTATGCTGTGGGAGATCTTACCGAATTGAAAGGTAATCGCTACCACAAAAAAAAGAACCTTTTAAACCAGTTTGTTAAAAAATACGATTACACCTACGTACCGTTTGAGTCGAAATTAATCGACCAAGCCATGGCCATGCAGGATGATTGGTGCACCTGGCGAGACTGTGAGTCGTCTGAAATCCTTTCTGCCGAAAATCAATCGATTTCCAGAATATTTCAGAATTGGGACCAATTGAGCGGCACCCTGGGCGGCGCCATTCTCGTAGACGGTGCCATGGTGGCTTACACGGTTGCCGAAGCTTTAACCAATCAGACCGTCGTCATCCATTTTGAAAAGGGCGACACCCAGTATAAGGGTATCTACCAGGCCATCAATCAAATGTTTCTGGCCTTTTCGGCCGGGCATTTTTTGCTGGTGAACCGGGAACAAGATTTAGACGAACCGGGCCTTCGCAAAGCCAAGCTGTCCTATCATCCGGCAGAATTCCTGCAGAAATATCGTGTTACCATCAATGCTAAGGTTCAGAAATAATCCCATGGTCGCCCATAAGTGGACAGGTTAACCATGACAAGCAAAGACAAATTAACGAAAAAAGCGCTCTCTCACTCAGT
>CALZJV010000062.1 GCA_945787595.1 uncultured Desulfobacterales bacterium | reverse complement strand
GTGCCGCTCTGTGAAGCCCCCCAGCTCCAGGCGAGCACATCGATCTCGCCCTTGTGCTTGTCATCGGCGGACTCCCCTTTTAGGCCTTCAAGTTTTAGAAACATATCGACTGCCATGGCAGTACCTCCTTTCTCAATGGGACCCGGATGAGTCCCGGTTTAATTGTCTGGCGCTCTTGTATAGTTTATTTGCCGTACCATCCTTCGTTCGTCGTTTTTTTTTATGCCGCTTTCACCCCCTTTCCAAACCCGGTGGAAAAAAAGAATTTGGCCGCCTTAGGCTGCAGGGGGCGGCAGATCGGCCACCAGCCTCAGCGAGATGGTCAGTTCGTCCAGCTGGTAATGGGGTTTTAAAAAAGCCACCGCCCGATAAGCCCCGGGTTTTCCCGGGACTTCGGTGACATCCACCCGCGCTTCACGCAGGGGATATTTGGCCTTCATCTCCTGGCCGGCATCATCATCGCCGAGGGTGTAATTGTTGATCCAGCGATTGAGAAAGTCTTCCGCATTTTTACGGGTCATGAAACTGCCGATCTTGTCGCGCATAATGGATTTCAGGTAATGGGCAAACCGTGAGACCGCCAGGATGTACTGCAGCTGTGAAGACAGCCGGGCGTTGGCGTTGGCGGAATCAGTATCGTAGACCTTGGGTTTGTTGGAGGTCTGGGTGCTGAAAAAGGCGGCGTAGTCGGTATCCTTGCAATGCACCAGGGGAATCAAGCCCAGATCAGCCAGTTCTTTCTCCCGCCGGTCGGTGATCGCGATTTCGGTCGGACACTTGAGGGCCACATCGCCCTCGTCGGTTTTAAAGGTGTGGGCCGGCAGTCCTTCCACCAGTCCGCCGCCTTCCACGCCCCGGATCGCAGCACACCAATGGTATTTGGCAAAGGCATCGGTGAGCCGGGCACCCAATGCGTAGGCCGCATTGCCCCACAGGTATTTGCTGTGATCGGCACCATCCACTTCTTCTTCGAACTCAAAGGCCTCAACCGGAACGTTTTCCTTGCCGTAGGGAAGCCGCATCAGGATATGCGGCAGGGCCAGGCCAACGTAGCGCGAATCTTCCGATTCGCGAAAAGATCGCCACTTAACGTATTCGGTGCGCTGAAAGATCTTGGCCATATCGCGGGGCTCGCCCAGTTGGGTGAAACTCTCGAAACCCAGTAATTCCGGTGCCGCCGCAGAAATAAAGGGCGCATGCGCAGCAGCGGCGACCTGGGACATTTTCTCGATAAAGGACATGTCCTGGGGATGGTTGCTGATGGCATAGTCGCCGATCAGGGCGCCGTAGGCGGAGCCGCCGAAGGTGCCGAACTCGGATTCATAGATCTTTTTGAACAGGGTCGACTGATCAAACTCGGCGGCCTTCTCCAAATCCTTAAGCAGATCCTTTTTGCTAGAATTCATGACCCTGATTTTCATGTTCTCACCGGTTTCACTCTGCATGACCAGATAGTTGAGACCCCGCCAGGAGCCTTCCAGTTTCTGAAAATCTTCGTGGTGCATGATTTCGTTTAGCTGATTGGAGATGAGTTCGTCGATCTGGCTGATGCGGTTGTTGATCGTGACTTCGGTATCCTTTGACACCACCATGGCGCCATCCATGATCTGGCTGACAAACTCGCTGAGAAGATCTTTCGCCCCATCTCGTTGGCTCACGTCGAGCGCCATTTTGCCTTCATCGATGATCTGGTCCAGGAGGGTCACTTCTTCCTGGACCGCTTCAGCCTCAGCAGCCTCGGGTTTTTGCTGTTGTTCGTTTTCGGCCATCGTCATTCTCCTTTATTTTATTCTTCTTTTTTAGTATCGTCGCCTTCCGCGGCAGATTTTTCCACCCCGGCATCCTTGGCCAGTTGTTCGACCTTTTCCGTGCTGGTCATGACATCCTGCAGCAGTTCTTCCAGTTTGTCATTGCCGTCCATCTTGCTGAGCAGATCGGAAAGCCGCTGCCGGGTTTCAACCAGTTTGCGTAACGGATCGACCTGGTCGGCGATACGCTCGGGATGAAAATCGTCCAATGATTTAAATCTGAGTTCAACCGCCATTTTAGTATCGTCATCCGTCAGTTTGTTGTCCACGCGATAGGCCAGTCTGGGGCTCATTCCTTCCAGGACCTGATCGAAATTGTCCCGGTCGATTTCAATAAATTTGCGATCCTTCATCTTGGGCAGGGGTTGATCGGGTTTGCCGGACAAATCGGCCAGCACGCCGACGACAAAAGGAATCTCTTTCATTTCAATGGCGTCACCGATTTCCACGTCATAGGTAATATGGACTCTCGGTGCTCTCACTCTGTCAAGCTTGTGTTGTAGGCTTTCGGGCATTTTCTTACTCCTTTCTCTTAATTTTGCTGTTTATATAGCATCGCTTTGGTGACATCCAGCGTACACATTTTGCGAAAAAGCTCATCGGCCCTGCCGGGATCTTCATTGGCATCTCCCGCCGTCAGGCATTTGTACAAGGCCTCGAGCACATCCGCGATCCAATTGGGTGATTCCCAGCGCTCGAGATTCAGTTCTTCAATCAGCGCATGGAGCTCTTCCAGGATCGGCTTGGCAAGGTCGGGTCGATCGGCCTTCAGGCACAATCTGGCCATCAGCAGCCGGTAGCGATTGCGCTGCCTGATGGAGGGCGCCGTCGACGAGGCAACCTGCAGTTGCTGCAGCCCGGCCTTGATACCGGAGGCGTTCAGCAACTCATTGGCCTTCTGCCACAGGCCTTTCTCGTGGGCAGCTGAATCGGATAGGGTGCCGTACGGTACGGGATCGATATTTATGGGCCCGGCAGATTCGACCTCTACCGGCAGGGGCTCCGGCTCCGGGGAACCCGAATTTTCAGCAGCGGCGATGACTTCCTCGCCGGTCGATTCAGGTTCGTCGGGTTCAAGCGCTCTTTTTTCTTTCAAAATTTTTGAAACCAATTGGTTACAGTCCTCCAGAGATTTGCGCAATTCCGCCAGTCTGGGAGCTTCTTTACCGAATTTTTCATCAGCGAGCTGTTCGAGGGTTTCAAACTCCTCGTTGCATTTGGTGACATCGGCAGCCAAGCTTTCGTAAAATGCTTTTTTTGATTGGGTTACGGCGGCGTCAAAATTTTCGGCCGTCACTTTGCCTTCCGCTATCAGTTCGGCCCTTGTTTCAGCTTTGGCAGCGTCACCTTCATAACCGACCCGGCGCGATTCTTCCCATTGCAGCCACGAGTATCCCGCCTTGGCGTCGCTGTCGGTGAGGGGGATTTGTTTTATCCGCGACCACAGGGAATTGTTCAGGAATTCAAGGCGACCGACCCTAAAATCCAGATCATCATCTTCGATTTCCGGATAAACCGACTCCCAGAAATTTTCCAGAAAACCGCGGATGACCTTTAGACCGGTTAACAAACCTTCAAATCCTTGTGTGATCGTGAGCGCTTCCGTCAGCCAGGCCGCAATCTGCAGATCTTTGGTTCGATTCACCAGCGCATTTGCGCAAAGGGCAAGGACGGTTTCCCAATCGGCACTTTTAATATCGCGCTGCCAATCACCGCGGTCAAGCGCATCATCTGCGCGTCGAGCCTCTGTAATTTCATCGTATAGAATGTAGCGCAGATCCTCACCGGCCGGATTGTCATCCGCAATGGGTGTCAAAATGCCGACAAGATCAATTTCCACTCGCATCTTTTTTCTCCACCTCAAATAAAGTAAAGAATTCAGGCCCAAGGGACCTGGCTTTGGTTTGCCCCCTGGAAGAGGGCTCTCCATGACTTTGCTCTGCTCAACATGCTTATGGAGTGTTGGAGTAATGGAGTATTGGAAAAACGAAAACCCAACACCGATCTTCTGCAACTTTAAACAGAGGACATCGAGATTCTCTGATGCATAGAGTTAACGAGCGATAGACCATCACTCCAATGCTCCAATACTCCATCACTCTTTGAAACTGTTACAGGCAGAGCCGATTATCTCTGACCTGGCCCAGAGGACCAGGATTTCTAAGTTTGATTAAAGACCGCTTCACGAATTTCCAGGATAGCGACTTCGTCGTTACTCACCTGAAAGACATGCTGGCCGAAACCCTGCTGAAAGCCGTGACCCAGGTCCGTCCAGTCGGTCATGCGTCCCAGCTTCAGGCGGTCATCTTCGTGCCGAAAAGATTCCGGATACAGCACCGGTAAAAAACAGTTGAGGGTCAGTCCTGCCCGGGTGGTAACCCGGGCAGAGGCCCACAGGAGATCCAGCAGCGATTGCGGTTGCGGCAGGGACAGCTCGCGCAATTCCTCGAAAGGCAGCCAGACATAGCGTTCGTGGACAAACGCTTCCAGAAAACAGGTCAGGCGCGTGTCCGTCTCACTAAATCCGGTAAATTCTTTACCGTTGAGGGTACCGGTAATTTCGGCGCAGCGGGCGTCTATTTCACTAAAAATGGATTCAGCTGCCTCGAATTCTTGATTCATCAGTTTTTGCCAGGCGGAATGATACTGTTCAAAATACGCCGGGGTTTCCGGCAGGAACGAGGGCTTGCTTGTGTGCTGGAACACCTCCATTCGTTCGGTTTCGGCCTGGATCAGGTTCAGGTAAACCTGCACCCCCGTTTCGCGGTTTGCATCCTGGGTGGTGATGACCTCCAGCTGGCGCCGGGCCTTGTCCCATTCCCCGGCGTAGGCCTGAACCTGAAACAATAGTGTGCGGCTATTCAAATTTGCCGGTGAAGACTTTACCTCTTCCACCAGCTGACTGCGAGCCTCTGAAAGTTTAGCAGCTTTAATAAGGTCTTTGGCGTCCATTTTAACCATCCTTATGAATTTGGTACCTATTTTATTGAAACCGCATCATACTTGCGAAGGATTTATCTAACAAAATATTTTCTTTCCGGTTTATCCGGGTTGGGATTACCATCAAGCAATCGGTTGCGATCACGAAACCTCCGCGTAAGATGACCACAGCGTGTTAAAATCTTCCGGCCGCAGCGGCCTTTCAAACAATACCAGACAGCTTTTTTCGGGCATGCCGCCCATAAAAACCGCATTGGGAGCCTTGTGTGAACGTTTTTTCAACATCGCATGCAGCCAAGAAAGTTGCCTGGGCGGGTCATTTTGGAAACCATTTATTAAAGGTATAATTCCCACCAGTGGATCCGGCCGGCCGGATATCATATGTTGCAGCTGTGTTTCTGCGGTCGCTGAATTGTCGGAGTCGGGGTCGGCGGTCTGCTGACCTTCAATATTTAATTCAGACCAGTTGTCCGTCGGAAAAGGCAGCATGCGAACCTCATTCTCCAGGTGATTGAAATCCGACAGGCGTTTGGTGGATAAATATTCCATCTGCAGCCAGGTTTTATCCAGCACCAGCGGCAACAACTCCCAGTGAGCTTCCCAGTCTTTTAGATGGCCGGATCCCATTATCACTAAAGGGAAAGATCGACCGATACTGTCGCAGCTGTCCCGGCTGACGCCGCAGATTAAATGCTGCTTGCGAACAGCCTTTGTCCAGAAGCGCCACGAATTTCGAGCTGTTTTCGGATTATTTTGGATCGACCACTGCCGGAAACCACCGGCAACCCAGTCGGCGAAGGCCTGCAGCAGGGGATCCCTGGGGCCGATTTCTAAAAAATCTTTGGCCGCCGGGTGTTTTCCGCTGGCATACCAGATCCAGCCGGCTTTATGTTTCACTGAGCCCAGCATTGAGCAATATTCCGTGGCACCTTGCCCGTTGCGGCATGTAAGGCGGCGATGGCAGGTCCGCTGCCTGATAATTCGTATTGGACGATGATATGTTTAATGCCGAGGCGCTTTAGCGCGCCCGCCTGATCCGGAAAATCACCGGGATAAAACGTGCGCCGCCCTTTGGAAAAATCCTTTAAAAATTTGGCGAAGGCACGAAAATCTTTGTATTTTCGAGTCAGAATCAGATTCCCGACTTCAATCTGGAAAAGGACGTCGCCGCAATTCTGAGGCGACCAGTTAAACGTTCTACGAATTGGATAGTTGCGGTTGACCAGGCTTTGGGTTTTGCCGGCACATTGCAGCTCCAACCGGGTGGCATGGGGTTGAATACGTGCTTCCGGGTTGGCACTGGTGGGCAGGCCCCTGAAGGTCACAGGATAATTTGCCTTCACCGGCATGGAACTTCGAGCGCCTTTACCCAGAAAAGTAAGAAATGCCGGCTCAAAAGCGATGCTCAAGCCCCGGGCTTTTTTGGCATAATACCCTTTGCTCAGGCTTCGTCCGATAAACGGCTGCGCGGGGCCATTAACAAATTTAACGGCATCGCCTTCCTCGCCAAAGAGAAGCTGGTTTAAATTCATCTGGTCGGAAATCCCCGTGATTTCCACCAGAACTTCATCCTCCCACAGCACCTGCAACCGACAGGCCGCTTCACGGCAGATATAAACACCGAGATAGTTCCGTGGTCCGGCCAGCAGCGGCCAGAAGAGATCCTGTTTGGCTCCCGGTGAGATCAAGGTGGCTTTGAGTTGGTTATATGCATCGTCAGCTTTGTAATAGGCCGAATTATCAGAAGAGGCATCCTTCTTAAAGACCTGGCTGGCCATTTGATAAGAAACCTCCCGGGAAGAGGCGGCCGGAACAAACTGCACCAAAGCGCTTTGATAATCATACAGGGCTTTGCCGGCTGCCATCCGGGCGGCCAAATCTTCGGTTCCGGGAATAATGCCGGCTTTTTTATCCAACTTGCTGAGCAGGGCTTTACCCTTTTTGGTCGTCTTGGCCAGAATGCTCTTCTTCTCCGCAGCTTTTTCGCCGGCGGCCTGTGCTTTGGCGGCCTCCAGGGCATAAATCAGTTTGACCCAGGCGGGATAATCCGTCCCGCCGGTGTTCAGCGGGCTATACGGCCGCAACTCGTCTGCCATTTTATCCAGCAGGGCAAAATACGGTCCCTGATCGGTCGGCATTCTGGCGGCTACCTGCTGCCAGGCCGTTTTATCCCTGAGCAGATCAGCACCGGCTGGAAAATAATCGGCGAAATTTTCCCAGGCGCTGATGTATTCTTTTTGATAGCGGTCTTCAAACTGTAGCCTCCGGGTAGATAAGATCAGCGGATCAACCAGTGCTTTTCCCGTTTCCACCATCATTGCGTCCAGTTCCTTTTTGCCATCGAGGGTATAGGCGGCTGCCACTGCAGTCTGGGATGGCGCGGTCAGATCGCTGCCCCAGAAGTCTTCCAGCCGGACAGCATTTACAAACGTATGGTTGTTCACCCACAAGACCAGCCAATTGAGGTTGGCATTCTCCAGAGTCAGCGCATGCTTCAGCCAATCCTGCAGGGCGTTGAGTTCTTGGTTGATACGGTTTTCATCCTTTTGCCAGATAAGGTAATAGAGATAGAGGAATTCATAACGTTCGGCAATTTCATCCGAAATGTTTTCATGGCCGGCTGCCAGGGCCAAAGCTTCGAATCCCGGCTGCGGCATGCCCTGAAGATTTTCCAGGCTTGCCCCCCCCAGGCGGGAATGCGACAGGTTGATCCGCCTGACAAGGTGGGGTATGTAACGGGCAAATACATCCGGCGGGGTAGCGGCCGTAAAGCCTCCGATCCGATGAGACATATCTTTGTCAAATTTGCTTTGAAATACCTCCTCAAACCGCTGGCAGAATCTGGCTTTCAGTTCCTGCTCCACATCCTGGCTCTCATCGAGGCCGAAGCGAGGAATCCACCAGCCGCGATTTTTCTGGCTGACCTTTAAGATGGCCTCGCGATAACGATCCATAATGGAGACGTCGGTGACGATTTCGCCCTGAAAAACGGGCGTTGTTTTAAACTCCGAGGAAACATCCCGCAGGGTCCAGAGGTTTTTGACAAAAGAATAACTCAACAGCCCACACAGTGCGATGCCGAAAGCCAGCCAGGCCGTCAGGCCAATATTCTGGGTGAACCGGCTCCAGTCTAAAGCCCGCTGAGTGGGCACAAACAGGGTGCGATCCTGCGGCAGTATGCGGGCAAAAAAGTCGTGCAGGAAAAGACCTTTATTGGTCCCGGGCAGCACGTCTCTTTCGGCAATCAACCCGAGCTCTTTCAGAAAGTGGGAATAGGGACTGCCTTCCTGCCGCCCGCTGCTGAAATACAAACCGCGTAAAATAGGTGATTCCTGGTAAGGGTTCTCCTGAAAGGCACCTCTGAAAAATGCCGTTAATCCAGGCTTTAAGCGTTCAAATTCCTCCGGGAAAAGCAGCAGGGCCGGATCGGTGCTATGCCGTTGATTCGGACCGAAATCGGCTTTGTGAAAAATCAGCAGCCTGAGATCCCGCATCCGCTCTCCAATATATTCAATGGTGCGATCCAGAAAAGCAGCTATGTCGTTTGAGAGATTCTGGTTAGCCAGTCCCATGGGCTGGTCCAAGGTCTCGTCGGTGAGCCGGCCGCAAAATGGATTCATGCCCTGGACCAGATCACATTTGGTGACCAGGACGTAGATGGGAAATTTTGCTCCCAGCACCCGCATGAGCTCATCCACCCGCTGCCGAATACTTTTGCCATCCGCTTCCAGGGCTTCGGATCCGGACTCCAGCAGTTTATCCGCCGAAACGGTGACAACCAAACCGTTCAGGGGTTCCCTTTTACGGAACTTGGCCAACAGAGATAGAAAATTTTGCCATTCTTCCTTGTCACGACCTTCATCCACCGGGATAGCATAACGCCCGGCGGTATCGATCAGAACCGCCTGCTCAAAAAACCACCAGTCGCAGTTTCTCGTGCCGGAAATACCGGAAGTACGGCTAACCTCCGCAAAAGGCGAAGACAGTCGCGCACTTTCAATGGCGGTGGTCTTACCGGAGCCGCTTTCACCGATTAGCATGTACCAGGGCAGAACATAGAGTGGGTTGCCCAATTTTTTAAGTTGGGATTGCTTCAGTGCCACCATGGCTTCTTTCCAGCGGTGCTGAAGCTCCTGGTGATGATCTTTTTCTTTGGCACTCATCTGCTTCAGGTAATGGTCATCCTGCTCGATGACCTGGTTGACAAATAGCTGCTCCCGGCGGCGGAGCCATAGCTTTTTAAAAAAGATAACACCGAGCCAGACGCCCAGGATTCCCACCAGAATAAAGAGGCCGACCCACCACGGCCAGCCAAGGGCCAGCGAGACACCGAAGACCAGCAGAATGCCGAGTACAACGGCGGTAAGCACCAGAAAGAGTTTAAATATTTTAATCAGGATCTGCATCATCGATTTAAAATAAGCTGTCACCAATGTGACCGAGAATGAAAGTATAAATGACAAACAAGCCCACAAAAAGCGCTACCGGCACGGCAAAGCCAATCAGGGTAAACTTCGAAAAGCGTCGGCCCGACTTTGAGGGGGCAAAGGCTTCGGATTCCACCGGGAAGGCTTCCGGAAAGAAATTGCCCTTTTCAAGGTTTGGAATCCCGACTGAAGTGCCTGTCAGCAGCTTCAAATTAGAGGTTTTCAGCTGATCCAGAAGATAATCGTCACCTTCGTGAATATAGCGGCCTTTGAATCCCATGGCCAGACAAAGATAGTATACTTCACGCACATCTCGCTGGTGGAGACCGATCGCATTTAAGCGATCAAAGAATATCTCCCCGGCATCTGCGGTCTGGTAATACAGCCGCTGCAAAGACTCCTTTTGCCATCGGTCTTTATCCTGCCACTCACTGCTTAAAAGAGTTTCATCCACCCAGGCCACTACCGCAAAGCGGGCCAAATCATAATCATCCGGCGTGATATTGGACTGCCCTGTCCGGATTTCTATGTCTGACATCAGCCGCGTGATATCGGCCTTGACCGGGTCATAGGAAGGCTGCTTGACCGCTACACTTTTGTTGAAATAGGTCACATAAGCAAGCAGTTCGATAAATATATCTGTCAGACGCATGGTTAAACACTCCCGACAATCATTAATTCGACCTTTAGATCTTCCGGGGCCGTATCCCAGTAAAGGGCCATGTTGTTGCCCTTTGGAATATGAGCCCATTGATCCCCATGGTGATCAATTTGAAAATAGATGGCGTTGGCCCGTCGCGGCAGTTCCTGCGGGGGAAGTTGCAGGTGTTGCAGCCGGATGCCCGGCAAAGCTCGTGCGATGAGAATCGGCAGGGTCTCCCGCGAACTTAACTTGGCGATATTCTCCATGGCGGTAAAGACCGCTTGGGGATTTTCCTCGGTTTCAAATACCAGGTAAAACCGGTTGCGACCCTCAAACATCTGCGGCGTCATCTCGGTTGTGTAGTAGGTGCCGTCATAAAGGAGCTGAATCATGTATTCCGGTCCGGCGGTAATTTCATCAAGCAGGCGGGTCACCAATAGCTGGGCTTCGTGAAAGCAATGCCATAGGTTGCGGTGGTCGTATTTGGGAAGCTGGCGGGTATCGTTTTCCGTCCCCCCCATGACGCTGACTCCCTCGGAAAATGAAGACAGCTCTCCAATCATTTGTCTGACCATGCCATAGACCCACCAGGGATGGACATGGCCGCTGTCCGTCATGTGATGCAATGCAGGGATGTATCGATTTAAAGACCTCAGCGCCAGCAAATAAACCATATCCCGTGCGCCGAACTCGGCGGTGTGGATCCCTCTTTCCCGTTTATAAGCTTCAAGTTGTGTGCCCCGTGCCGCGATTTGATCCCTGATTTCCTGGACAACCTTCAATAATCGCCCGGAAGCAGAAAGGGTCAGGCTGGGCGGAATAAATTTTTCGGCAACGATAATGTCTTCACCGGATCTTATGAGCTGAGCCAGCGGTACCAGCAGATAATCCCCCAGCTGATCGATTTCAGACCCCCAAAATACCTTTAGCAGATAGTGCATGCGCCTGATCTGCGCAGTGGGACCTTCCTGATGCAGATCCGGAATCTCTTCGCTGTCGGCCGTGGTGACAAACCGGGTGATAATCTCCGCCAGGTTTTCCAGATCGGGCACAACAGTGACATTTTCTCCGACCTCGTTGTACTTGCGGAGGCCCAGGAAAACCGTCAGCGGCTTTTCCCCTTCGATCCAGTCTTCTTCAAAAGAACGGGCTTCCACCAGGGCATTGCCGGGCAAAATAATATGGGTTCTGTCCGGCAGCAGAAACTCGCCGGCGGTCAGACTGAGCGCCCGGTTCCCGAGAGCGGATTCCTGAATTTCCAGTCTGCCGACACCCCAAAGATACGGCTGTATAAAGCGCTGATAGGGATCCAGCAGAGATTGAAAATACACATCCTGCTGCTGAAAGTGATGCGGCTGCAGCAGTAAACCTTGATTCCAGTAGAGGGGTCGGTTCATGTTCATTGGATGGTCTCGACCTTTTCAATTTGTTGGGGTCCTAAAGTTATCTCAAGATCTAACTCTCCCGGCACGCCATACTTCTTAAACAATACTCCCCGCCGTTTTATTTTCACAGGGATTTTTAAGAACCGGGTGATTCTTTCTTTTTCAAGGATATAATAACCGGCAGCGATCCCGACATACCGTGATCCTTCTGCCCGATCGAATGACTGGGTAAGCTGTTGTCCGGGTTGAATCGTCAAGCGTTGGAAACTGGTGATACTTGGGTCGAAAACGCCACAGTCCAGCAATAAATAGAGTCCATCTTCATCGCCTGAGAACTGATTAAAGGCATTTGGATCTTTGAGCTGGTATAAGCAAAGGTGTAGCGTGTGAGGCAATCCGTCGTGGGCATTGAGTTTAGGGTCGGCATTCAGAATCAATCGAATGGCATCTCTTTGATAACTCCATTTATCGGGTTCTATCTCCGAGGCACTTTTCTGAATTGATCCTTTTTTGGATCCGCATGAGAAGAAAAATACGACAACAACAAGCACAAGTACCAATTTCCACCACGATTTCAATGGGCACCTCCTTATTTGTGAATAACCCCGGGTCTCCTCCTGTCTGGTTTGTCCGGGTAATTATCGCTGACCGCCAAAAAAATGGAGTCGGTTCGACACTACCGCTGGGACCGGCAACTTTTTTCAAATTCCCGTTGGAGGTCCTGTGTAAAACGACCCGATTCGTACCATTGGCGACATTTCTCCATCCTTTGTACAAAGACAGCATAAAGTTCTGCTTTGCGTAATGGGCCGAATTTAAGTCTACCTTCAGTCTCCTGGCTGATTTTTTCAGGGTCCAGTTCCTGCAGGATTTGGCCCACAATCCGGTAAGCAGCGTCTTTGGATGCCTGCTGGGCAATTAAAAAGGCCTTGTTGATCTGACCTAGATAACTCTCGAGCGATTTTGTTTGATCCTGGCCCTCTAAATGAAAGCCGATAACCTGGCGGATGGTTTCATCGCCCCGATCTGTACCCAGCAGGGTGGAATCGATTACAGCCACTAATTTATTAAGTGCATCAAAGATCGTGTTTAATGACTCGGCCAGCCGCTGCAGCAAATCGGCGGATGATAAATCGACACTGGTGATCTTATCTCCCAGCACCAGCGAAAACAATCGAGTCATAACTTGATCATCCGGATAGGCCCGGCCGGTGGAAAGCGGCACCGCCGTGCCGAATTGGGCTGTCAGCTTTTCCAACATGTCGAGCTTATCAGTGGCGGAAAGCGACCTTAAATGATCTTGGATGTATTGGGTGATACGTTCTTCAGCCTGCCGGGCATCCGCTGAATAAATTTGTCGGATATCGCGGGCCAGATGATCAACAGAGATAGACTCACTCATTTTTGGGGCCTTTGTTTTTTCCCGGTCGTAAAATAATGGTTTCAGTCAAAATATCGTCATCTTGCGACGGGTCTTCTTTTTTCCCATGATCTACATTGGGCCGGACCTTTTCCCCATCCGGTTGTCCGATTATTTGGTTCGATTGGTTCTGAACGGCCGCCCGTGCTTGAGATATCGCACGATCCGCCGGACGTGCACCCGGCGATATCACGACCGTTTCAGGCAGATCATCTTGGTCCATGCCGGAATCCATCCATTCAGCGTGTGGCGGCGGCACGGAATTTCCGGGCGACAGAATCACGGTTTCCTGGATAATTTCATCATCCGGTGATTCGGTTTCCGGGCTTGGCCGAGCGAACCGGTTTTGCGGCGGCATTATTAGAGTTTCCTTTTCATCATCAGGCAGGCTGGATGAGAAGGATTCTTTCTCTGGGGAATTTGGTGAAAGTATGACCGTTTCGGCAAGGTCCGGCGGTTTTTGCCGTCCGGGTAATACAAATGTTTCAGCTTCCTGCTCTGCGGCAGGGGCTTCAAGCGGCTTGATTTCCGTATGCCACCTTGCGAGCAACCGTTTCAAAATATCCGATATCTCCCTATCCTCATCAGGATGTTCGGTCCGGGTTGCCGCAGTCACTAGCCCGAATAACTCCGTTTTGATATCCTCTCTAAGTGCGTTATAATCTAGCCAGAACTCATCTGCGGACCATTTGCGCTCCGGTTGCATACTTGCGGCCAACAAGGCGCCGCCAATGTCCAGCGATCTGCGCCACAGGAACCGCCAGGTATCTTTGATTTGCTTTGCTTGCGGATTCCAAAAAATGTTTTCAGGCCCTAAAACCGTACCAGCCCCCTCTGTCTGAATGATTTCCGAAAATAGCCTGTCCTGAGCGCTGAGCGCCGGCACAAGTTTATCCAGTTCGGCCCGAATTATTTCAACGGATTGGCGGCCGTTTGCCAATAAGATGTAAAACCAAATGGTACCCAAGATATGATGACCGTAAGCCGGCGGATATCTCGACAGGTGGGGTTGACGGATTAAGTCCGTCCAAATGTCTAAAATAGTCAGCTTGAAATTCCAAAATTGCGGCAGCAAACCGGCCTGATCTGCCGTTCTGACCCAGACCCGATCCAGAGACAACGGGACATCGAAATAGGTCGCACCATCTGAACCCGACAAAATCTCCCCGATCAGTTCTCCAAGAAACGAAAGCTTAAGGTACAAAATCTCCAAAAAGCTTTTTCCGCTGCCACTGCCGAATAAAAAGTATGAGGGCTTCGGCTGCTGTTCAAAGGCTTCTAAACAACGAAGTCTGCCATAGGCCTTTTTTCGGGACAGATTGTCGCGAAGTACCTCGACGGAGGCTCCCGATAGAAGCGCTAAAAAATCAGCCGCACATAGGGTTGCAGCTTTAAATATCAGCAAATAAAACGGATAAAATGAATAAGGCACAATCCTGGACATCACCTGATTGTTCGTTCCGTAACAGGTGGTGCGTTCAGGGCAGGAAAAACAGGGAAAATATTCCTTGGATTCGGATTTTATGATCAAATTGCCAAAGTCATCTAATAGATCCCAGCGATCTTTGATTTCAGGGGGGTCGGTTCCTTCCCGCGAAAAAGCATAGAACTGTGTGCTGCCGGTAGCTTGCAGACAGGCCGGACAATAAAGATGCCTTTTCAAAGACGAGGTGTAAGATGTAAGGTTTGACGCTGTCAGCAGTGTGTCATCCCGGCACAATTGTAATAAATTGCCGCATTGCGTGCATGGCGGGTGGAAATAGCTGTCTTTAAATACACAATAAAACAGTGAATGAAACGGTAGAACCTCTCTATTGTTATTTGTCTGCTCGGCCAGGATAATTGGAATTGAACCACCTGATCCAGATTGAGAAGAAAACAATTTAGAGGTTTCTTGCCAGCGGTGATCGATGTCATCGTTCGTGATGGGCCAGATTTCGTCCGGTATATAAGGATAGACATCCGATTGCTGCAGAAGAAATACCCGCCGAACGTCACTGCCGGCATCTGTGATGATTTTCGCCTCGAGAAGGCGTTCGAAAGGAGTGGACCCACTGATCAGCAAAAAAGGGAAGGGGGTATTCTCAAGAGATGAAATTTCTCTCGAGCTTAGAGATAGCTCCAGTCTAAATGGATTATCATCGGACTGAAGATACGGCAACAACGATGGCGGCAATATCTCTTTCATTACAGATGATACCCTTCCCACCAATCAGAACGCCATTAGAATAATTATTCATCAAATCTCAATAGGACCGTCATGCCCGAACAACGTGATGGCATTGGAACGTCAGTACATACAGCCGATCATCAGGGCATATGAAGACATCGGTCCACTAATCAACGGCATACATTGATGGATATATTTAGGCTGCTTTCACCTTATAAATTCGAGGGAGTAACTACTTTAACAGCGGTCATTGAATTCTCTCAGCAAATCATGCCCCCTTAACGTTTTATGTCTGGAGAGTACAAATTGTTGAAGGAACAGCAGAATAATAAGGATCTTAGAAAAAAATAGATAACAGAGAAACTGACTATTCATTAAGGGTCAGTCAGATTTATATGACGGATTAAGGAACTAAATTGATTGAATATAATAAATTTGCTGTTTGAGCAACCTTAATGTATTGCCCTAGTTTTGTCAAGGTCCTTCTTTGGACAATAAAAATTTGGTTTCAGTGGCATCTCAAATCTACTTCACAATATTTGACTGCATGATAAGTCATGTTAATCATCTCTTCTCTTTTTAGATTTTCTGTTAAGCATGTGTCATGTCCTCTCAAATATTTAGCACTATCCGTGCCAGTTAAGATTTCTATCGATAAGATCTGGCTATTTTTCTTAATCACCTAATATTACATGTAATTATAATAAGAATTAAAATATTTAAATGAGACATGATGCTCGAACACAAAAAGACTGAAAATTAAATATACAAAAAATGTCAACTTAATTTACACGTCAAATGAAGCAACATTTATTTAGAAAAATATTTACAAGGCAAACGGTATAATGGGGTATAGGTTTGAGAGAGAGGTAGTTTTAATTCAGTCAAGGTTAAATCAGTGTGGTTTGTTATAAAATATTGGGTGACACCTCAAAGAAAATCAATTCGTCTTGCGCCATTTCACTTATTTAACGCATTAAAAAGGCAAGGCAACATGGCGATACCCTAAAATCTGCGAAATACGTCCGGATGTAGGTATTCAAAATCTGGACTGCGTCGTTGTGGCTTTTACGTTCCACCGCAATTCTATTTTTAGCTCCTTTCAGGCTGTCTTGAATCCTGAAAAAAGATTGATCGTA
>CALZJV010000061.1 GCA_945787595.1 uncultured Desulfobacterales bacterium | reverse complement strand
TAGCCGAAACCTGGCGGCAGCCCATAAGCTACCACCAGGCTCAAATCTTAGAATTTAAAAAACCAAATATCACGGACTGCCTATACATCGCGAGTATCTAACATAGAGAGAAATTTGTGATATTTGCTGATTTTAACCTTAATTCGAGCCTTTACGAAATGTCAGGTATCAATATCAAAATAATTATACAATTACAGATAGTTAACTGTTATCTAAACTTATTTCCCAATCAAAAAAGTCGAGCAACCCTTCAAAAGGCATCTCGGCTTTATTTATTAAGACAGTATGTCGAACATGTCTATCTCGACAGTGAATATACAGCCGAACATGTTTGAAAATTTATTATGATCTTTCGAATACCCCATCCGCTTACGGTGGGGTAAGCACGCGGAAGAAGGGTTTGGGGGGAAACTACATGTCCCCCCAAATATAAATCAGGTTTTAATCCGCATTGATACCCCGTCCGCTTGCAGCGGGGAGCTTCATTGTCGATTCGCAAGACGGCTTAGGGGCCGACTTAACCATGTGTATCAAACAAAACAAAAAGGTCAAAAAGCATATTGATTCATTCTTTCAAACAAACCCAAGCTTGCTTTACTATGATGACGATCATAACTATTCAGATAAGACTTTCCACATTTCAATTCAACAAACTGAGAAAATCCTACAATGTGTACTCAAACGCAAGGAATCTAACGGTAAATTGAGGTGTTTTAGTTCCACACGACAAGCTCTGGATAGCATGGGTATTCTCGAAGAATATAGAACTCACTGGAAAATTGAAACTGACATTAAAGATCTCATCGAAAATTACTATTTCAACAACATTCCAGGTATCGATCCGCATCGTATCAACATTCATTATTTTGTTGTAACACAGGCTCGGCAGGATTCGGTAGATTGTTAAGAGGACTACCGCTGGAATTCCCTTGGCTACCATGTACAGACCAACAACCGGGATAATTTTCTTTCAACTGATTTTGGCTTAAAGGAATTTGTTTCAAAAACATATATGCGCTTCAAACATCACTTTATTTCCAAAAATGAAAAAAAACCAAAACCGGTAAAGGGATTATTCGGGGGTTATTCTTTGAAGCGACTGTCTGAAGTCATTTGAAAACAGTTTTATAGTCTTCCAGATAAAGATGTTGGGCTGCGTTATCAGTCGCCCCCTTCAACAACGTACTATCTGATATTTTAGGCGTCGCGGATTCTTTTAATTTAATTGAAGAATTATACGGCAAGCGTCAATTAATCGGCAAAAGTCAATAGAATGACATGCCATCGTTTCCCTCTCACCGGCTTCATCCCCTGGGGCTGGAGGTGGGCACTTCCGGGTTAAGGGCCAACTGACCGGCTTCCGGCTTAGCCCTGCATTATGAAATCGCGATCGGTTTCAAAAGGAGCCGTGCCGGGAAAATCCTTTGTCGTTATAAATCATTTTCATATAAATCAATGGAATTGGCGTAATTATTGCAGATTTTTTGTCTCCCTAAAAAAGTTCGCTGATATACCAATGAACGGATCAACCTTCTAATCAGAGACGATCTCCGTTAAATCGTTTTAGTTGGGTGTGAAATATGGCGAGGGTTTCATCATGATATGTTTCTGCGAGGAATGTGGCAGCAAGTATGACATCAACCTCGAAAAAACTACGGAAGAAAAGCGTAGTTTCAACTGCCACAATTGTAATGATATCATTGCAGTCTCGCCACCGCAGAAACATCTCGTAGATCCGGTGTTTGATGATTTATTGCTCAGCAAAAGTCAGGAAAAAACTACACATAGGATATTGATTGTCGATGATTCTAAACTGATTCGCCAGGCTTTTTGCGTAATTTTTGAGGGCACAGATGAAATTCAGGTGGTTGGTGAGGCCGCCAACGGGGAAGAAGCCTTGCAAAAAATTAATGAGCTGGAACCGGATCTTATTATGCTGGACGTAAATATGCCGGTGATGGACGGCGAAACCACGTTGAAACAAATTATGATCAATACCCCTTGCCCGGTAGTCATCACCAGTAATCTGAGCCGCCAATCCCAGATAAAAGTCATCGATTATTTATGTCTGGGCGCAGTGGACTTTGCCGCAAAACCGGTAAATCACAAAAATAAATCGATTCAACGCCAAAAGATCATTGAAAGAATAAGTCTGGCTGCAAAGGCCAGGATAGATAATTTCAAAAGGGTAAAGCCGCTAAAGGAAATTTCCAAGGACGATATTTCGGCCGCAACCAAGCAAACCCCTTCTGAACTGCTGATTGTCATCAACTCCGGTGCCGGCGGATATGCCGAACTGCTTAAAATAATTCCTCTTTTGCCTGCAGACCTAAAGGCCTGCATCGTATCCCTTCAGACCCTGCCTCCTGACTTTATGACGTCATCCGCTGAATATTTCGATCGGATGAGCCCGGTAAAGACCCTGCCATTGCAGAACGATGCACCGCTAGCAGAAGGGCTGTGCTATATTGGTACAAATGGTCTTCCTTTGAAATTAAACGTTAAGGATGGAAAATATTCTTTTGGAACAAATCAGCAGGTAGGGGCACACGAAAAAAACCTTAAACCTTTTGACTTTTTTTTGAACTCGATTGCGGATTCTTTCTGCGGTCGTATCCTTGTAGTACTGCTTTCCGGAGCTGATATTGGAGATCTAGAGGGATTGCGAAGGATCAAAGAAAAAAACGGTCGAATCATTGTCGAAGAACCGGACTCCTGTATGGTGCCTTTCTCGTTGGAAAGAGTTATTCAAGCTAAATTAGCTGATTTGGAAACTTCCCCTTTTAAAATCGCTAACCAGATCGTTGATTATACGTCTTCTAATCCGCAAAACCACCTTAAAATATAGTATCGTTTTCTGGCTTTCCCAAACGGCAGGCGACAAATCCCAATTCGGCTAATTCACATCGAAAGACTTGGTCGCAGGCTGTCGGGACAAATTTCAGCAAAAGAAATCCTTGACAATCAATTCCTGTTAATTTATTTGTGACCATAAATTTTTCATGTAACGTGATGGTGCCCTTGGGGCCCAACAGGGAAACCGGTGAAATTCCGGTACGGACCCGCCGCTGTGTTCGGGGACAAAACCCGCAAATTGCCACTGATCTGTCAACAAACAAATCGGGAAGGCGCGGGGAGTAGATTGATCCGACAGTCAGAAGACCTGCCATTATGTTCATGTTTGTGGAGATGGTAAATCCTCAAGCGCCTGCGCTTGGGGATTTTTTTTTGAGCGGACCCAAAGTTAGAACGACATCAAAAACTTCAGGAGGATCTTTAAAATGAATTTGCAAGACATTGTAAAAGGAATCGAGTCCCTGGATCAGGAATGGATTGCCAAGGCCGAAACACGCACTGCAAAGTTAGTCATGCCAACCCGGGCATTGGGAAGGCTGCATGAAATTTCCGAACGACTCTGCGGTATCCAAAAAACATTACAGCCGTCCATACACCGCAAAGCGATTTTGATAATGGCCGGTGATCACGGAATCGTGGCGGAAGGCGTCAGCGCATACCCTCAGGAGGTGACCGCTGCCATGGTTCAGACGTTTTTTGCCGGTGGCGCCGGCATAAATGCCATCGCACGGCACGTGGCAGCGGATGTATACGTTGTGGATATGGGAATCATGGCTGAATTGGACGGCGTTGACAGCGATCGATTGATCGTTCACAAAATTGCACCTGGGACCGCCAATTTCGCCCGCGGACCGGCAATGACACGCAAAGAGGCTGAACAATCCATCTTATTCGGTTTTCAGGAAGCTTCCAGGCTCTATCAAAACGGAGTTGAGATTCTGGGCACTGGAGACATGGGTATCGGTAACACCACGCCTTCGGCTGCCATCGGTGCCGTCATATGCGGTGCTGATTTGGAAAAAATGGTTGGACGTGGAACCGGTGTGGATATCGCAGGGCTCGCGCGCAAACGGGATGCCATTGCCCGCGGCATCGCAACAAACAGCCCGAATCCCGCAGACGGTCTGGATGTGCTTGCCAAAGTGGGCGGCTTTGAAATTGGGGCCATTGCCGGCTGTGTACTGTCCGGCGGTTTTCACCGCCGCCCGGTTGTAATTGACGGCTTCATTTCGACAGCCGGTGCTCTCATTGCCCGGACACTTTGCCCTCTGGCGACGGATTATCTGTTTGCCGGCCACTGTTCTGAGGAGTCCGGGCACCGCACGATGCTGGAGTATCTCAAGTTAGACCCGATTCTAGATCTCGGGATGCGATTGGGAGAA
Organism: uncultured Desulfobacterales bacterium; assembly: GCA_945787595.1. The sequence goes on along the minus strand of CALZJV010000061.1, from coordinate 22,439 downwards.
GGAACCGGCGGTGCCTTGGCCATGAGCATCATGCAGGGTGCAGTTGGTGTCTTTAAAGAAGTGATGACATTTGAAGAAGCCGGAGTCGCGGATAAGGAGTCTTAAATCTCCAAATGATGAATGACGAACGACGAATGTCGAATGATGGAATTCGCTACGCTCTGTCATTTAGATTGAAAATTTAAAATCGAAAGGATTCCTTAATTCGACATTCGACATTCGTCAATAGACATTCCTTGGAATTATTCCCAGTGATCATCCTTTTTACGTTTCAAATCTATCGTATGGTTTGGGGTTGTGTCTGTATGACCGGTTCTGTGCCCTAAATCAATGGTGTGCCTTGTCCCGCGCCTATCAATAAACGAATTCAGCAACCAGCTGATAACGCTGATCATCAGTGAGCCTAAAACAGCCGACCCAAATCCATGAACCTCAAAGCCGGATATAACACTGGATGCCATTTTAAGCATCAGCGCGTTGATCACAAAGGTAAAAAACCCCAGGGTCAGAATGTTGATTGGAAGGGTAACAAGAAGTGCGATGGGTCTAAATAGGGCGTTAAAGATACCCAGCATGGCGGCAGCGAAAAACGCCGTAAAAAACCCGTCTACGTGGATGCCGCCAAGCAAATAGGATGTAAGAATGATGGCCCCGGTAGAGGTCAGCCACCTGATAAATATCCCACTCATAGATTTGAGATCACCGGCCGCTAATCTTCTCCCTTAACAAATGGGAGCACCGGAAGGTGACAACCTGACGTTGCGAGAGCATCATATCATCTCCTGTGGCCGGATTTCTTCCTCTTCTTTCCTTTTTGTTCTTTACACAAAATTTACCGAATCCGCTGATTAGAACGTCTTCTCCTTTTTCTAAAGTACTTTTAATTTGTTCCAGCAGAATCTCTATCAGTTCGGCGGATCGGTTTTTGGGAAATCCGAGATCATTGTGAATTGCATCTACGATATTGGCTTTGGTCAGTGTCATAGATCATTTACTCCTGTGGTCTAAAAGGACTCTGAGTGGAAAAATCATGGCAACGGCGCTAAGCTAATTAAATCTTTTGCTTTTGTCAAGGGATTAAAAATACTTGAAACCATATTCGCCGCCGTTTGTCAAAATATTTCACTGTCTTTGGGAAAAAAAACAGTAATTATGTGACGGCGGCCTTATAAATCAGGGCATCCCCGGCAATAGAGTAGCTGGTTACTGCAGCGGGGATAATGGCGGAATCCCCTTTTTTAATATTGATTATTTCTTGGGTGCCATTATCCTTTAAGTCAGCCGTGCCTTGGGTACACAGCATGATTTCAACACTTCTTGATTTGGATGATCGATAAGGGCTCCCTGCTGACGCTGAAACCACCGAAAGAACAAATTCATCCGCCTCGCTGGCATATATCTGTTCGTTCTTATTTTTTTTTACTGCCTTCAGTATATTAACAGGGCGAGATTCAAAGCTCAGCACTTTCAATAGTTCCGGCACATCTATATGTTTCGGGGTCAGTCCTCCCCGTAAAACATTATCCGAATTGGCCATTAATTCCAATCCCACCCCCTCCAAATAGGCGTGCAGTTCCGCAGCCGGCAGAAATAATGCTTCACCAGGCTTCAATTCAATCAAATTTAACAACAGGGGGGCGAGAACTCCAATATCGGTAGGGTACTCATTTGAAAGTCTTGTTATCCAGTGAAACGCAATATCTTCATCAGAATATTGCTGCGCATTTTGGACAGCCTCATCTACCAATTGATTTTGGCGTGGCGAATCCATGGTCATCAAAGACGTAAAAAATCTCTTCAATCCTGCAGGGTCCGGGCGTTTTTTTAGCAAATCCAGATCACCGGCCAACGCGACGGGGCAACTTTTCCCCATCAGGGCAAGGATCTCGGGGATATTGCGAAATCCATACATCGCCCAAAACGGAGATAAAGCACATATGCACTCCGGTTTATGGTTGTCATCCTTATAATTCCGGTTGGGCGCATCCATAGCGATGCCCTGGTCGTTTTCCCTTCCAAACCCCTCTTTAGCCTGATTCAGGCTGGGGTGGGCCTGAATGGAGAGGGGTCTTGCAGCCGCCAGCACTTTGAACAGATACGGCAGCTTGTTGTCAAATGCCAAAGCCACAGTATGTCCCAGAATCTCTTGCGGATACTCTGCGATTAATTCTGCTAGCGACAGCCAATGGCCATCATAATTTACAAACGATGGCGCTTTGGGGTGAGCGCCCATCCAAAGCTCCGCTCTGGGTTCATGCGAAGGGTTTTGCTCTCCGAGAAGTTCAGGAATTGCGGTTGGGGACCCCCAAGCATAATTCTGTATGGTATTTTTAAGCAATTTGATAGTATGCATGGTTTCGCCATTACATGATAAATGTTAAAATTATTTGAAAAAATTAATGTTTTCCTTCAGATGGACGATATTAGAAATTGAAACCATTTAGGGTACTTTAACCGGGAACCGTGAACGCTGAACCGTTCAACCTAAATAATAAATTAATTCGGCAACAGCAAGTTTTTTGGTATCGAATACCGAAAAATATATTAACCTAATTACGAAATCAATTTTTTTTTGATATTTAAACATTATGATGATTGTAGAGTCGGCAAGTATTACCGATAGGGGCAAAAAACGAAAAGCCAATGAAGATGCCCTGATTCTTGAAGATGCCCTGGGACTTTATGTCGTCGCCGATGGGATGGGTGGCCATCTGGCCGGGGATATCGCCAGTCAGATGGTTGTCGAAACCATCGGGGCGTACATAAAAAAATCAATAGGCAATGACGATTGTGATCAAACTGCCGACTTCGATGAAACCCTCTCCCGGGAAGCCAACCACCTTCTCAGCAGTATTCGCATCTCCAACCAGGTCGTGCATAAAGCGTCTCTGGCAAACAGATCCCGCCGGGGCATGGGTTCAACTGTGTCGGCCGTATACTTTACCGAAAGCACCCTGATTGCGGCCAATGTCGGAGACAGCCCCATTTATCTGGTTCGTGACGGCAACATCAAGCAGCTGTCGGTACCCCACACCTTTCTGGCAGAACAGTACGCTCTTAACCCGGAAAACGCCGAAAGACTTGGGATGGAATTTAGACATGTTTTAACCCGTGCAGTGGGAACGGAAAAATCGGTAAAAGCAGATATTTATGAAATTCAATGTTTCAGCGATGATATTGTGGTGATCAGCTCCGACGGTTTGAACGACAAGGTGCCACCGGAAGAAATCCTTGAACTGGCCCGCAACAATCGGCCCGATGTCGCATGTCAAAAACTGGTGGAACTGGCCAATGATCGCGGCGGGGATGACAACATTACCGTGATTGTGCTTAATGTCAAATTGGTAAAGAATTCACAAGATAAAATCAATCGATTTTTCGCCCTGGTTAAACGGAATTCTTTCAAAATTCTGACTAGAATAAAAAGCAGCATAATTTAAAAAAAATCCAGGAGCAGCAAGATGCCAAATTTAATCTTAAAATTTAAAGATACCACCCTTGAAGATTATCAGCTTCAACAGGGCCATGCCATAACCATCGGCCGTAAGCAAAACAATGACGTGATCATCGAAAACCTGGCTGTTTCGGGTCATCATGCCAAGATAGATTCGGTGGCAGACGGGTTTGTGCTGGTCGACCTGCAAAGCAAAAATGGTTCTTTCGTCAACGAGGAACTGATTAATTCACACTGGCTTAAAAATGGAGATGTTATCAATATCGGGAAGCACTCTCTGATCTTTTCCTATTCCGAAGATGAGGTGATGTCCGATGACGGTATCGAAGAAGCGGAAGAAACCATGGTAATTGATACGAGCCAGCATCGCAATATGATGAAAAAGATCAATTCGAAAATTTCCCCGCCGCCCACCAAAGGTAATAAGACTGAAAAGGCTGGGATTTTAACCTATTTGGCTGGTGGAAAAGGTAAAATCAAGCTCAAGGGAAGAATTACCAAACTCGGCAAACACTCTACATCCGACATTGTTGTCAAGGGTCTATTTATGGGACGAACCTCGGTTACTATCAGCAGAAGACCCGATGGTTTCTACTTAAGCTATGTTGGTGGTCTGTCAAAGCCGAAACTCAATGAAAAAGTAGTGAAACGATCAGCCATCCTCAATGATCTAGATATCATCGAGATTGGATCAGCGAAACTGCAATTTTTTATAATAAAACCTAATCAAAGAAAGAAAAAAATGATATAGCAAAATGCATGAAAATCGCATTTCTGCATTATCATCTAAAAACCGGCGGGGTCACCACGGTTTTAAAGCATCAGCTGGCTGCCATCGGCAAGAAATGGCAGACTCTCGTGCTTACCGGACTTCTGCCGAAGACGCCGTTTCCTGCCGATTTCGTTCATATTCCCGAACTTGGATACAGCAGTCAGTTTAAAAATAAAATTGATCCGGATGATGTCGCCGAATCGATCATCAATGCCATCCGTCACAAATTTCACGGATCGTGCGATGTCCTTCACGTACACAACCCTACCCTGGCAAAAAATATAAGATTTTTAGAAATTTTAAAATCATTACAAAAAAGAGGCCTAAATCTGTTTTTGCAGATCCATGATTTTGCTGAGGACGGACGACCTTTTGACTATTTTGCAGACGAGTATCCGGCAGACTGTCATTATGGCGTCATCAATCAGCGGGATTATGACATCCTGCTCGCTGCAGGACTGCAAAAAAATGGCTTGCACCGGCTGGTGAACGCTGTCAATCCGTGTTCGAGCAAGCCACAAGTTGAATTGCAGAAACCCTTGGTCTTGTATCCGATCAGAGCGATCCGGCGTAAAAATATCGGCGAGGCCATTTTATTGTCTATGTTTTTGGCACACGGACAGACCCTGGCCATCACTTTGCCGCCAAACAGCCCGGCAGACATAAAAAGCTACGAGGGTTGGAAAGGTTTTGTAAAAGATCAGAAACTAAATTTCGAATTTGAAAAGGGCCTGGCTCATGATTTTGAAACCCTGGTGCTGTCTGCTGAATTCCTGATCACAACCAGCATCACCGAGGGATTTGGATTTTCTTTTCTTGAGCCCTGGCTTTTTAAAAAATTTCTTTGGGGACGCAACCTTCCAGACATCAGCCGGGATTTTACAAGAAACGGCATCCAACTTGAGCATCTCTATACCAGTCTGCGTGCCCCGGTGGATTGGATCGACTTTCGCCGCTTCAACCAAAGGTGGACTGCCTGTGTATTAAATGCCTGTAAGCTTCTAAATTTAACCACGAATAAAGCCTTGATTCTGCAAGCACTTGATTCCATTACAAAAGATGGAGTCATCGATTTTGGGATTCTGGATGAAGTAGCCCAAAAAGAGGTGATATTACACCTGATCTCCAGCAGACTGGATGCCGAAAAGTTGATTCAGATAAATCCATTTCTTTCTGATCCCGGCATGATTTCGGGTAAAAAAAAACTTATCAAAATCAATAAACGGATTATTCAACAATGTTACAACCCAACGATATACCGGCAACAATTGTTGAGCCTTTACAATAATGTGGTCACAACACCGGTCAAACAAAGAATCGATAAAACCGCCCTGGCTGAGGCCTTTTTGAATCTGGAGCAGTTCAGCCTGTTAAAGTGGGGGGATTACCTTGAGTAGCAATCCGGTTAAGGCGGCGGCGTTGCTATCATTCCAAAGGAGGGTAACTTGACACAAATGGAGTAGTGGCATGATAGAAAAAAAATCAGTTCAAAGATATCTCAACCATCTGGCACCCCTTCCGACATCTTTAATGCCGCAAGGAAGATTGCAGGAAAAGATCAAATGCGTGCTGTTTGATATTTACGGCACCTTGTTTATCAGTGAATCGGGAGACATCAGTCTGGCCGATAAAAAATCGCTGCAGATTGATCAAATCAAGCAACTGCTGGCCAAATATGCGATCCGAAAAGCACCTCAGACTCTGCTGGGTGAGTTCTATCAGGCTATTAAAACAAGGCATCAGGAACTTCGCCAGCAAGGCGTTGATTTTCCGGAAGTCAACATCGACCGGATATGGATGAAGGTTCTGCCGCAGGATGCCCGCAACATCGCTCGGCAATTTGCCGTGGAATTTGAATTAATTATCAACCCGGTATACCCCATGCCCAATCTTGCAAGAATGCTGTCTGCCTGCCGGCATCAGGGCATCTCGATGGGCATCATTTCCAATGCCCAGTTTTATACCCCCTACTTGTTCAGGTGGTTCCTGGATTTAGACTTGAAAGATCTGGCGATAGATCCCGAACTTGTGTTTTACTCCTATCGGTACGAAGTGGCAAAACCGTCTCCTGCGCTCTTTAAGATAGCTGCTGAAAAGCTTAAGGCAAAAGGCATTTCGCCGTCTAGTGTTCTCTATTTAGGTAACGACATGCTCAACGACATTTTCCCTGCCAAAGCTACCGGATTTCAAACAGCCCTGTTTGCTGGTGATAACCGATCACTGCGACTGAGATCGGATGATCCCCGTTGTAAAAATCTTAGGGCTGACCTGGTGATTACGGATCTGATTCAACTGATTCGGCACATTCAATCGAACCGGCAGAAGGCGGACCGCAGATTATCTAATATCGAATAATCCGAAAGAAGGAATCGCTTCGCCTAGCCCTGTTCTTCATTCGAGACGCGTCATTCCATCACTGCCAGTCGACCGGTATCCGTGCAATTTTATCCGCCCGATGCCTGGAAATCAGATGCCCGCTTTTTCTGCCGTAACGAAACAGGTCTCTGGTAATCTTAACATCCTGTCGGCCATCCTAGATGATTTCAAGAATACGTCCCCGTCTCCACAAATGCAATGCTCTAATCCTTTACCCGCTCAACATATGCTCCGGTGCGGGTATCGATTTTTAATAGTTCGCCTTTATCAATAAACGGCGGCACCTGGAGCACATAACCCGTTTCCAGAGTTGCCGGTTTCGAATCACCCGAAGCTGTATCCCCTTTTACCCAGGGATCGGTTTCTTCAACCTTTAAATTAATAAAAATCGGCAGGGAAATCCCTATGGGTCGCCCTTCGAATAGCAATATATTGCAGACGGTGTTTTCTTTGAGAAAATCTTTGGCGTCTCCGAGCTGCTCTTCCGTTAGATATTCTTGTACATAAGTCGTCATGTTCATGAAACAGAATTGGTCTCCGTCTGCATACAGATACTCCATTTCCTGTTCTTCCAGGTCCGGCTGTTTGAATTTTTCACCGGATCTGAACGTTCTGTCAAATTGAACACCAGTGACCATATTCTTCAATTTACATTTATAAAGCGCCTGGCCTTTGCCCGGTTTGACAAACTCAAACTGCACCAGAATGTATGGTTCACCATCAATTTCGATTTTAGCTCCTTTTTTTAAATCACCACTTTCTAACATATTGATGCCTCTTTGCCTTATCTGTAAATGGTTACGGGTTCACGGTTCACCGTTCTGGACGCTGAGTTCAACCTTTTCTGAATCTATTTTAGCTCGTCAATGTTTTCTCGGCCTCACGCACGGCATCAACCAACTGTTTCACCTTTTTCAGATCTTTTTTAAAACGAATCGGTACGCCATTTTTGTCCAGAGCGTTGGTGCGGGTGCAGCTGTCCACACCGGCAGGTTTTACCTGCCGGATGCCCTCAGCTACATTGCCCGGTGATACCCCGCCAGCGAGGATGACCGGGATGCAACAGGACGCAACCAACTCGGCGGCTGTATCCCAGTTGCACCTCTGCCCGGTTATACCAACAAAACCGCGGACCGGCTGGGGAGCAGCGCCGATCCCCGTTTCATTTGCCAACATGGTGTCTGTCAGAAAAATATCGCTGACCGGTTCAAACCATCCGGCGATTTCCAAGGTGGAAACCGACTTGTTTTTACCATATTGGGCGATGGGAATGGAGCGCATAATTTCTATATGTGGAAATTGTTTTTTAACATCTTTTTGGAGTTGGATCAATCGAAGGCAGAAATCCCAGACATCTTTTTCATTTACTAGAGACTCGCAGAAGTGGACAATATCAGGCTGATAATAATCTAGGGTGCGCAGGATCAATTCCGGGGAATTAAAGAGCGGGATCAAACTGCTTTTGGCAGGCACAGAACGGAGCCGCCGGATTGTGTCTTTTACGCCCTGGACTTTCCAGTCCGTTTCGGAAACAATCACGCTGCCGATACGATCGACGCCGATTTCAACCAGCGATTCGGCCTCAAGTGGATCCTGTACCTCATAAATCTGCACGATGATGTTTTTCATGGTCATAAATAATGAAATATATCCCTTCTGAATTGGTAGCCGATTCTAATTTGTGCCCATCCATGAATCAGTTAAAATCAGTTTGGGCACTTAATCGTGTTTCCAATCCAGAAATGCGGATTTTTGTCCAAGATCAAGGAAATCAAGCGTTTGTGCGGAGACGTAGCTGGCTACGTCGCACAAACAAACGCGACGATTGACGCCGAGATTGGGCAAAAAGACCATTTATGGATGGAAACTAATTTACGGTTGACAATTGTCGCTGTCTCTAACATATTCAGCCTGTTTGTGCAATCCGTCAATTGATGAAGGAATCCTCCAATATTCATTCGTCAATAGTCAATCTTCAATTTTATCAACGTGCAGGTGAATTATGATCCTGATCATCGATTTCGGTTCGCAGTATAATCAGTTAATTGCCCGTAGAGTTCGGGAGTACCATGTTTATTGCCGGATCGATGCGCCCGGTATAACCGTTGATGAGATAAAAGCACTCAATCCCGACGGAATCATCCTCTCCGGCGGCCCGGCAAGCATTTATGAAAAAAACAGCCCGAAATCCGATATTGCTGTTTTTGACCTGGGAATTCCTGTCCTGGGCATTTGTTACGGCATGCATTTCATGATCTCGGCACTCGGTGGAACTGTTGAGGGAGTCGGAAGGCGTGAATACGGGTTTGCCGAGCTAAACATCAAAAAGGCCAACGGTCTTTTTCAGGGGGTGAGTAAAAAAAGCACCTGCTGGATGAGTCATGGTGACTCCATCCGCAGACTGCCGCGTGGGTTTAAAATAACCGCATCTACCGCCAACACGAAAATAGCTGCTGCGGTTCACACCAAAAAAAATCTATATGGCTTCCAATATCACCCGGAGGTGGCTCATACCCAAATGGGTAAAAAGATGCTGCGCAACTTCCTGTTCGATGTTTGTGGCTGCAAACGTAACTGGACCATGAAATCATTTGCCCGCCGGTCCATTGAAGAAATCCGCTCGACCGTGGCCGACAAAAAAGTTATCCTGGGGCTAAGCGGCGGCGTGGATTCCTCGGTGGCGGCCTTACTCCTTCATAAAAGTGTCGGCAAACAACTGACCTGTATATTTGTAGACAACGGTGTGCTCAGAAAAGATGAAGCCCGAAAACTCAAAATCACCTTGAAACAGCAGCTCAACCTCAACATCAAGTTTGTAAATGCAAAGACACAATTTTTAAAAGCACTTGCCAAGGTAACCGATCCCGAAAAAAAGCGCAAAGTCATCGGCCGGATTTTCATGCAAGTTTTTGAAGCGGAGGCCCGCAAGATAAAAGGTGCCGACTTTTTAGCCCAAGGCACTTTGTATCCGGATGTCATCGAATCGGTCTCCGCATTCGGGGGACCTACATCCGTTATCAAATCCCACCATAATGTTGGCGGTCTTCCCAAAAGCATGAAACTAAAGCTCATCGAGCCCTTAAGGTACCTCTTTAAAGACGAAGTACGTCTATTGGGCAAAGAATTGGGTCTCGAGCAGGATTTAATCTGGCGACAGCCTTTTCCAGGCCCCGGTCTTGCGATTAGAATCATTGGAGAAATTACACCTAGACGACTGACAATATTACGCAGTGTGGACGATCTTCTACTTGAAGAGATTAAAAATGCCGGCTATTATAATAAATTGTGGCAATCATTTGCCGTGTTGCTGCCGATCAAGAGTGTGGGCGTCATGGGAGATCGACGTACCTATGAAAACATCGTGGCCATCCGTGCAGTCACAAGCAAGGATGCTATGACGGCTGACTGGGCGAAATTGCCTCATAAATTATTGGGTCAAATTTCCAACCGGATTATAAATGAAGTCAATGGCGTTAACCGGGTGGTCTACGACATAAGTTCGAAACCCCCCAGCACGATTGAATGGGAATAAAAACTATGACAGAAAGAAAACCTTCTGAATTTCGATTTAATGCTGACGATCAAGAACCCGAGGAATTTTATCAAGAAGAAATGAGAGACCTGCGGCTTGAAAAATTAAGCCACCGAATTACACTCATATCGATTCTTCTGCCCTGCTTGATTGCTGTGGCCATCTATTTCGGTTACCGGGACTTGAGCAGCAGAGTGCACCAGGGTCGCGATAGCGGAGATCTGGAAGTCCAAAAGCTATCAATGCAATTGGAAGAGCTTTCAAAAAAATTCAATGAAAAATTAATCACATTCTCAACGACCTTGTCGGCACAGGATAAAGATTTCGGCAATTCAATCTCCAGCAAACTGAATACCATTAATAAAAATGTCGAAGTGTTAAATAAAAGCGTGGAATCTTTAAATCAGAATTTAAAACAAACGAAAGGCGCCATAAAAAAACTAGATGAGACCAAAGCCGACAAAAAAAGCCAGACAGCTGCTAACGCAAATTTAAAAGCTGATTTGAATTCCCTTAAAAATGAATTTCAATCCCTGACAGACATTCGCGTAAACATAGAATCGGTAATGTCTGAAATAAAAAATATGGAAAGCCAGTTTACAGAAAAAATGGCAAAAATCGCCGAGAATAGCGCAAACTTTAAAAAAGAGAATGATCTGGCGCAGGCATCGATTGCCACGCAATTAAGTGAGAAAATCGATAAAGCCGCATTGGGTGTTGAGCTCTTAATGTTTAAGAAAAATCAAAACATCAATTCTCAGGAAATCACCCGTCTTGCCCAGATATTGGATTCGATTCAAAAGAATATCGAAGGCATGCAAATAGATTCTAAATTAAACCGTCAGAATGATGAATCAATCTCAATAAAATCGCCACCCACTCAATCCACCATGACCGAAAATACTGGCTCAAATGAAAATAAGAGCCCTTCAACTAGTGAAGATATCAATTTACAGGAACAGGACCTGCCCCCCGAGTAGGCCTTGAGGTGAGTTTCATGAAGTTTCATATTAGGTAATACCATGGATAAGAATTTGCTTATAGAGCTGTTGAAATCAGTAGCCGATGGAAAGACCTCCGCCCACGATGCGGCCGGGAAGCTTCAGCACATGGCCTATGAGGACATTACCTATGCCCATATAGACCACCACCGCTCCCTTCGCAAAGGCTTTCCCGAAGTCATTTTCGGAGAGGGCAAAACCGCCGATCAAATCGCTGGGATCATGGAAAAGATGATCCCTCAGGAGAATATTATCCTGGTCACCCGAATCGATCCACAAAAAGCAAACATTGTTTTGTCACGATTTCCTAAATCCGTCTACCATGAAGATGCTCGAGTGCTTGTCCTGGAATTGAATACGATACCGATTAGCGGACGAGGTCCTATCCTGATCATTACCGCCGGCACATCAGATATTCCCGTTGCCAAAGAGGCTTACCTGACTGCCAAGGCCATGGGAAACAGCGTTGAGACCATATTTGATGTGGGTGTATCGGGGATTCACCGGTGGGGTATGGCGTCAATCTCGGAGGACTGACCGCCCTTTTCGCCATGCTGAACAGCTGCAGTTCGAACGTGGCGGTGGTCAATATCGATAATGGCTTCGGTGCGGGTTATATGGCATCACTCATTAATAGAGTCTAGCTTGGCTGAAGTCGTTCAACGTTTAGGGTTCTCGGTTCATAATCCCCAATAGGCGCATCCTAAGAGGATTTCGCACCCATAGGGCCGGCAGGGCTGTTACTCTCAATGAGTGAAAGAAACCAATCCGAGCACCGTGTTGAATCATAAGCGATGTCAGGATATTACAATCTTTGAACCCGGAATCCCGCACCATCATCTCTCTATTAAGGTTCAAATCTATAGAATCCTTGGAGTTAACTCATACGGATGATGTAAGGAAAGAGGTATCATGCATGTCAATCAAGCCATAATAGCATTCTCTCAGAGCGAAAAACTGAAAAGTGGATTTATCTGGGCAAGCCAGATTATTGAGATATATATCGCTCTTTCGGAATCTGAAAAACCCGGAGCCGAAAGAGTACTTAAACCATTGATCAACATGATCGCCACTGAGATTCATGTTGCTAAGAAAGCAGCCCCCCACGATATCTGGCCGGATGTGGAAAAGGACGTTAATACCGCCTTGGTGATGTTAAACTCAGGCGTAAGCCACGAAGCGGGCTACCACCTCACCCAAGCCTTGACAAAAGTTACCACAATTGGCCAGCAATCCATGACTTTATTAACGGAAAAAGGGTTATTATAATGACAGGCTGCCAATTTATTCTATCATTGAAAACCTGGTCCTATGAGCCAGGATTCTTTCCTTCTGGAGAATGCCATGAGCTTCGGCCAGCGAGTTCTTTTGTCAGTCGGTATTTTACTCATTGACCTTATCGTATTTTTTTTACCTCTCACGGCCCTATTTCTTGCCTATATCATTTTGGCAAATCCGGTATGGTTCAGGGAATTTTTACAAAAACTGAACCATACTTAAACATTGCATTCCTGTACTTAATTAATTTGTTTAAATATAAGACTTCAACCATTTATAATTTATAATAAATGTGATAATAATAGTTCGCTTCAAGCAATCAACCTTTCTCAGTCTGCTGCTGAATTATTTCATTCCATATCGTTTCAGTATCTTTCGAAGGTATATCATTGGTATCGAATATGGGTTTGCTGAGTTCAGGAATGAATTCATCAAGTACCGAATTGATTTGAGCGATAAGCTTGTCTATTTCCATATCATTTAAAGTCTTGATCATCAGTAAATCATCCTGGGTCTGCTGCCGCAAAAAATCCAAAGTTTGATATCCATATTGGAAATATCTAATTTTTTTATTTAATCCGGTTGTATATCCAAACAACAACCGTATTAATTTAAGGTTAAGTTCTATTCGGGGAACTCGAATGGCTTTCAGATAGGATTCAATCTGCAAATGCTCTTTTTCCTGCTTGATTTCTGTTTCGAGTTCAACCACTTTTTGTTTTAATTGCTCCTTTTTTTGCATCGCCCGTGAAATTTTTTGGGACAAACTTTGCTGCAATGATGAAATTTCAGCCATTTTTCGATTGAGTTCCGTCGTCTTGTGCTCGCTTGCGTAATTTTGCCCGCAAAGCAAAAGAGAAATCATCAATGCCGCCAAAATGCTGCATATCAAATGTTTTTTCATATCAGTTTCCTCAATTCCTTTTTAAAGACCTTGCCTTCATCGTACATTGGCTGTATTCTGACATCTCTGTAATTTAAAGGTTCTATGGTTTTTAAGACGCCGCCAGGACATTTACTGCAACAAACTGCCGATATTATGCTGTCGAGCGTCTAGCTCACTTCATGATACGCTCTAATTCGTTCCGGACAACATCTGAAATAAACAATTTGCCACCCATGGTCTCCCATAATGCCAGATATTTTAGTGCCTTTTGATCCGTATTTTTTTTATTGTACCGAAGCCCCATAAGTTCCAGTTGTTTACCTTCCCATTCCATCAGATAAGTTGCCAGCTCAGGCGGAAACTCATTTATACCGTTGAGAGAGATCCAGCTACCTTCCCATTTAAAGAGGTATTGGGCCGCGGCCGGAGCGAGTTCTTTGACACCGTTTATGCAGATCCAGTTGCCGCGCCACTGAAATAGGTATTTAGCCACCTCCGGGGATAATGTTGTTAAGCCATTTAAAAAAAGGTCCGATCCATTCATTTTGGACAGACATTGGGCCGCTGCAACGGAGATGCTGGTGAGTTCCGCGGTGCGCTCATAATTTCCCGAGCAAATCTCTTTGGCAATTTTCTCATCTGTCACATTCGGCAGCGCTTTCCCGCTTATCTTTTTTTGATTTTTTATTTGCTCCCAGATTGTTTCTAGGGCCGGCAGATCCGTATTTTCACGATCGACTGCAAGTTTTTCCGCGCTTGGCCGATATTTTTGGATAGCGGCGCCGATGTGTCGCATATGTTTGTTCATATCGATGCCGCCCGCGACATCGATCAATTGCAGATCCAATTCGGCTTTGCGTTTAAGAAAAAGAAGTTCTTCACTCCCCTGCTTGATCCAGCGGGTTGGTTCTTCCAGTCCATTAATATAGGACCGGCGACGCTGTATGGTGCTCAGGTTGAGCTCAATGCGCCTATTTTTAAGGCCTTCCGCGTAAGAGGTTATGGCTTCGTTATGCAATTCGCGTTTAATTTGTACCTCCAGATCGGCGATGCCATTCTTATAGTGTTGTATGAGCTGCTCGATTTCTTCTTTTTTCTCTAACAATTCATCTCTGAGAAGGCCTGCATCCTTGATTTTTGCCAGATAAATTTCACTTTTAATGAGAGGTCTGGTTGGTTCGACCTGTTTTAAAACTGGTTCCGCCGGTAGCGATGGCTTTACCGTTTTAAGAGGAGCCGGTTTTACCTCTTTTTTGAATCCCAGGAATGAAGGGTACTTATAATAAAGACCAGCGGCGATGCACATCAACAGCATGGTTAAGCCAGCTGCTATTAGAGTTGGCAACGATTTTCTGATAGCGCTTTTGACCTTGGGTCTTTTGGCTAATCTTTCGGAGTTCTGCGTGTTACTGTTACTGTCTGATTGATTCTCCGCCGATTCATCGTCTTTTTCGGGGTTTTTTTCAGATTTGTCGTTCTCCGGACTTTCCACCGCTGCTACTTTTTGAGGAGTACCCTGCTTTTCCGGCTGTTCGCCATCGAGGTCTTCATCGACCAAACCTAAAAAATCATCGTCATCAAATTCATCCAGATCTGATTGGCTGTCTTTCTGCTCATCAGACATTTTCAAGGAACTTTCGGTTTCGGGTTCTTTCAGAGGAAGTTCCGATTCCCCGTCATTGTGTTCATCTGCCATTTCCGAGGAATTTTCGGTCTCGGGTTCTTCCAGAGGGAGTTCCGGTTCCCCGTCGTCCAGGCTTGAGGGTAGTTCTGCCTCATTGAAGGTATCGCTATCCGGTTTGCCAGATTCATCCTGTGCGTCCTCGCTAACAACCTCCTCCTGCATTACTTCCAATGGTTCGACCGTGTCGTTTTCATCCAGGATAATTTCGATCTGATCATTTAATTCAATTTCCTCAGGGGAGGATAATTCAGGTTCTTTTGAATCATTGATATCGCTTTCATTTTTCTCTGCCATTTTTCACCGTAATTCTTTATTTTTACAATATTTAAAAGCAGATGCCGCTTGCATTTTACCTCCAATGATGTATCGGCCTGTTTTTTGATTTCTTGAGCCGGTTCTTGGAATTTGATTAGGAAGTGCATCTTCGCTTTATTGAGTCCAAGCGCAATTTCAGGGAGACAGAAGACGAGCAAATATTGCATGATTACTAATAAGTTCATTTTTATCTAGACACACTTGACTTATATTCGAAAGCTGAAATAACTAAGACGGATTGTGGTTTATATACTTTCACCGCCCGCTGTGCTCAAGTCGCCGAGGACGCAGAGTTGATTTGGATTTTCACTTTCTGCTGAGAGGTCCCACTGAGACGGGATAACCATTCGATTATTACAATTTTAAGGTTGGCCGCCAGAAAGTGAAAAAAACACAGCCCTCGGGCAAAATTGCATTCATTGCATCTTTTAACGGTACTCTAATTGCGAGTTTCTAGTGAAAACAGCACGGAGTGCTTGCAGATTTTCATTTGCCGGTAACCTGCCTTGCCATCGCCTGAGCGACGGCAGGTCATCGGCAAATGAAAAATATAAGGGCTCTGCGCTCTTTGCGGCTCTGCGGTGAATACAACATTTAAATCATAGCAAACCATGTCTAAATAATTATTACCGCGTTAGTAACTGTCGATAAGGCAAGGGATGAGAGCAAATGAGGATTTTCTGAAAGCGCTTTGAATCGGTTTCTAGGGAGTTAAATCTGCGTCCTTTTGGACGGTTTTTCCGTCTATCCTTTTGTCAACAACAGTTCCGGCTCTGATTTAAATGCCTCGGAGGGGATCAAATCCACGATATCGGAAAATTTTTCAATAGAAAAGCCGATAGTTCTCAATCTTGAAGAAAGTGTTTCGGTACCCAGCCGATCCAGTTCCAAACCGGTGTGAAATCTGGACATGAGAAGATCTGCCAGGTAAACAATATGCGTCAGTCTAGAGTTTTGCTCGGCGTCTTCTGGTTTGTGGTGATGCTCGATGGTGTCGATCAACGAATCGGGCAATGACCATCTCAAAGCAAGATCACGACCGACTTCTGTATGATCGACACCCAGAATTGTTTTTTCCGCTTCTGAAAAATCGTTTTCTTCTTCAAACAGTTGGCGATAAAATAGAGGATAGGCCGCGGCTATATGCTGATCGAGTACCACCTTTCCAATATCGTGGAGAAGGCCCGCAGTATAAGCTAAGCCCGGTTTCACTTTCGCGGTCAAATTAGCCAGCTTTTCAGAGATGATGGCTGTGCCGACGGAGTGATGATAAAGGCCGCCCTTGCAAAGTGAATATCCTGAAGCCGAGCGACCATAAAAACTACCCATCGATGTGGAAACAACCAATTTTACGAGATTTTTAAGCCCTAAAAAAGTCAGGGCATGGTCAAGAGAGTCAATTTTTATTTTACCTGCAAAAATGGCACTATTGCAGAATTTTAGTGTTCTGGCGCAGATGACCTGGTCTTGGCGGATTTCTTCGGTCAATTCTTTGATGTCATGCTCTTCCTGATTGATCAGTCTCAAAATTTTCAACACCACTTGAGGGATCGGTTGTATTCCTTCCATGGCCAGCTCAATTTCATGGACAGAGGGGACACAACTTCCGGTTGCATTTGACACTTTATCTAGGCCGAGAGGATCGATGTTGCAGTGCCAGTTATGCATGTTCAAGTTCAGGCAGCAGGTGAAGAACCCGCCGGTCTCCGATTTTGCGATCTGGATTCTTTCCTGCTTTAGACAGCGTATGACAGTTTCAACGGTTCGGCCGCCAATGTCCAGATGTAAATCTCTGCTTGCTACGGGGCCTACAAGGGCTCCGCCGGCAATAAAAGCTTTCAACCGTTTTTTGGAGGCGCCTTTGTCATAAAGGGCCCTGAGAAAAATGGGAATTCCGGTGGATGCATACTTTTCCGGCTGAAATGAACTTCCCTCACTTACCGGTTCCGGCAGCAGCAGATGAAGCAACCCCCCCACGCCGGCTTCTTCGTCGTAAAGAGCAACTCCAACACAGGTTCCAAGAAAGGCTTGAAGGATTCTTGGCATATTCCGGCTGACGTAGTAACTTCCTGAAGCTACATGGTATTTCTGTGAGTTGTTCATAATTATTCTGAGTAACCTTACTGCAAACAGTAATAGACGTTACAGTTATTTTGTAAATTAATTATCGGCACATAGGGATAAAGGCTTAGAAAAATATGAGATATTTTTATGACGGGGGGATAAGTCACAAATTCGAGAAATTTGGTTTGGTGGTTTGCCGAATTGTGTCAGCGTTGAGTCTTAAGGCAAATTTTTCATATGGAAGATGCTGGGAGTTGATTCGGAATCAGAGGAATGCATAACAATCGCGGCATGTTTAGTTTAAAGGGACAACCTTAGAACCAAAAAAATAATTCAATGATGCGACTATAATGTCGCTTATAACATTTCCGCACCACATCGGCCATAGGGTAAACTGTCGATCCGCATCAATGTGCGACTTTCAGGGCGTACTTAAAATACAAAAAGAGGTCATTCCCGCTTTGGGAAAAATGGGCACAGATTTGAAATGGATTTATAGGGTTGGAACTGAATTGAGAAGAAAAAATCCGGATATTTGCTCCTGAATCTTTTATTGAGCTGGTGCCCGGGGCCGGAATCGAACCGGCACAGCCCTTAGGACCGAGGGATTTTAAGTCTATCTCGGCACTTTTTACGGTTTTCAACCTTGTTTTTTGATGTTGTCTTTACCCCACAATTTACAAGGCCTTAGCAACATTTTCATTGTTTCTTGATTTATGATTTTTTATCCTGTATTTGTTTATTGTGGTAGCAAAATGGTAGCACCAAATCAGTTTTAACCTTCTGATATTATTAGTTTCCGGGGATAGGGAGTGCACCCCGAAACGCGGTTTTCCTGGACCGCTTTCCCCGGACACATCTTTCAGGACGCGACAGGAGGCGGGATCATGTCAATTAAGAATTATGATTTTTACAAGTGGGCTAAATATCAGTGGGAATTTAAAAGAAGAAGCCCTGCTTATAAAAAGGGCTATGGGTTATATATCAAAAAGCATGGTGTTCCTTCGTATACTCAGCCCACTGACTATCCAGATCCCAGCCTTTCATTTGACGAGCTTATTGAAAAAAATATCGAATCATCATCACATTATGGAAATTTGGCGAACTTAATTGGCTATTTATTGATATCACCAAAGTCGGTAAGTTATAACTTTTTTGATGATGAGGGAAAGCTGAAAATTGAAATTGATTTCAAATTGATAAATTCAATCAATACACTTAAGGAATATGTACTAAAAATAATTGATGAAAGCTATCATTTAATGAAGGAATTAAAACAGATACCTAGAAAGGGAAAAAAGAGCATGGTAGATTTCGATATTATTTTACAGGTCGGCGATTTGAGAGGAGAAGGTAAAAAAAATCGAGAGATTGCTGAAATAATAGATCCAAGGAAATACAAAAAAAATCCAGAATCTGCCATCAGACTAATTGCTTATTATCACAAAAAGTATTTAAAACTAATTAATGGGGGGTATATGGACATTACTTATCCCTAAGAAACTTAATTGAGTGATTTGGAAAAATTTCCTAAAGAAAAATATTTCCGAAAAATAATTTTCAAAATTTAGTTTCATTTACTCGATAGTCTTTCTGAATTAAGGTTGTGACATGGTTAACGTTGCAGCCTTTTTTTATTTCCTAATTTTTCATGGAGGTTTTTATGAATCAAAATCTTATTGGCATTAACGAGATGGCAGAAAAATTAGATGTACCGGTATCCTGGCTTTATTCCCGAACAAGAACCAATGAAATTCCGCATTACAAGGTGGGCAAATACCGCAAGTTTGATGAATCCGAAGTTTTCGAATGGCTAAAACTCCAGAGCGATCGAGCTGAAAAAACTTAACAAATTAAGGAGTTTTTGATGGAGATCCCTAGACGCAAGCGCGGCAAACCATCAAAAGACGCTCAAGAGAGATACGATTCAGAGCTATATGCTTTTATTCAACTCTTAATTCGAATTAGCAGCGGAATCGACTTTAAGATGTCCGGCCGAGGTTGGTGTTACATCCTGGAAAACCGAAACATGATAACCAAAGGTGATTTTGACTATTCACAGCGCTTAATCAATGATTGCCGAAAAAATGGGCTTTTACCGAATGGATTTATTGTTCATGAAGAAGCGCGAGGTTTTAATTGCATCGAAAAAAACATTGACTACAGGACACCCGAAGAACAGGCCAGGGACATCATTGCGAGCCTGGAATATGAACACAAATACTATTACCCGAGATCGTTCTGGGATGATCAGGATTGTTACATTCAAATGATGGTTGAAAAAATCGATTTGCGGAGCCTGTTTGAGCCTGTTTGTGAAAAATACAATATTCCGATTGCCACGGCGAAAGGCTGGGCCGCTATCCGGCAAAGAAAAGAGATGATTTTTAGATTCAAAGAGAATGAGGACGAAGGCCGGACACCCGTGCTTTTATATTGCGGAGACCACGACCCGGCAGGGTTGCGTATTAGCGATTTTATTAAATCGAATCTTGATGAGATTTACGGTGCTACAGGTTGGCTTGCGACAAATCTAATAATTGATCGTTTTGGTTTGGAGTATGACTTCATCGTAGATAATAATCTTACTTGGATTGACAACCTGGAAACTGGGAGTGGCAAGGATTTAGCGAATCCGAAGCATCCAGACCACAATAAGGAATATGTTCAAAACTACTTGGCCAAGTGCGGCCCGCGCAAGTGCGAAGCCAATGCCATTGTTGTTGTTCCGGAAATGGGCAGGCGATTGTGTGAAGAATCAATAAATAAGTATCTTTCAGTAGATGCAGTTGATGACCACCAAAAATATCTTAACGAACAACGGCAGATAGTAAAAAAGCATGTTCAGCAATTACTTAAATGAATAAAATTAAGGGGAATTGATGACGCCTGTCGCACAACGGAAACTTGATATTGACATCGTAGATACGATCCGGGGCCATGGAGTCGAGCTGAAACGATTTGGCCACGTTTATAAGGCGGCGTGTCCATTTCACAGTGAAAAAGATCCTTCATTTGTTGTCTACCCCGATAGCAATAGGTTTCAGTGTGTTGGATGCCACGAGAGCGGCGATGTCATTGATTTTATGCAGCGCTTTCATGGGCTGGATTTTAAAGGCGCTTTAAATCATTTAGGTATCAGCCAGGGGTTTTTGACCAGGGCCAATAAGAGAGAAATTGCCGAAGCGAATAAAAAACGGCAGCGGCGGCGAGAATTAATCGGATTTTTCAGGGAGTGGGAGCGGGCAGCCGTGCATCACTACTCTATGTTGGTTCGGGCCACGTCCAAAGCCATGACCGAGTTGACACCGGCTAACTTTGATGAATACGCCGACGTTTTGCAACCGCTGGCGACCTGGGAGTATTGGCTGGATACCCTGACCTTCGGCGACGACTCAAAAAAATTTGCCTTATTTCAGGAGCACCGAAAAAACGGGATCAAACTAATCCGGCGCAACCAACTATTCCGGCCGGATTTTGATTTCAAGCAATGGCTGAAGGAAACAACATGAGTAATGTTTTTGAAATCGGAGCAGAACTCGAAAAAATTGTAAAGCAGCAGGGGCTTGCCTACGGCGAAACGAAGCCACATGATCCCATTGTAGAAGCGGCCGATGAGCGTGCGGGCACGGCAACTAGCAAGAAATATAGATGGTCGGATTTGGGCAACGCGGAGCGCCTGGTGGATGAGGCCGGCTGTGACCTGCGATATTGCCACCCTTTTGGAAAATGGTTGGTATGGGATGGGAACCGCTGGTCAAATGATAATACCGGCGCAATCAAGCGCAAATGCAAGGCCGTTATCCGTAGAATGTACTCCGAAGCAAGCCAAATCGCCGACGATGAACAGCGCAAAAAACATATCGATTACACCCGCAAGTGTGAATCTGATGGTAAGATTAAGGCCATGTTATCGCTGGCGCAAAGTGAGTCCGGCATACCCGTTTTACCTGAAGAATTGGACACAAATCCCTGGTTGCTGAATTGCTTAAACGGCACCATCAATCTCAAAACCGGCAAGCTGCAACCCCACAAGCGCGAAGATTTGATAACCAAAATGGTGCCTTTCAACTACGACCCAAATGCCACCTGCAATGCCTGGCTGGATCACCTGGATAAAATCATGGACGGCGATCAGAAACTAATCAATTTTATGCAGCGCGCATTCGGCTATTGCCTAACCGGCGACACATCGGAGAGAGTCGTTTTTATCGGTTGGGGGAGCGGAGCGAACGGCAAATCAATCACCAATGATTGCATTGCAACCGTCTGCGGTGACTACGCCATGCGCACGCCAACAGAAACCCTCCTTGTAAAACGCAACGATGGTATTCCTAACGATGTCGCTAGGCTCATGGGGGCGCGATTCGTTTATGCGGCCGAAGCCGAACAGGGCAGAAGGCTTGCCGAGTCAGCAATCAAAGATATCTCAGGAGGGGAAAAGATCTCAGCTCGATTCATGCGGGGCGAATGGTTCGAGTTTTACCCGGAATTTAAAATCTGGCTGGGTACGAACCACAAACCGATCATTAAAGGAACTGATAACGCGATATGGGACCGCATAAGGCTTATCCCGTACGAGGTGCGTATCCCTAAAGACGAGCGGCTGGCAAAAAGTACCATGCTTGAAATGTTTAAAAAGGAAATGCCAGGAATACTGGCATGGTTGGTTAAAGGCTGTCTTGAGTGGCAGAAAACAGGCTTAAACCCGCCTGATAAAGTTTTGGCTGCTACCCAGGCATATCGCACGGAAATGGATGTTGTCGGCAACTTTATTGAAGAATGTTGTGTAGTCAGTGACACAAAAAACGTAACGGCCAAAGCATTGTACGAGGCCTACGAGGAATGGAGTAAGGGAAATGGCGACAAGCCGATGTCAAAGAAAATGTTTGGAATGAAACTCCACGAACATGGCTTTGATTCCTATGCCGCCACCAACAGGGTTACAACTTACATAGGGTTGACGCTAATTGAAGGCTGTCAGGGGCGAGCTGAAGATGTATTAAATTCGGCGGTTTGAAAATGTTTTATTCCTAGCCTGTATTTTCTTCCAAAAGATTAGATTTAAAAACTTTTC
>CALZJV010000060.1 GCA_945787595.1 uncultured Desulfobacterales bacterium | reverse complement strand
TTGCCGAAACCAGAATACCTGGCCGAAACTGAGAAACTTTGGCCGGCCTGGCGTCTCTCGGGCGAGGCACTGGAGCAGGCCAAGAAACGTGCAACTGTTGAGTGGTTGCGTCACCAAGAGGATGCGGGTATCGATATCCTTACCGGTGGTGAACAGCACCGCGTCCATTTTGTTCATGGCTTTCTCGAAAATATCCAAGGAATCGATTGGGAGAAGCAGACGCCAATGGGCATCCGGGATAACCGCTATACCGTGGACGTACCTACTGTCATTGGACCGGTGTCCAGCCCTCAGCCCGTCCACCTGAACGAAGTGCAGTTCATCCGGGCACAGACGGACAGGCGCATCAAATTCACCCTACCCGGTCCCATGACCATCTGCGACACGATCGCCAACGCCCACTACGGCACTCGTGCGGACATGGCCATGGCCTTTGCCGATATCCTCAATATCGAAGCCAGAAAACTCGAGGCCGCAGGGATCGACCTGATCCAGTTTGACGAGCCAGCTTTCAATGTCTTCATGGAGGATGTCAAGGAATGGGGCATTGACGCGCTTCACCGAGCCATCGCGGGGTTATCGTGCCTTACTGCCGTACACATTTGCTACGGGTACGGTATCGAAGAGAATCTGCGCTGGAAAGATACTCTAGGCAGCCAATGGCGCCAGTACGAGGAGATCTTCCCGGCACTTAATGTTAGCCACATTGACCAGATTTCCCTGGAGTGTGCCGACTCTCGCGTACCCCTGTCCCTGATGGGCCTTCTGAAAAACAAGGATTTGATGGTTGGCGTTGTGGCCGTAACCCGGGACCGTGTGGAGTCGCCGGACCAGGTGGCCGCCACCATCCGTGCCGCAATGGCATACGTTGATGCGGAACGGCTGTACCCATGCACCAACTGCGGCATGGCCCCAATCTCTTATGATATGGCACTGGGTAAGATCCATAGTCTTACCGCCGGCGCCAACCTAGTGCGCAAAACCCTGTAAGGATATGACGGGTTAATATGGGTGCGCCTTGCATTCCTCAAATTGAGGCTTGATAGATTTAGACTGAAATTACGGGCTGCAGATACCCTGGTTTACCATTCTGAATCTATAAGTTTTTAGACTGGCAAAAGCAATTTTTATCAAAAAACATGTCCTTTGCTTGAATCGATATCGGCTGTCACGGCAACAGATTTTGTTAGCCGATTTTTTTCAGATTAGCATCCACTATTTCGCTACCGAGAAAGTTTAGATTGCCCTGCCCAATACACAACCACTTTGAATCCTACCCGATGTTTTCATCAGGCACGATATGTGCCTACTCAATAAATCTGCAATAAATAAGTAGCTTAAACAATGTGATATTCAAACGATATCTTGAACCGAGCAATCGTTATTAGTCAGCTCCTTTCTTCTATTCACACCTCAAAATTCAGCTATAAACTGTGTTCAAAATTCAAAGCTCTTAGGAAATTTTGCGAGTTATTGCGAAAATGGGGCAGACAAATTATGGATCCTTTTCAATGACAATGCGAGGTGCAAGATTATCGAAAAAGTGATATCCGGAACCCCCTGCGGCCAGAACATCCAGTAATTCATCCGGTTTTTTGACCCAGACGCCTCCCACCACACGAACGCCACGCGCAAACAGGGCATCGGGTAGCATGCTAGCTGTCGGACCGATAACAGCGATTTCGGCATCCTGCCGGGCTAACTTCAAAATTCCTTCAAGGGTGTGATTCACGAGTGTGACACCGGTAACAATCAACACATCAGCTGTAGCGATGGTTTCTTCATGCTGGTCAGCGGGTATAAAATGGTTGATTTCATCGCTTTTAAGAGTCTTGGGATCCTGCTCGATTACCCACCACTTGCCTCCGTGACTCTTTAATTTTCTTAAAATAGGGACAAAAGCGCCAATAACCACTATCGAGCTTTCATCCGGCATCCGAACAGCATCTAGCGCATCGGCGTCCACCTGAATGCGGTAATGATCGGTTAATCCCCGATCCCAGCAGCAAGCGCTGAGCGCGTTTAAGGTGGCAATGGCAACTGACACCTTGACGGGTTCTTTTGAAGTCAGCCCTGCTAATACATCTGCGGCATTCATCCCGTTTATTTTAAAAGGATCGAAAATCCTTCCCGCAGAACTCGGGCAACACACCGCATGGGGGATATCCTTAACCGGTGTGTAGCTAACTCCGCCAGCGCCATTGGATAATTTAACGCCGGTGGAATAAGGGCCCATGGCGACACGGGGTTCGATACCGTATATTTTAGCGATTTCAGCCGAACTGATGGCGATGTCGGCCGGTTACTCGGCGTTCGGATCCGGGTTCGCCGCGCAGTCACCATATACCAGAATTCGGTCCGTTAGGCAGACATCGTGCAAAAATATTGATTTTTGAGGTTAAACATGTAACCGTTGATTAACTTATGAGTATTTGAATAAATCAACCTTACTTTATCAAATCAGCCCATGAAAATTGTCCTGGCAACCTTTGGGTCACGCGGTGATGTGCAACCGATGCTGGCCCTTTCCCTGGCGCTCATATCAAAGGGCCATGATGTTCTTTTGGCGGCACCTCCGGAAAAGGCCGACTGGGCCAAACAGCTGGGATGTCCATTTCATTCTCTTGGAAGCGATGTCACGGCCTTCATCGATAATCTGGAAAATGCGCATTCGCTGCGTTCTACTATCTGCTTTGTATCCTTTTTGCGAAAGGAATTAAATGCTCAATTCGATACCCTGCCAAACATCATTGCCGACGCCGATCTGGTGATCGGTTCATCGTTAACCTTTGCCCTGTCGACACTTGCCGAATCCATCGGCATTGAATATCGCTATATCGCGTTTGCTCCCCAGGTGTTTCCTTCAGGCTATCACCCCTTCCCGGCCTTCAAACATCAGCGGTTTCCTAGATGGTATAATCGCATGACCTGGCGAATCGTCAGGCTACTCGATCGTTATAACATCACCCGGCTGATTAACAACCACCGCAGGCAGCTCGGCTTAAGTTTGATCCGGGATGCCTGGCGCAGTGTCTTGGGTCAACATGTCATCATGGCTTCTGACAGCGTAATTGCCAAAGTTCCACCGGATATCCTCGAGCCTGCCGTTACCCAAACCGGCTATATGCATTTAGATCAGGCGGATCAACATCTACCGGAATTGGATGCATTCCTGCAGGTCGGCCAGCCTCCTGTCTTTGCAGGATTCGGCAGCATGCCCAAGCGGGATCAAATCCGCAACATTCCAATAATTGTTGAAGCTGCACGATGTTCCGGGCAAAGGGTGGTAATTAACAAGTTCTGGGAGCAACCTTCTGAATTTTCGAATGCGGATGATATTTTTTTCATTAAAAAATACCCCCATTTAAAACTTTTCCCTAACATGGCCGCCGTAATCCATCACGGCGGAGCAGGAACCACTGCAACCACAGCAATCTGCGGCGTGCCCCAAATCATTGTTCCCCACATCCTGGATCAATATTATTGGGGCAATCAGATATATCAGGCCAAACTCGGTCCGCGTCCCATCTGGCGGTCTGAATTGACTTCAATAAAACTTGCGGCTGCGATCCGGCAATGTATATCGAATGAACGCATTCGGCGAAAAGCCAGGGAGGCTGCAAGTATTATCAAACAACAGGATAGCTTACAATTTACGATCAGGGAAATACTGGGATCTCTAAATTAATTAAGTATCTATAATTTGACATTGGCATATTATATTTGCTAAAAAAAGACCGCATGGTCGGCGGCTATCACAGCTGCATTTGTTTTAGTACTCACAGCGAGCTTTTTAGCCTGGGGTAGATTCAATAAACTGCACCTGGCAATTTATGGCTTATATGGATCATCCCGGCTACTATAGCCCGTGCGGAGACACTATATCAAGGTCGGAAAAATGAATGATGTTAAAATAGCCGATATAAACATACGTTATGCCAATGCCGATGATAATACATTGCTTGCAGAATTAGGTGCAGGTACATTCTATGATACCTTTGCCACCGATAATACGCCTGAGAACATGACGTCTTATCTTACGGCTTCATTTAGTCCGGAAATACAGGCCGCTGAATTGAACGATCCTCAATCCATTTTTTTAATTGCAGAAGTCGATGACGCCGCAGTCGGATTCGCCAGATTAAAAGAAGGCCAACCCGGGGGGATTGACATTGGATTACGCCCCATTGAAATGGCCCGAATTTATGCATGCAAAGAGTGGATTGGACATGGCGTTGGCGCAAACCTCATGAAAGCCTGCCTGAACGAAGCTGAAAAGAGGGGCTGTGATACCGTCTGGATAAGTGTCTGGGAGCACAACACGCGGGCGCAGATGTTTTACCGCAAATGGGGCTTTGTTGAAGCGGGCACCCAGATCTTTCAGCTGGGTGATGACCCACAAAATGATCTGCTGATGAAAAGAAGGGTGAGGGTTAGTGAGACGTTTCATGTTTCTTTCGATAAAATGATCTTTTAAAAGTCAGCCGCAACTACGAACGGTTGCGGCCCCATAGCGATTTTTGTGAAGAGATGATCATTCTGGAGGAATAAATATAAAAGTGACAAAGCAGGGCTAATCCCTAATCACATAAACATAAACCTCACGCGGCCCGTGGGCCCCATGCACCATGGTGGCTTCAACATCAGCGGTTTTGCTGGGCCCGGAGATAAATGTCATGCAGTTGGTCAAGCCCTCCCCAGCCCCCTCAGTGTCACTTTTTATAAGGGCATAGAGCTCTTTAAGATCTGCGATGATTTGATTCAGTTGGATAACAGCAATATGGATGGAAGGTACGAGGGAAACTGAACGGGCCTGACCCGGACGCGTCCTCATGACCAAGCTGGCAGTCTCGGCCATGCAAAAATCAGCGGATGTTATACCGATATAAGATTCGATGATGTGTTTGCGCAGCCGCTCTCTTTGTTTTTCTTCTAAAGTATCGTCAGCTTCAGTATTCGATAGCTCCGCAACATAAAACGACACCTGTTGATCGGCCAGCGCTTCCGGCAGATTTAAGCTTTCAATCAATGGATGTTTCCAGGCCGCAACACTTTTTTGATCACCCCATTCCGGATCTTTGTTTCGAATGAGATCGGCGATTGCAGCGGTTACAGAAGGCGGGTCTTTCAGCACAATGACATTCAGGTTAATCGGTTCGGCCATTTCAATGAGCCTGTCAAGCAACCGCTGCTTTTCAGCTTCGCTACGGTGTTTTATTCGATCAAGAAGGTTGCCTGACTCAGCGATCGACCTGCCGGTAAAGAGACCCGGTGCATTGCGTCGCCGATCCGACGAATGTCCCAGGGCGGACCGGATTCTGCTGATAAATACTGCCTGCTCTGACGTATCCATATTATTCTAACATCGAAAACTTGGTCCTCTGGGCCAAGTCAGAGATAATCCGACAAGGCGGACCATAATTAAATGTCTTGGGGTATTGGAAAACTGGAATGATGGAATATTGGGTCTAGCGGAAGGAGATCTTTTTTAAAAAAGATGGCACTCAACTTTACATGCCCATCCTTCCATTTTCCCACCATTCCAAAATTCCATTCGGCCTAAATTGGTATGCAAAACCCCTTTGGGGTGAAATCTAAGCATAGTCCGATATGCCAGGATTCTTTACTTAATCTATGTCCCCTGAACGCCAGCGGTCCATAAAACTTTTCCCCGTAACCGGGCGAATGTCCCGGCCTCGGGTCCATTCACTCATGGGCGAAGGCAGCCGCCGGATCATGTCTTTATTTTTCGGTAAAAAGTTCTGTCCGAAACCTGCCAAACGTAGAAATAGATCATAGACCCCGCGGTTTTGGATAATCCAGGACCAAAGCGTGTAAATACCCTTTTCCATGATGCTGTCCCGGCTTACATTCCAGTTTGGATCACCGTCAGCCAATTTGGCCCGCAAGGCCAGCAACATACGCGGGATGTCGATATTGACCGGACATGCATCCTGGCAGGCTCCGCACAGGGTTTCTCCCTGGCAAAGATCCTTAGAGCGGTTGATGCCGGCCAGAAGCGGCATGACAACAGCTCCAACAGGTCCGGAATATGGGTGCCCGTAGGAGTGTCCGCCGATTTTACCATAGACCGGACAAACATTCAGACAAGCGGCACACCGGATACAGTACAGCATCTCTCTGAACTCCTCATCCGCCAGGATGCGGCTGCGGCCGTTGTCCAGGATTACGAGATGAAATTCATCCGGCCCGTCAGCTTGGTTTGTATACCTGGGCCCGCCGATGTAGCTGACATATGTGCCCATGTTCTGGGCGGCAGCGCCGCGGCAGAGCAATCTTAAAAGAACATTGTGGTCTTCCAGCCGGGCTGCAACCCTCTCCATCCCCATAATGGCGACATGGACCTTGGGCATGGTAGTGGACATGCGGATGTTGCCCTCATTGGATACGGTGACGATGTGGCCGGTCTCCGCGCAGGCGATATTGCAGCCTGAAAACCCTATGCCCGCGGCTAAAAACTTTTCCCGCAATGCTTTCCGGGCGGCCCGGGTCAAAGACGGTGGATCATCGGTAAAAGGAATCCTGATTTTATCGGCAAAAAGTTTGCCGATATCGTCTCTGGTCTTATGGATGGCCGGCGCAATGATGTGGGAAGGTCGTTCTCCGGCCAGCTGGATGATATATTCACCCAAATCGGTTTCAGCCACATCGATACCGGCTTTAATCAAGGCGGTATTCAGCCCGATTTCTTCGCTCACCATGGATTTGCCCTTAACGGCCAACTTGACTCCGTGGCTGCGGGCCACAGCCAGACAGTAATCAAGGGCTGCGGCAGCATCGTCTGCAAAAAACACACGGCTACCGTTTTTGCGGATATTTTCGGCCAGGGTTTCCAGCACGACATCGAGGTTTTCTATGGTTTCTGCCCGTATATCATGGGCTTTAAGACGCAAATCCGGACCTTCCGGTAAATTCCGGTAAGCCAACGCTGTTCCCCGGCCGAATCGATTCTGAAGGTCAGCCAGAGCAGCTTGCAGGATCGGATCATTCAAGGCCTTTTTCGCTTCAGCAACATAGTCGGCAGTGGTAATTTCACTCATAATGACAGGTCACGGGTTACGAGTTACGGGTTACGGGTTTCAAAATAAGGAATCCTATCTATTTCAATAAATGACGGAGCGAAGCGACTTCCACAAATCTTCAATCTTCATTATTCAATATTCAATTGTAGGCCCTATCCGGCCAATATTTGAGCAATATGCATGATCTTAATATCCGACCCTTTCCGGCTCAGCAATCCCTCAATATTCATTAAACAGCCCATATCGCACCCGACAACCGTATCGGCACCGGAAGCGATAATGTTATTGACTTTATCTGCAACCATTGCTTCGGATATGTCCGCATACTTCACCGAAAACGATCCGCCGAAGCCGCAGCACCGGTCGGAATCGTGCATCTCGATAAATTCAGCACCGGATACCTTGGATAGAAGTTTGCGCGGTTGCTCGTGGATGCGAAGATTGCGTAATAGATGACATGAGTCATGATAGGTAATCCTGCCATCATAATGTGCTCCGAGGTCATACACGCCCAGGATGTCCACCAAATATTCCGTCAGTTCATATGTTTTGGCGGCCACCTTTCTGGCACGCTGCAGCCAGAGGGCGTCCTTTTCGAATAACTGAGGGTAGTGGTGCCGTACCATGGTGACGCAGGACCCTGAGGGACAAACGATAGCGTCCGCGGTCTCGAAAATGTCGATGAACCGTTTGGCGGCAACTCCGGCTTCCCGGCGATACCCCGCATTAAAAGCCGGCTGCCCGCAACAGGTCTGCTGCGGCGGGCAAATCAGGTTGATACCCAATTTGTGAAAAATTCGTACCATGGCTTCTCCGACTTCCGGATAAATACCATCTACCAGGCACTGAATGAAAAGGGTCATCGTTATTTTTGTATCCGCCATGAGATAAAACGCCTTTAAAGCGTGGCAATATTGTCTTCAGAAAATCAGCAAGAATGGACATTACAATGAAACCATTAAAAAATCCAGTGTTAAAATGCCTGATCTTATTCGAACTCTGCTCTTTCGATAATTAGCCGATTATGCTAAAATATTCTCTTTAAAGATCGGATAAATGAGAATCGAGAACTGACCAAACGACCCAAACACAAATCGCTATTGCCATGACAGAAAAACGGTTCGCCCTAATAGAACTCATAGAAAAAATTGAAAGATTGGGACAGTTCCAAGATAGAATAGATTTTCCTTCAAGTGTCAATCAGATCTGGACAGCCTTTTTAGCGGATATTCAAAATTTAATTGAGGTTGAAGTCTGTGCGCTGTTTCTCGTCGACGAAACCAATAGTGAATTCGAATTAAAATATACCGTGCCGGAAAACAAAGTAAAACACTGCCGGCAGGAAATTGACCTTCAAATCGAATGCGGTATTTTTTCATGGATAATTAACAGAAGACAACCGGCACTGATTCCCGCCCTGGCTTTTGATAAGGATAAATCGATTGTTATGCTGCCGCTATCAACGGTGAAGAGAACACTTGGAGCCGTAATGCTCCTGACGCCTATCCAGGAAAGCCTTATCACCCATGAAAACCTGAAGCTATTGACGATTCTAACCAAAGAGTTTTCTCTGGTCATGGAAAACAATCGGCTGGTCGAACGGCTGAGAAAAAAACAGCTGTCACTGGAAAAAGCCAACAAGGAAATTAAGCTTCTGTCCCGCACCGATTCCCTGACCGGATGTTACAACCGCGGATATCTGAATGAACTTCTACCCCGGGAGATTACCAGAGCGCTAAGATATAAACGACCTCTGGCTTTGGCAATGTGCGATATCGACAATTTTAAAAAGATAAATGATACCCACGGTCATCAGTGTGGGGATGAGGTCTTAAAAAAATTAGTCCAGTATATTTCGGAAGTAATACGTGCCGATACTGATTGGCTGGCAAGATACGGCGGAGAAGAATTTTTGATTGTATTTCCTGAAACCCAACTTCGGAATGCCTCGGGTCTGGCGGAAAGACTTCGCAAGAATATCGCGAAAAACTCAATTGAGACACAAGAGGATAAAATATCGATCACTGCCAGTTTCGGTGTGACCGGGTTTAACTCCTCAACTCCCCCCAAAAACATAAGCCCGGAAGCGTTGATAAATAGAGCGGACAAATACCTTTACGCCGCCAAAAATCAGGGCCGCAACAAAGTCATCAGCGGCTCTCTTGAAAGATAGAATTACCCCGCTGCGGTCAGAGACAGTCGCGCCGGCATTTAAAATGATTTGTTCTGGATTTCCGTTCTCCGGCGGAACTCCTCGAAACCTGCTTGAATCGCCTCCGTGATGACATCGATTTTGAAGGGTTTGGTAAGATGATTATCAAATCCGGCTTCTTTTAACTTATCAACGTCATACAAATCCGTATGCCCGGTTAAGGCAATCACAATCGTTTTGTTGTCGGTTTCTCGAATCTTCTGGCAAAACTCCACCCCGTCCATCTCAAGCATAATTAAATCTGTAATGATAATTGAAACTTTTTCTTTTGCCAAATGGGAAAATGCAGCTTCAGCTGAATCAACAACTGCAACATCATACCCTAATTTAACTAGAAGTTTCTGCATAAGTTCCCTGTGGAAATCTTCATCATCCACAACTAATATTCTTTTTTCCATCATGAGCTCTTCATCCTAATAGGTCTGATGCTGATAATTAAAAAGGTTGTTTCGGACCGTATACAAAGAAGCACGTTAAGGTGAAGGAAAATTCGTAGCAAAGGACCATCAATAGTCACTCAATCCTCGGAGAGTTACTATAAAAAAAAAGAATTTGAATGTCAATTCAGAAGGTGATTTTATCATAAATTTTGAATTGCCCTGGGCAATGGAGGAGATTACTCATGAAACAGAAAAAAATCAGATCAATAATACCCTGTATTCACTAAGCTTACTATCTAGTTTTTTGGCATCCTCAATTAGTTTGTCCATTTGATCCCAGAATTGCCGGCTGTGGTTTTTAACGCGGGTATGGACCAGTTCATGCAAAATGGTGTAATCGATCAATTCCTTCGGTAACCTGACCAGGGTGATGTTCAAATTTATATTGTTTTTCCCGGAGCAACTTCCCCATCGGGTTTTCTGGTTTTTTATGAATACCCGGTTGTAGTTGAATCCGTGCTTTTGTGATAAATAATTGAGTCGGTCGATGAGGTGTTTCCGTGCTGTGGTCCGATTAATCGGTTTGATTTTGGATAATGCTCTGGCCTCTTGCTCCATAAGCGCCATCTTGTTCAGGTGCTTTTTTAGCCAGCCGGTCTTTGAGCGTGCAAACATTTCGGCGCTGGCAAATGAAACACCGGAGGGAACGGCAACTCGGGCACCCTTGAACGGTCTTACCGAAAGGCTTAGATGTTTCGCCCGCCGACTGCGTTCTATTAAAATGGTTCCGACACTCTTTAGCTCGATGGTTTTCGCTTCCACATTCACTAGGCCTTTTCGCATGTTTCCACGCTATTTAGGTTATTGCAGGCTTTGCAAAATACTATGAAAATAGCTCTTTTTTCTGGACATTATTAGGCGTGATAAAACCTTTTCCGAGCATGGGTTTCAGTGTCCAATTTTTATGCAATCCCTTGACAGTCAAAGAATCACAGCTATTTTTACAAGTTGAATGACGGGGCTAGTATTAACAAACCTCGACAAAATATAGAATAATGCAGGTGATATAGTAAAGAAGAAAAAGAAATCACATCATTAAACCAAGGGTTGGGACTGGAGCATCAAAATTATCGATGATCCGGAAACAGTCAATGCATGGGCCATGGCAGGCGGGAAAATGGCTCTCTATACCGGCCTGGTGAAGAAAATCAAACCAACGGATGACGAGCTGGCCCAGGTTCTTGGCCATGAAATTGCCCATGCTTTGGCCAAGCATTCGGCCGAGAAAATGTCGGTGGCCATGGCCAGTTCAATCGGGGTGGCTGCGGTAGGCGTCGCAGCGGATGGCCGGGGATTGGCGCTGACCGGGGCGGCACTCGCCGCTGCATTGGCAGTCCAAAAGCCGAACAGCCGTGCAGCAGAATCTGAAGCCGATCGTATCGGTATCGAACTGGCGGCAAAGGCAGGCTACGACCCCCGTGCTGCGGTCACTCTCTGGCAAAAGATGGCCAAAGTCGGCGGTAAAGGTCCTCCTGAATTCCTCAGCACACATCCTGCTCCCGAGAACCGTGAGAAGACGCTCGCCGCGCTTGTACCCCGAATGATGCCTTACTACGAACAAAAGGGAGATCGCCCCTTTTACAGACTATAAACTGAAGACTTCAACGAATGATCATCCCGAATGCGCTTCACTGGCTTTTACCGCGCAGGTCGATCGGCCATACATCCACAACCCTGCCGTCTCGGATAATGTGGTAACAATCGAACTGGTTCACGGTGGGATCGCAATGTGACACGACCAACTCCACTACCGTGCCGAGCCGTGGTAGAGCAACCGCCTTATCCTTCGCGCGGAGCATTCCGTATTCATCCCCAAACCAATCGTATGCCAGCGCCGCGTGCTCAGCAGATACCACTATCGGGTGGGCGCCGTCTCTGTACAGGGATTTGAGTCCTGCGTCTACCGTCACGTGTGTGTTATGGGAAGCGCTGACGACGGTGGTCAGCAGGCTGAGGGCCGGGCGGAAATAGTCGGCAAGACTGGTATGTCCGGCAGATTCAATCGCCATATACTC
This sequence comes from uncultured Desulfobacterales bacterium, assembly GCA_945787595.1. Next base: position 4,471 of record CALZJV010000060.1, on the reverse strand, counting down.
GGCATCCATCAACACATAGCTGCCTACCTGCAACTCAGTCAGCTCGGAAACGGACAAATCGATATCATATGTCCCGGTGCCGGTGCCACTGAAAATAGTGCAGGATGCGTCTTTAGCCTGCAGCTGTTGGAAGACCGCAGCGGCGCGCTTCAGGCTCTCGATCGATGCTTTTCTGCGTTCTTCATAGAGTTGTATGTGTTGTACCTGTCCTGCATATGCCTGGATGCCCTTGAGCCGGATATGATCACTTGCCAGCACGAGATCGGCTAACTCAAGGGCTCTGGCGGGATCTACCCCGGTTCGCTGTAATCCGACATCCAGATCCACGAGGACATCCATGTTTAGATCATGTTTCGCAAGATGCCGTTCGAGAAGTTCTACGCTTCGCGGATGATCTATGACGGCCATCAACGAAGTGGAATTTCGCAAGAGGCCGACCAGACGCTCCGCCTTGTGATCGACCGCCACGGCACCGGTAACCAAAACACCATCGACGCCGGCGTTGATGAGCACTTCCGCTTCAGAGACCTTGGCGGCACAAACACCTATGGCCCCTGTCGCAAGCTGTTTCTTTGCCAGGCTCGAGCACTTGTGCGATTTTGCGTGGGGACGCAGGCTCTTGCCGGCTGCTTTCGCGCTTGCCTGCATTTTTGCGAGGTTCTCTTCGAGAATATCCAAATCGAGCACTAGACAGGGTGTGTCAAGATCAAACATATTCATTTGAAGCTCTATTGGCGGCGGTACGGTATCTGGATGTTAGCCAAATAATTAAATATTAAAATTTCTACAATTTCGACCCCTTGTGCGTGAAAGAGAGGTGGTCATGAAAAATGTCCCATCTATGACCACCTTCTCAGAGGTATCTAAAGTATCCCCTAATTTCCGGGCAGAAATATTATCAGACCGTCAATAAGACCCGGAATAAGGATAACCTTTTTTGTCATAATTTCGATACTCAATAAAGATAATTTTATTTCCTATCGGTTCGCTGCTTTAAAATACTCGTTGACCGTATTCCAGTTGATCACGTCAAAAAAAGCATTGATGTATTCCGGTCTTCGGTTCTGGTATTTCAGATAGTAAGCATGCTCCCACACATCTAACCCCAATATCGGTGTTTTTCCCTGGCTCAAGGGGCTGTCCTGATTTGCTGTGGTCATGATTTGCAATTCTCCATTGTTCCAAGCCAGCCAAGTCCACCCGCTGCCGAATAACAAGGCAGCGGCATTTGAGAATTCCTGCCTAAACTTTTCGAAATCACCAAAGGTCGAATTTATGGCGTCTGCCACATCACCGCTAAAATCGGTTTCTTTTCTCAACATGGGCCAAAAAAAGGAATGGTTAAAATGGCCTCCGCCATGATTTCTAACCGCCGGTCGTATACCCTCCGGAACAGACTCGAGATGGCGCAATAAATCTTCAACGCTTTTATTTTGCAAATCCTCGTGTCCCTCTAAAGCAGCATTCAGTTTATCAACGTATGTCTGGTGATGTTTCGTGTGATGAATTTCCATAGTTTGAGCGTCAATATAGGGTTCCAACGCGCTATATGCGTATTGAAGTTCAGGTAATTTGTGAATCATAATGGCACCTCCATCTATTTTTACAACCAGCCTGCCAAGCTATGATTAATTGGCAGCTATTGTAAATTTTCATTTTTTCATTAACTTGGAAGCCAAGCCTTGGCATGGCTTCTGTAAATGCCGGCACTTATCGTGTCCATTCCGGCATTCAAAATTTAGTATAAGCACGATATTTTATCACTCAACGGTATTACTCGAATTAGGATAAAAATTAAAGTTCTATAACCAAAACAAAGGTCGTCGCTAAGATCCGGTGGATGTTTCGTTGCAAATCGTGAAACTGTCTGAGGGGCTTAGTGAGCGTTAAGCCGTACAGCTACTTTTCCGTATAATTTGCATGAAAATGTGAGGATAATTCTCCAATATATTTACAGATTTAGTCCTTCAGCAAGAAGCCGGAATGCATTGATTTGGGGTGCCTACCGCAATCTGTGTAATTGAAATTTTCCCTTCATCGAAACAGACGGCCACATCGGTTCCCGGATTCCGTGGACGCTCATGAATGCTACCCTCATAGATATATTCGGTTTTATTTATTTTGAAATCGTATCTATGGGGGTTCGTATCCAATTCACAGAATTCGACCGGTATTTTGGCGTGTCCGTTCAACAGATGTGGCAAGTTGACATTCCAAAAGGATGACGGCGCAAGATCCCGTTCCATCAGCATTTTCAAGACCGCCGCGGCATGGTATCCCGTGATATCCCAGTCTATCTGATGGTCTTTGGCAATATATTGCGAAACGGCTATGGAGCGATAACCCAATATGGCTGCCTCCCGTGCAGCAGCAACCGTCCCCGAGTTGTACACATCGGATCCGAGATTGGCGCCCGGGTTTATTCCTGAGATCAGCCAGTGAGCTCCCGGTAATATTCGCTTGAGCGCAATCCGGGAGCAATCTGCCGGGGTGCCTTCAACGCTGTAAAGGTTTGGCCCCATCTGATTTACCCGGATGGGTGATCGCGTGGTTACTTTGTGACCAATACCGGACTGAGGTTGTGCAGGGGCCACAATGACCATCTTAGCGGCATCTTGCAGACAGCTTTCCAGAGTGTTTAGGCCCGGAGCATCAAACCCATCGTCATTTGTCAGAATGATTTTCAAAATTGCTTGCTCCCTCAAATTATGATGATTTAGTTTTTAAAGTTGATACCATCTAGCGCTTTGTCAAATTAAAACATTTGATTGCTTGAAATACCACATAGTGACATTATACTAATGATATGTGAGGCGTACATTCTATTTATAGCAAAGTTTTTCCTCATATTTACTGGGTGCTATAACATCAGAATTTCCAAAAGTGTGGATATTTGAAATTTGCTCGCTTTTTCACACCGCAGCCCGTTCTGGCCCTTGATATTTCTGAAAACTCAATTTCCTGTCTGAGCGGTTCCCGAAAAGCGAGTCGTTAACCATAAAAATCAATTTCACGGAAATCGGGAGGTAGAGCTATGCACATTCAATGGCATAAATATTCAATAATTTTTATTGTGGCACTTGTAATAGTTATGGCCGGGATATTCATCACCGAGCCTTTGGCTGCCGCACAGAAGAATGAACAAGACGATGTCCAATCAACTGCGGTGCCGGGTCAGCTTGCTCCCCGACTGCAGAACCTGGGAAATCACAAGTTTCCCGTCACGACAAACTCGGCACGCGCACAGCTTTTCATCAACCAGGGGCTGATGCTCGCCTATGGTTTTAATCACGCCGAAGCCGGGCGGTCTTTTCGCGAGGCAGCGCGCCTCGATCCCAGTTGTGCCATGGCTTACTGGGGCCTGGCGTTGGTGCTGGGATCCAACATTAACATGGCAATGTCGCCGGAAGTCGAACAACCAGCGCATGAAACCATCCGCAAAGCGGTGGCACTGAAAAAAACCGCCTCCGAAAGAGAACAGGCCTATATTGATGCTCTGGCGAAACGCTACTCCGGGGAGGAAAAACCCAACCGCAGTGCGCTGAACCGGGCCTATGCCGCGGCGATGCGCGAACTTCACGACCGCTACCCCGATGATCTCGACGCGGCCACACTTTACGCCGAGGCGGAGATGAATCTGCGGCCCTGGAATTACTGGACACGGGACATGCAGCCCTATCCGGAAACCGCCCAAATTCTTAGTGTGCTGGAATCCGTGATGGCCCGCAATCCGAATCATCCCGGAGCCATTCACCTCTATATTCACGCTGTCGAGTATGCCCGTCCCGAGTTGGCTGAAGCCGGGGCCGAAAGGCTTCGCAAGTTGGCGCCCGGAGCCGGTCACCTGGTTCATATGCCGTCTCATATTTTCCGCCGAATCGGCCGTTACGAAGACGCATCCAAAAGCAACGAAGATGCCATAGCTGCCGACGAAGATTACATCACCCAGTGTCGCGCCCAGGGCGTCTATCCCCTGGCCTATTACCCGCACAATATCCATTTCCTATGGGACTCGGCCACGATGGAGGGTCGCAGCCAGGTGGCCATCGAGGCCGCACGCAAAGCCGCTTCCAGCATACCGGCAAATGCCTGGCGTGAGGTGCCCCTGCTGCACCAGTTCCTGGTAACGCCGCTCTTCGCGTACACCCGTTTCGGGCAATGGGATTTGGTTCTCAATGAAGCCCGGCCGCCGGAAGACAGCCTCTTCTGGACGGGTGTATGGTACTACGCCCGCGGACTGGCCTATACCGCCACGGGAAAACTGGATGAAGCGACCCGGGAACTGAACCGTCTGCAAGAAATCGCTGCCCATGATTCATTGGAAGGCTACCGCGTGACATTTTCCAGAAACGGGGCCAAAGCGATCCTAAACCTCGCCACGGCGGTACTCGCAGGTCAACTGTCCGCGAAACGTGGGGATTTTGACAACGCCATCGCCGGGCTTCATCGCGCGGTCCTGCTGGAAGACAAC
>CALZJV010000059.1 GCA_945787595.1 uncultured Desulfobacterales bacterium | reverse complement strand
GACGATACATGTGTAGACAGTAGGTCCACATCAAGAAGGATTGTAACAATAAGAATTTACAGGATATTTATACTTTTCAGAAAAGGGAACCTGGGTTTAGAAAATGGTGCAAATTCCAGATTGCCATTATCCAAAATTATCAGTATGTACTGACATGTAATAACTATCTGAAATATTATTGGCTGTCCACACCCCTATCTAAAATTAATTATCGTTTATCCTATCCCTCAGTTTGCCAGAGGATCTGAACGTGACGACTTTCCTTGGTCGCATCATCATGTCTTTGCCTGTCGCCGGGTTTCTGCCTCTCCGCTCCTTTTTTTTCTTGACGCAAAACTTTCCGAAGCTAGAGATCAATACGTCTTCGCCGTCTTCCAGTTCTGACTTAATGAGTTCAAGCAATATTTCGACGGTCTCGAAAGCTTTTTGTTGGGTGTACCCGTTGTTTTCAACAACGGCTTCGACAATACGGGCTTTGGTGAGGGTGCCTGTTTTTGGCATTGAGGCCTCCTTTCACGAGGGAGACTTCACGTTAACGGTAAGAGTTTGATTTGTCAATTAAAAATATGAAAACTCGGTGATGGTTTTACGCCACCAGGAAGCTTCAAAATTTAAATAAGTGAAATTGCGAAGGCTGTTATTGGGGTATTGGGATGGCCGGCAGGGCGGGAAAAAGAACCGCGTCAAATATTAAAGGCTATTCCTTTCTCAGCAATGAAAACCCATTTAGATTGGACAAACTAATCCAAAATATCGATAGGATCAAAATATTAAGATTTGCTGAACAAATCTAAAACCTCCGGCCATTGTATATTTCCCCTATCCAATCTACATTTTGAGCTGAGTGTAGATTGCGTGCCTGAATCGAATCCGTTGAATTAACTGAATTCATTGTGTATTTGTACAGGTAACATACAACCGGTCCGCACATTTTTCGCAATAAATCGCAATTTTTCCTAAATCTTTAAATTTTGCACGCAATTCATAGTAGGATTCTGACGAGGGATTAAAATTATAGGTATGGGCCGGCTACAAACGATTGCTCCGCTCAAGATATCTTAAATATTTTTAACCTTTAAAAATTATAGCTTTGTTGGAGAGGTACCACACGATTTTGAGCTCTAAAATATTTGCGTGAAGCAGAAATCTCGGTTCTGGATAACGGGAATATGGCGGAGGAAATACTTTTTCGAGAAAAAAGTCTTTACCGACCATACGACGATCGATTAGAGCGTAATTAGAAGATCCCAAGACTGCATATTTGTTTCAATGTGTACCGCTGGACCAGACATAAAGGAAACCTTTCTAACATTGTCCATCTGTGCTGCAAAATAGTCCAGATTGGCTGTTTTCAATATGATTGCAATTAACGGAAAGATTTTGTCGTGTACATCAGGAAAATCTTCTATGGTATTCTTCAGCCAGACTTCGATCCCTCCTATTTTGATTGTTCCTCCTGACAGGTCTTGTTTGACTATCTTGGAAAACCCCCTTAGTACATCAGCTTCCAGATCGAATACGAATCATAGGATGCCTTTAACACCATTGGGATGATCCGTATTATGCTCTCTCACCGGTATGGGTTCCTCAGACTCTGCCAACCAAATAAAAGTATCAGTAACAACTGGTATTTCAAACTGCGAACTGGAAACCGAACTGGGGTCGGACCACGGTGAACGCTTGGTAATTAAGGATGTAGGCTAAAAATAGTCCCGTATTTGGGCTTAAAGTGATGTTTTTGACACCGAAAAGGGTAGTTTAAGAAAATAGCAAACACCGGAGTTGCACCAAGCTGCTTTTTTCCTTAAATGCATCTTTTCAACAGTAAAAAAGGTAATCTAAGGCCGAAAAACGGTCTCGTTTTTAAGCTCAAGCTTTAGTTGCCGGTATTCTACCTTGGTCCGACCCAAATTTCCCACCCAAATTTCCCCACTCTTTTTTAAAAAAATATTGTGGCAGTGCATCCACAGTCAGCAATACCTGCGCGAGTTCTGGTTCATCCGATCTTGTGTTTCTTGCTGAAAGGAATCACCAGGTGGTATACTCCGTCTTCCAGTCGCGCTTTGACCGGCAGATCCCCTTTGCGAAAAATCTTCATAGCGCCAATATTAGAAAATAAAACTTCGGCCATAAACCCTTTAACACCTTTCTCCTTCGCCAACCGGATTAACATCTTGTAAAGAAAAGATGCGATTCCAAGCCCCTGGTAGGCCTCGTCTACCACAAAAACAATCTCCGCAAAAGGGCTACTCGGAATGATGATAAATCGGGCTTCGGCAATAATGCGTCCTTTCCCCTCTTCGCCGACCAGCCCGACGATGGATATAACCTGATTCCAGTCTACGTTGACGTACTCTTGAATTTTCGCATGCGGCATGCTGCTGACGGTGTGAAAATAGCGATAGTACACCATTTCGTCTGAAAACCGATAAAACAAATGACGCATGCCTTCTTCATCAGAGGGCTTGATGGCCCTAAATCTTATGTTGAGATCACCTTTGACGGCACAGGTTGCCGTGATGTCCGCCGGATAGAGGCGCGCGCTTTCTGCCAGGAAAATTTGGTCACGATACAAAATCTTTTTTTCTTTCGCTTCCTGCACAAGACCGGCCCGATCATCCGGGTGGGCAATGTCAATCAGGGCTTGCGCCCGCTCCCTGATGGTGCGACCCTCCAAATACGCAACGCCGTATTCAGTGACAACTGCACCCACGGATTCGAGTGCACTGAACCGATTGGGCAAATGGGCAATGGATAGCAAAATGTTCGGACGCCTGTTTCGATCCCGGCTGGTCAGGGCAAAAATACAACATCCGCCTTGCGAAAGCTCAGCACCATTTATAAAATCCATTACCTCGGCGGGACCGGAGGCTACATTGCCTTTGCCAATGTGAAGTCCGATGCGACCATACAAATCCACCTTTCGGGCCGCAACTATCATGACAAATTTGGGATTGCCACCAATCATCACAGGATTAAACACCTTGCCGATTCGCTGAAACTCGACGAGGGGATTGTTGTCTAACCATTCCATCAAACTTGGTGTACCAAAGGCATAAGAGGTCAGTGCTTTTCCGCGATATGTTTCCTTACGCCGATTCGTGACAGTTCCGTTTTTCATCAAATCCATCAACGGATCTGTAAAAAAGGGAGAATGAATTCCCAGATGGCGCTTATTTATCAGGCATTTGGCCAGGGCCTCGTAGAGCGGGCCAATGGAAAACGCCAGGCAGCTTTCATCTTCAATGAGCGAGGCCACATGCCGGGCCACTTGATACCAGATATCATCAATCTCCCAACGGTCGAAATATATCGGCGGATCTGTCGAACGAACCAAAAAATCAAATTCAGATACCGGAACAAAAGTATCCCCAAAGGTCCGGGGAATTTGGGTATTGATTTCACCCACTCTGATGTTGGCCTGTTCCAGGGCTTCGCGAATCAGTTGGGGTATCTTCACGAACCGACTGGGTATCAGATCCACCTGACCCTCTTCGATGGCTTCGTCCGCCACCCAGCCGGAGAAAAATGTTTTCAAACGAAAGTTTTGGGACTGGAGCGTCTGCCGCGAGACTGCATCGCCGAAACTTACCAGTTGAATTAGTTCGAGGTCTTCCAAATTTTTGGCATCAGACGTCATCAGATGCCGTACCATGGTTCGAGGCTCGGCGACTGCTGTACCCAGAAAAATACTCATCCCCGGCCTGATTTTCTCAATCATTGTTTCGGGAGTAACGACTGCTGAATTCCAGTTGTCGGAAGATATCTTTTCCATCGATCTCTCGCAGATTACGTCTCGACGACTATCTTTGAGTGCAATGATTTATCCGGATATAGAAATGAATACAGGTATGAAATTGCAGACTATAAAACCTTGACCCCGAATTCTTTCGGGCCTAAACTCTCATTGTATTGCCGACCACTGATTTCCCGCGAATTAAATATGATGGATTATTTTTAAAATTATCAGTTTTCTTGCATTCTTTGACTTGGGCAAAACTTCCTTCATAAATTCTAGGATTTGCGCCGTCTATAGGAAAATCCTGGGTAAAGATATAAATTTTTTCACCCCTCACAATAGGTTCTTTTGATGCAAAACACAGACAATTTTTTCCGTGCTTTAATAGCTTTGCCGGATAAAACACATCGGAATCCTCATAGGCATAAATAATCGAAACTCCAATTTTGTTTTCTCTGCAAAATTGTGCATCATCACAGAATATCATATCTTTTACATAAGGTTGTTTTATCATTTTAAGACCCAAAAGAAAAAGTAACTGTTTTAACTTATTGGCTCATATTTGCGGTCGCAGGAATTTTGTTCATACGAATCCTAACTGAAGATGTTACCAATGCTAATGCACTACCATCACAGGACAGGAAGAATGGTGAATAACTTTGCGGCTTACACTGCCAACTAACAAACCCTTTAATGTGCCATGCCCACGTGTTCCCATTACAATCAGATCGGCGTGGCAATTCTTGGCAATATTTAGAATTGACTCGGCCTCCGGTCCTTCTTGTAATTCCTCTCTCACATCCAGCCTAGTATTTCTCAGGCCTTGGAGCGCCTTATCAAGCAGGGTTTGTCCGCCGGATTTGCGCTTAGAGTAAAACTTCTCATAATCCTCGTAGCCTAATAGATCTGAAGTATGCGTAAAGATATGGACAAGCCACAGAGTTGCCTCAAAGCGTTCAGCGAACGTTTTGGCATACTGTAAAGCTCTATTGCTATATTCGGAGCCGTCAAAGGCCAAAACAATATTTTTCAACATATTTAACCTCTGGGGTTATGAGGAAATGCTATGACGATAATGTTATAAATTGTTACATTTCCAGCTCAGAGACGGTCGTGCCCATAACATCTCATAACTGTGAAGCAAGCGGTTACCCAATATATCAGCGAGGCGTTTGAAAAAAACGAGCCCATTAGCGGGATCTTCTTCTAATATCTTTGAGACTTTCTCTTGATCAAATCTATGCAATTTCACTGGAGTCATGCATTCTGCAGATGCAGTATATGTCTCCCTATCGATCAGACTAGACCAGCCAAATGCCTCTCCCGCATGGCTCACAATATAAACTGATTGCCCAGTCTCCCCAAGGGTTAGTTTTATGCGCCCTTTAAGCAAAATATAAAATTGATTCGCAAGGTCTCCTTGTTGGAAAAGAAAGTCTCCTTGTTCATAGGATTCTGTCGTTGAAACATTCATGATCTTTTTTACAAAACTTTTATTCATTGCCCTAAAAATATCTTTTTGTTTGAGATACATTTTTTTTCCTTTCTAAAACTATAAGGTCCAAAAATATTTAAGATGCTCTCGACTGAGAATTTAAACCCTTCAAAAAGACAATATTCACCTTAGCCTTCATGATAGATCGGCTTTCCAATTTCATCTAATGAAAAGTTGTAAAAGACATGATGTCCGTCGTAATCAAGCACCCGCAAATCGTCTGCTTGTTTTAAATCGCCCAAAATCACGTTAAAGTGCTTGCCATATCTATCTTTCACCAAATCCTCTTGAATTTCATAAGCGATGTATTTTTTAATTCCTTTGAGAGCAAGCTTTTCAACTAACTTTGGATCATCAAGTGATTCATAAGAAGTTAAAATAAGAATTGGCCCTGTACCAGTAAAAAAAATACCTGCTTTCATGACACACCTCCTATCGTTCTAATTATTTCCGATTTTTCAAAAATGAATTGAATTCTTTTACGCAACAAGGTCTGGCGCAAAATCAACATGACGGCCTGGAACAGGTATCAAATAGAATCCTTAGCAAAAGAACAGTGACAATTGCAGTGCAAATTGAGATCTAGCGGGAGAGGAAACGACAACAGATCAGATCGATAATAATCTTAGCATATGAACACATTGTAGATGAACTACGCACATTATCAATATTCTGTGAGATTTGAAATGAGAGTCTATGGGAACGATCGCTCAGATTCAATAATTTCCCACAATAAAATAAGGTTGTTTGGCGTGATGTCAAGATAATTGAGGGGTCTGGGAGTTTCTCAAAGCCGACCCGCTGCATGGATAATCGCCAGCGAAACCGCATGAACTCGACCCTAAGGCATCGTAATGAATGAACAGTAATCAAAATGAAAACGGAAGGTTGTGCGCAATGCTGGGATTGGATGTTAAATAAAAGCCGCAGTGCAAAGCTGTTCATCCATAACGATCCCTAATAGTCTCAGACAGCATCCGATTTCGGTGGCGATCATCCACTCCGCTATAATCAAAGGCTTGCGCTGAAAACTGCCCGACCCTTCAGATAATTGAAAGATTCAATTAGTTGCATTATGGCAATTATGAAAAAGCACTTGAATTTATTTTCTCGGCAAGAATACATAGAATTTCAAACATTATTGTTGCCGCGATCAATGCAGTGTTTCCGGATGGATCAAATGGTGGTGACACCTCAACGACATCAGCACCAACAAGATTCAACCCTCTGAGTCCACGAATTAATCCCTGTGCTTCAATTGTAGTTAGGCCTCCAATCTCCGGCGTCCCTGTACCTGGCGCGAACGAGGGATCAATGCTATCAATATCAAAGGAAATATAGGTAGGATCTTCGCCAACCACACGCCTTGCCTCAGCTATTACTTTCTCAACTCCAAGTTTATTGAACTCCTCAATATACACAATGCGGATGCCATGTTTAGGGCCAAACTCCCAGCATTCATCTGAGTTTGCGGCACCTCGAATTCCTATTTGGATCGTTCGCTTCGGGTCCAGTATCCCTTCCTCGACAGCTCTTCGGAAAGGAGTTCCATGGCTGAATTTAGAGTTCATCTCCTCATCACAGCAATCTGTATGGGCATCAATATGCACCAGACCAACAGGATAATCTGCCGCAATGGCTCTCAAAATTGGTAACGTAATTGAGTGATCACCACCAGCACTTAAGGAGACAATTCCAGAATTATGAAGCCTCTCATAGAAACCTGTTATATCAGCGTGGCTGGCTTCAACATCAAATATTTGGTTAAAATGAACATCACCGACATCAGCTATCCTGCACAATTCATATGGATTGATTCGCGTGACATGGTGGATAGCCCGCATCATACTCGACATGTCTCTTATCTGCCTGGGTCCCTGACGTGCACCCGATCTAGCTTCGACGGCCCCATCATAGGGCACTCCAACAAGGGCAATGCCCAAATTGTTAAAATCAGTTACATGAGGGGTTCTCATAAACGTAGGGATTCCACAATAACGTGGTTCATTCATGGGATTGTGCAGGTTTTCTACCATATTGTCTTCTCTTTCCATGGCCATGAGGGTGATGACTTCTTGCGGGGAAATACAAGTATTATGGATTTGCACTGTAACTTCCACACGCTCTTCGAAATAAATTAATGCTTATTGCATATGTTAATTCATAGTATTTTGCAAGAGTTTGAATTGTAGGTTCCATCAGCCAAGGTAATTAATTTCGGCTTGCCTAAAACGAGCAGAAGGTTTCATCCCGGATGACTTCACATGTACCTCCTTTTTTCAATTAAATCATGAAATACAAAATAATGGTATCTGAAGTGGCATTTATCCCTCAAAAAGTGGCTGACCGCTTAAAGGAATGACTCTAACGCCCTAAAAATATTAGCTTTGCAAGGCATTAAATTTGGGGATGGTATAATTTGTATTCTGGTGAAATTATAGGTTGGTTTTTCTTCGATTGAAGATTACATAGCTTCTACCTCAACGCTTCTTGGGAACGAGAAGCCGGCTCAACAAAATATCATCAGGATATTTATTCAATTGGCGGGTGTAATACCGGTCCAAGGCTTCAGACATGATTTTGCCGGTTTCGCTGTCGGCCAGCAATTCTCTGCCGTAACGGACATCCTTGGCGCCATTGCCCAGGCTGAAAGCATGTCCCGTATAGTCGTCTTCCAGAGCCGGCGGAACCATTTTCTGCAGCGTGCCTGAATTCGCCGCTCCCTGACTGAGGATGGAATATAGCGTCCGGCGATCAACGCCCGCACGGTCGGCTGCCTGCATGGCTTCAACCACCAGGGCCACCTGGCCCATGGTGATGAAATTGTTCAACAGTTTGACCTGCAAGGCGGCTCCGACAGGGCCGATGTGGCTGACCGATTCCGAATAACACGCAATCAGCGGCCGAACCTTTTCAAACTCGGGCTTCTCTGCACCGACAAAGGAGATCAGTCGGCCGGCAAGAGCGTCCTTGGGACCGCGGGTCACCGGGGCATCCACGAAATCTACCTGTATCTTTTTCAGCCGTATGGAAATCGCAACAGCTGTCTGGGGCCTCGATGTCGTGCAGTCGATCCAGAGTGCGTTTTTCTCCAGGTGAGGTTCGGACTTGGTGACGATGCTTTCAATCTGATCGGCAGTGCCCACACAGGAAACCACCGCTTCGGCTCCGGCCAAAAGATCGTTATAGTCCCGCGCTTCGGTTGCCCCCTGCCTTACGAGTTTTTCTATGTTATCTCGTTTGCGGTTGGCAATCACCCGCAGCGGATGTCCTGATCTCATCAGGTTGCGGGCAATCCCGTATCCCATGTAACCGGCACCGATAAATCCGATTTGCATTTATTATTTCCTATAACTAACTCTACTTTATCACATTGTCAGAATAAATGACTCTATTTGAATTCCAATAATTTATAGTGTTTATTGAAAAATGAGCTAAAATTGTGGTATTCTGTCAATTTTATAAAAACAGATAGAGCGTAGCGTTTCCTTAATTTTAGGCAATTTAGGCAATTTAGATCATTTTAGGCATTCGTCTATTCTGCTTTATCAGTTTGTTATAGTAAGGAACGGATGTAACAATAAATATGACAAAGTAGAATTAATAAATGCTTGAACATCAATTACACCGGCCGCCGACGGCGCTGCAAACCCATGCGGCGCGCCAGATCAAAGGCGTGACGCATAGCCGAGACCTTGGCCGTGCCTTTACCCATGATATCAAATGCTGTACCGTGGGCCGGTGTTGTGATGGGAATTGGCACGCCGCCAAAAACCGTAACACCCCGATCAAATCCGGTCAGCTTCATCGCAATTTGACCCTGGTCGTGATACATGGTAACAATGGCATTGTATTCACCGGACAATCCCTTCAGAAAAATTGTGTCGGACGGAAAGGGACCGTCAACCTGAATACCCTTCGCCCGCACGCGGTTGACCGCCGGAGCAATGATCTCAATTTCTTCCCGTCCGAAATTGCCTCCGTCACCGCCATGCGGATTGAGAGCGGCCACTCCGATGCGCGGCTTTTCTATCGCAGCTTGTTTCAGACAACCATCAATAAGTTCAATGGTAGCCATGATCCGTTCCTCAGAGATCATGGAACTGACATCCTTTAAAGCGATATGCGAGGTAACGCGCGCCGTCCACAATTCTTCGAGCACATTCAGCTCACAAAAATATCCATCGTAACCGATGCGGTCGGCACACCAGCTCATCTCGTCGCTTTCGGTCATGCCGGCAAGGTGCATGGCCTCCTTATTCAACGGGGCATAGCAGATGGCGTCTGTTTTGCCCTCAAGAACAAGATCCAGGGCCGTTTGCATGGTCTCCAAACTGTACCCGCCGCCTTCAACGGTCGCTCTGGCGTCGGTAAATTTTCCTTTGAAGGGGCTTTTGTAATTAAAAAGAACCGGCAGGCCTTGCGAGAAATCCGCATCATCGAAGTTGTCGGCATCGGTAACGGATATGTCAACGCGGGCGATCCGCTGTCCTTTCAAAAACTCATCTTTATCGGCGATTAAAAAGATATTGGCCTGCCGGCAAACTTCTTCAGCGGCCAGCAGTTTGGCAACAAGCTCAGGACCGATGCCTGCCGGATCCCCCAGTAGCATTGCAATGGTAGGTTTATCAATCATCAATTGCGTCATCTCCAGTCCATCGAATCATTTGTAAAAAATATCAACCAGGGTGAGTGATACGGCCGGCACATAGGTGACAAGCAGAAGTACGCCAAGCAGCACCAGAATAAAAGGAATGTTGACTTTGGTCGTCTCCCATATGTCGGTCTTGGCTATCGAGCAGGATGTGACCAGTACGCTGGCCACCGGCGGGGTCTGCTGCCCGACGGCAATGTTGAGCGTCATGATCAAACCAAATTGAATGGGATCGATGCCGATTTGGTGGATCAGCGGCATTACGATCGGAACCACCAGGATGATGGCCGCCGCACCGTGCAAAAACATTCCGATCACAAACAATCCGCAATTCAATAAGGCCAAAACGGCGTATTTATTGTTGGTGAGATCCATCACCCAGCGAGCAAAATTCTGGGGCACCTGAATCTCGGTAAGATAAAGGCCTAGCACGGCTGAGGTCGCGACGAGAAGCATCACGACTGCTGTCTGCATGACGCCCTCAACCATTGCCTTACGCAGATGCTTCCAGTTGAGCTCCCGGTATATCACCCCCCCGATGAACAGGGACGCCACCACTGCCAGCCCGGCACCTTCCGTAGCGGTTACGATCCCGCCGAAAATACCACCCAGAATTATCACCGGCAGCATCAGGGCCCAGCCGGCCTCCTTGAAAGCTTTCCATAAGCGGCCGAGATCAAAGGCCTCCTCGCGCGGCAGATCCTGTCGTACAGCGTACCAGTAGCACAATGCCATCATTGCCAAACCGCCCAGCACACCGGGGACGACACCGGCCACGAAAAGCTGAACGATCGAAGCATCAGCCAGGGCACCGTAAATGATCATGGCAATTGACGGTGGAATGATGATGGCGATGGATGCCGACGATGATGTCACCGCCGCTGCCAACTTGGCCGAATACCTCCGGCGCACCATCGCGGGTATCAGCACCGATCCGAGGGCGGCCACATCGGCCACAGCCGAGCCCGAGATTTCCGCAAAAAACATGGACACACCAACGTTGACCATCGCCAGGCCGCCCCGTACAAAACCGATTAAGGCGGATGTCAGACTGATAAGTCGCCGCGAGATGCTGGTGGTATTCATCAGGGCGCCGGCCAGGATGAACAGCGGAATCGCCAATAACGGAAAATTGGTGGCACCGTCAAACATGGTCAACCCGGCATTGTAAACGCTGTCGTATCCCCGTGATATCATCATACCGACAACCGCAACGAGCCCTAAGGCAACTGCAATGGGCACATTGATCGTTACGAGAAGGAACAGCCCCACAACTATGAATGCGATCGTCATGACGATTGTCTCGCTTCTTCGATGGCTTCTTCGATTGCCTGTTTCTCATAGTCTGTTCCCACCAAGGCCTTGTGCCAGGCATCCGGAATGCTGAGGATTTCTGCGGCAATAAACAGCACGGCCCCGATGGGAATGACGGATTGGGTGAACCTCAGAGGTACCCAGGGCAGACTGATGAGGGTCTCCTCACCGAAAACACCCAGCAGATACCAGCCGGCCCAACCGATTGCCAGAAAAAAACTAATCACAAAAAACTCGGCAAGCACAAACGCAACCGACCGTATTCTTCGTGGCAAGGCCATAAAAAGACCGGCAAAACCAAGGTGTCCCCGTTTTAGGGCTGCAAGCGCGGCTCCGTAATAGGTTAGCCATGCCAGTAGAACCGAGGCCACTTCGTCGTACCAGACCAGTGATGATCCGGAAAATCGGAAGATAACGGCCAGCACGACGACAAGGGCAAGGCTGAGCAATAAAATGATCGATGCGACTTCAAGAAGCCACTCAAACCAACGGTTTAGGGTTCTAATCATGAGAATTCGATTGAAATTGCAATTAATAATAGAACCTAAACTGAGCGGTTTCAGGTTCAGAGTTTCGGATTCAGAGGTTGTAATATCCCGACATTGCTTATGTTTCAACACAAGGCCCCGATTGGCCTCTTTCACCTACTGGGTGTAACAGCCTTGCGGGCCTATGGATGTAAAATCTCCTTAGGATGCATTCTTTAGAGCTCTTTAACCGGGAACCCTGAACGTTGAACCGCTTAACCCAGGTAGAAGTATCGCTGCCGGCCCTATACTCGGGATCGGGGTCCGGCAGCCAAAATACCGTTCTTATTCGGCCAGTTGCAAGGCCATGTCGATCATTTGTTTGCCGCCGGGAACCTCTTTGGCGAACTCCTCGTAAATTGGTTTGCTGGCCTCGACAAATGCCGCGCGATCAGCGACGTTTATCTCCATGCTGCCGGCAAGCTTCTCAAAAAGGCCCAGATCCCCCTGAGTACCCATGGCATACATCCAGCCCTGCACGTCACGGGCGGTCTGCTCGAGAATTGCTCTGACATCTGCCGGAAGTTTGTTCCACTGCTTGGCGCCTGTCGTGAGATAGGAGGGCGTGTAAACATGGCCGGTGACGGATAAATACTTTTGAACTTCATTGAGCTTGGCTGCGTAGATGTTCGTCAGCGGATTTTCCTGACCATCTATGACGCCGGTTTGCAGCCCGACAAAAACCTCAGAGAACGACATCGGGGTTGGATTGGCCCCCCAAGCCGTGAACATTTTAACGCGCCAGGTGCTCTTTGGCGTTCTAATTTTAACGCCCTTGAGATCGGCCGGGGTATTCACGGGTTGTACATTGTTGGAGATGTGGCGGATGCCATTCTCCCAGAACCCAATGACCTTGTATCCTTTTTTTTCGATTGCCGGCGCGATCATCGGCCAGAAGATTTTGTGCTCGATCCGGTTCAGGTGGGCCCGGTCTTTTACCAGAAAAGGCATGTCAAACAAACCCGCTTCCCCGGCAATCGAAGACATGATGGAAGAAGGCATCGACAGGTGCACTGTGCCAAGCTTCAGCTTCTGCATCAGGTCCTTGTCTTTACCCAACTGGGATGCTCCATAGAAGGTAACCGTCCCTTTGTCGCCAAGCAGATCATTGGCCCGGCGGGTAAATTCTTCGGCCGTGATGTATTGTGTAGAACCCGGTGCAGCGCTGATGGCGAGTGTGATTTCGGTTTTGGCCATCGCGTTAGAGGTGAAAAGAACCAACAGGGCTAATAGAATGGTAAACAAAAAATTTTTCATAACTCCCTCCTCATTGAATAATTGCATGCAATTTCTAAAAATTTAATTTAAAACGCCCCTTACCGCTAAAAATTGCCTTAATCTGGTTAGAAAACTCCGATAAATTGTATACAATTTTGTTATAATAGCACAATTTATTTGTCAACCTTTTTAACGTTTTTTTATAAATTTTTATAGTACTGATTTGTTAGCATATATAGACAGAACTATATTTCTCAAAAAAAACTATTTTTCTAAATCATTAAAAACTATTTGATTTTTGCATGCAATTTATTTATGAAGGAGTTGTCTGCTTCATAGAAAATAAGATCGAGAATTGTAGCAAAATGGCCAGATCAAAAAACCAGCCAGAGAAGCTTAAAATCAGTGGTTTCAAGAGTCATCACAAATCGGAACATTCAAGCGAGACCTCTGAGCTTCCATTGACACAGCAGGTTGCCGCCCGGATTCGCGACATGATCATCCAGGATCAACTGGTACCCGGAGAATGGATCCGTGAACAGGCTATCGCCGACAAATTGAGCGTTTCGCGCACACCTCTGCGAGAAGCGCTAAAAATGCTGGAACTGGAAGGCCTAATCCAGCTGCTGCCCAATCGAGGAGCGGTGGTTACGGAGTTAACTGTTGAAGAAGTGAAAGAAAAGCTGGAAGTGCTGGCTGTGCTGGAGAGTTTGGCGGGCAAGCTGGCCTGCCAGAAAGCCACAGATTTAGAATTGGCCGAAATTCGGGCCTTGCATTACGAAATGCTGGCATGCTTCAGCCGGGATAATCGCCTGGAATACTTCAAGCTTAATCAACGCATTCATTTAGCAATAGTGGCTGCCAGCGGCAACAAAACATTGATTGAAACTCACGCCAGAATAAATGCCCAACTCTATCGGGTGCGTTTCCAATCGAATTTACAAAACAAACTCTGGGGCACAGCGGTTGATGAACACGAAGAGATGCTTTCTGCTTTGGAGGAGCGCAACAGCGAGGCACTCGGTGTGTGCTTGCTTAACCACCTCGGGCAAACCTTCTTTAAATTTAGTAAAAATCTAGAAGTAATGGAAAAGAGTAGATAATAAGGTGGAATTATCTAATTGATAGCAAAGACCCGCTGAGAGTTATCTGTTTTCTTAAAATTGTTTAGTTAAGGATATATAAATGTTAAAAATTGTCGGTGTCGGTGACCCCGTTATTCCTGAAGATGCCATGGAAAAGAGTTTTCGAGACCAAAGCCGACTGAAAGGCTCTTTCCAGAAACTATCCTGGGGTGTCAGCGATCTGGCTCAGCTTCAGCGGCTCAGAAGCGTTTATGAAGCTAAAGGTCCGGGGGCGGTGCCTGCACCAATGCACATCATTGAGCAGGCGGCCGACGCTCAGATTCTGGTAGTTCACTTCACACCGTTATCAGAGGAGATCTTTTCCGGTCTACCTGAACTCAAGATAGTCGGCGCCGCCCGAGCGGGCGTTGAAAACATTGACATCAAGGCCGCTGATAATAGAGGTGTTTTGGTTGTCAACGTGACCGGTCGTAATGCCGAAGCGGTATCCGATTTTACCGTCGGACTGATGTTGAGTGAATCTCGCAACATCGCCCGATCACACGTTGCCCTGCTCCGGGGAACCTGGCGCAAACAGTTTGTTAACACACCCTATTCAGGAGTGCTCAGAGACAAGACTGTCGGTCTGGTGGGTTATGGCCGGATCGGCCAACTGGTAGCTCGCAAGCTGAAGGGCTTTGACGTCCGAATTGTGGTTTTCGATCCCTACGCATCCGCATCAACGATTCACCAAGACGGCTGTGAGATGACCGACATCAACGAGTTGTTCAAAGAAAGCGACTTCATCTCACTGCATGCCAGACTCACCGCCGAAAGCCACCACCTTGTCAACGCAGAACTGTTTGCTGCGATGAAGCCCTCCGCCTACTTCATCAACACAGCCCGCGCCGGATTGGTGGACCAGGAGGCTCTCATTGAAACACTCCAAGATAAGCGTATTGGTGGTGCCGCCCTGGATGTTTATGAAATGGAGCCCCTGCCGGAAAACAGTCCGCTGCTGCAGTTGGACAATGTCACGCTAACGTCTCATCTGGCCGGCGTCACCCAGGATACCTATCGGTTTTCCATGGAACTTCTCTACAGAAACCTGGCTGATTTTTTACAAAAAGGTCGGCAGGATAACCTGATAAACCCCTCAGTCGCTGAACGGCCCGATCTGAAATCCTGGCTGGAAAAAATGCGCAGATAGGTACTCAAGTGATGATGCAAGCCCTTACTACAGATGTCGTCATTCAGCTTGGAAAAATGACTGTAACACCCTAACTGTCAAGGGATTGCATGAAAATTGAACAATCATGATACTGGTTACTGGATGCTTGAAAAAGGAGTTGCTCGCGCAGCACAGGCGCTTCCGCCTCGCATCGCTTTTTTTCTATTTATAAAATCGACAGAATACCTCGTTAATCCAGTATCAAGCATCCAGTATCCAGCATCTTCGTCGATTTCAGGTGTAGCGTTTTTGTCCAAATAATATGGCCAATTGTAAACGAAATGACAATGTCTGAAACAAATAACGAACATGGATTATAGCGCTAACCATTCAAAATGAAACGCCAAGTTATCATTACAATTGATGCAGGAACCACCTTTTGCAAATCACTGGTGTGGGACGAAAATGGCGTTATACTGGCCCAAGCCCAGCGAATGAACCAACCGATTTATCCTCGTCCGGGATGGGCTGAACAAAAACCGCAACTCTGGTGGGACAACGCTAGGCACACAGTCAGGGCCGCACTGCAGGATGCCATCACAAAAAAAGGTGATCTACACATCGCTGCTTTGGGCCTGACCTCCTGTCGAGATATCGTTATTGCGGTCGACCGCCACGGTGAACCGCTGGCAAACGCCATCCTCTGGATGGACACCAGAGCCAAGCTGGAAGCTGAGGAGATTGCGGAAAAAATAGGTATTGAAACCGTCCACCGTAAAACCGGTATGATTCCGGGCCCCACCTTTCCGGCCTGCAAGATTTTCTGGCTGAAAAAAAATCAGCCCGAACAGGTAGAGAAATGTGCGTACTTTCTGCAGCCCAGAGATTATGTCTTCTTCAGGCTCACTGGAGAGCTGCTCACAGACTATTCCATGGCCTCGCGAACCATGATGTTCGATCAGGATGCCAGCAAATGGTGGAGCACTATTTTCGATTTTCTCGAAATTAAAACCTCCCGATTTCCGGCGGTAGCCGAAGCGCTCTCCTCCAGGCCTGTTCAAATCGAAGTAGCCAGGCAGATGGGGCTGCCTCCTCAAACACCGGTGGTTTTGGGCGGGGGTGACCGGCAGTGTGAGGCATTGGGTGCGCAGGTTTCGCAACAAAGGGCTATGGATTCCACAGGTACGGCCACCAATATCTCCCTATCAGGATCAAAGGCAAATACGCCCTTTCATCCTAAGATTGTTCGCTCGATCCATGTGGTGCCCGGACACATATTGATGGAAGTTACCATAAACACCTCCGGCCTTGCCATGGAGTATTTTCGGGAGCTTTTCGGGGCAAACAAAAATTATTTTGAAAGCATCGGGGGTAAAGCCGCCAAGGTGCCACCGGGATCGAATGGCTTAATTATGCTGCCTTTTTTTATGGGTGCCCGCTCGGTCCGCTGGAACCCACGGGCCACAGGTGTCCTTTTCGGGCTGACTTTCGCGCACCGGGACAATGAAATCATCCGCGCTTTAATGGAAGGGATTGCATTTGAGGAAAAGACCGCCCTTGAAGTTTTCCGGAATATGGGATTCATGCCAGAGCAAATCAGGGCTCTGGGCGGCGGGTCCCGTAGCGGTCTCTGGAACCAGATCAAGGCTGATGTCACCGGCACTCGCGTTGTGACGTTAAACATTTCGGACGTTGCGTCTTTTGGCGCCATGGCCCTTGCCGCGACAGCGGTAGGTATGACCCCGAACCCGTCCATCGCTGTAAAACGAATGAGCAAGGTGGAAAACGAGTATGTTGCGGACCCTGCAACCACAAAAAAGTATCAGGAGATATTTCGCCTCTATACTGATTTGTATGCAATCAACGAAAAAATGTTCGACCGTTTGGAAAAATTAAAGTAAAACTAGTTGGAGGAAAAAATGAATGTAGGCAAAGTAATCAGACTGAGCAGAATGACCAATCCTAAGTCCGGTAGAGTGTTTTTCGCCACAATTGACCACGGCTTTCATCGCGGTGTCCTGCCGGGCATTGAGAACATAGAAGCGGCTATCAAAAAAATCGCGGACGGTGGTCCAGACGTGATGACCATGCACAAGGGCCTGGCCAAAAAGTACTTTCCGCCTCATGCCGCCCATATCTGTCTGGCGATCAAGAGCACAACATTCTCACCTTACCATCCCAATCTGGACGTGCCGGTAGCTGAAGTGGAAGAAGTACAAAAACTGGGGGCAGATGCGGTCTCTATCGGTCTTTTGACCGGCACCAAGGATCAGCCGGCAATGTTCGAGCATATGGGTCGCATCTCGCGTCAGTGCGAAGAACGCGGCATGCCGCTGATTGTCCACGCTTATCCCAAAGGCGAGATGATCAAAGACGAAGAGCGCTACGCCTATGAGCATGTCTCCTACTCAGTAAGGGCAGCCGTGGAGTGTGGCGCCGATATCGTCAAAACCTGGTACACCGGTGATTACGACTCTTTTGCCAGAGTGGTGGATGCCAGTCACGGACGTGTAGTAGCTGCTGGCGGTGCCAAGATGAAAGATACCGAGTCTTTCTTCAAGGTCACCTACGATGTCATCCGGGCCGGCGCCTTTGGCGTCGCCTACGGGCGAAATATCTTCCAGGCCAAAGATCCTGCCAGGATGGTCATCGCCCTCAAATCCATCATTCATGAGGGAAACACCCCGGCTCAGGCCATGGAGGTTCTGCACGGCTAAAAACATTGCCGGAGAATAACAGCGATTTTTACGGACAGAAAACAATTTGGACCTTGGTAGACGTTTATGGCCGGATTTTGAGGTTTTAGATAATTCTGGGGGGCAGATCAGTCGATGTTTAATGAGAATCACGCCGTTTGAAGACAATTGTCTTCTTTCAGATATCGTTTGAAAAAATTATCGACTTTGGATTTCATTGAACTTTTCCTCTTGCGGCAATTAGAAGTTCCGCCTCCACTTTTCCACGCCGGATTCCATACGCTTTGTCAAACAGATTGATGACCGTACAGGCATGATTGGGAATTATTCTGACCGTCTCACCAATTTCCAGCTGTTCATTTGAATCCAACAACATGACGCCGTGTTCTTCGGAAATCCTCTCGAGTATTGCTTTCTTATTAAGAACAATGCCGAACCCTTTCAGCATCTCCTTTCCGTGAGCCCCTTTGTCTAGCGCAAAGACTTTGCTTCCCGCATCGACCACTGCCCGGTCCTGCGCCGGCCGGCTTATCACCGTGGCCAATACCGTCAACGCACATGCTTGCGGGTTGGCAACGCCCAGGGCAATTTGCATCGCATCCAAAAAGATGTAGTTGCCGGGTCGTATCTCGTTAACGCCGACATAACCCTCCCAAACCCGCATGGTTGGGGTTGAACCGACGGATACAACTTCAGGCTGAACGCCAAAGTCCTTAAAGCAGTTGCTGGTCTCGACCATCGTTTCACTTTCGAGTTTGCTTACGTCCTTTACTTCTTCAAGGGTTTGTTTGCCGTAAACCTGACCTGCGTGTGTAAAGATGCCTTTAAATCTTAGGCCGCAAAGGTGTTTGATGGCTTTAAATAATTCGACAGCGGGTAGACCCGGCGGAACGCCGCAACGGCTCAGCCCACTGTCGATTTCAATCATATAGTCTATTTTTTCTTTGGCGGCTGAAAATACATCGGAAAGGATTTTTGCGCCGGACGTACTGTCCAGGCCCACGGATATATTAACCCTTTTTGAAAGTGCCGCCAGCCTCTTGAGTTTAGTTGTGGTGACAATCTGGTTGGCGATGAAGATGTCTTTGATTCCCGCATCAGCCATGACCTCGGCTTCTGAGACCTTGGAAGCGGTTATCCCCACGGCACCCAATCGGACTTGAGTCCGCGCCAGTTCGGGAATTTTGTGAGCCTTGATATGCGGACGAAGCAGCGCGCTGGATGCATCGGCCTTTTTTTGCATTGTATCCAGATTTTTTTCGACCCCATCTAGATCGATCAAAAGCGCAGGCGTGTCAATGTCAAATATGTTTGAATCTTTTACCATAAATCCCCTTTAGCTGAAATATACTCCAATCTGGTTACCATCCCCAAAAAACAGTGTGAGATCAAAGGGGACATAAATTAATAAATTATGAGGCTAAATTTATTTTGGACCAGAAGACTCAGAATTTATTCTTCTGTTATTCTGGACATTCAAATTACCGGATTTTCGGATAATTAATATCATCCGAAGGACTAAATCCAATTTTCTGATGAAATCCATAATACGGACTATCACCGCTTTGGTCAAATCTTTCGAGGAATTTTTGTACCCAAATTGTGCCCGTCAAGGTCTAAGTTTTCCGAATAGTTCCAAACGGAATCAAAATTAGCTTAAAAAATTGAAATCGACCTTGTATTGTAAACTTGGCGCAAAAAATTAATATTGACAACAAAACCCGCTTTAGTTAATCGAATGATTATCGTTTGCATAAATGGGCGCTTCAATATGTTGGACTGCCATGTCCCGTCGTAGCTCGCAGAGCGAAGCTGTACCTGTCGCGGCGTAGCTTCAGCGAAGACGGAAGCTGAAACCATTACACAATTCACCATTTTCATTTGATATGCACCGAAAAAGCAATGTCCTATCTTTGTAATAAACGAATTTTAATAACGCTCTTTTATCTTTATTAGAAAGGGGGAGGTGCGTCTGAATCCTGCCACACGAAACAGCACTCAAATTCAAAAACTTTCTGTTGCCCTCTTCATTTTTGTCATTCTGATCCTGCCGGCCGTGGTTATTGTGAGCTCATCTTTAGTTGCAGCAACCCTGGTCCGCGACGCGGACGATCAGAAGATGAGTGCTTATTCCCGACAGGCTGCCGGCGACATAAAATCTGAAAACGAATTGGCTCAAGGAAAATTTCTAGTGGCCGACCGCCGGCTCATCGGTTCGAATTTTCGTGAAACAGTGGTGCTTCTCATCCGTTATGGGCCGGAAGGCGCCATGGGATTGGTGATTAATCGACCGGTACAGCTAAAACTTTCCACTGTACTTCCAGATATAAAAGAACTGGACCGGAGAAAAGAGACCCTGTACCTCGGGGGGCCTGTTGAACCAAGCAGGATCCTGCTTCTCGTAAGATCGGCGAACCCACCAGAAGCGTCCATGCCGGTGTTTGGCGATGTCTACCTCAGCTCAAGCCAAAAAGTGCTCCAACGCCTGATAAAAAAGCCCGTCAAAGAAGAGAGGTTCAGAATCTACGCCGGCTATGCCGGCTGGGCACCCAAACAGCTTGAATCTGAATGTGACAGAGGACACTGGCATGTTTTGAATGCCGATACTGAAACGCTGTTCGACAAGAAATCCTCTGATATCTGGCCGGAGCTGATTCAGCGGGTCTCGGTAAAATGGGTTCGTACAATTCATTCCGGGAAATTGTTGGAACAAAGCTACCTCCGTAATCCGGTACGTCGGAAGATCATAAAAAGAAACTGGGATCGGACCAAGGTAGAATACCGGCAACTAAATCTTGAGCTTAAAAACGAGACCGTTTTTCGGCCTTAGATAACCTTTTTTACTGTTGAAAAGATGCATTTAAGGAAAAAGCAGCTTGGTGCAACTCCGGTGTTTGGCATTTTCTTAAACGACCCTTTTTGGTGTCAAAAACATCACTTTAAGCCCAAATACGGGACTATTTTTAGCCTACATCCTTAATTACCAAGCGTTCACCGTGGTCCGACAACAGTTCCAGGGAGTATCTATATCATGGCTCATATACCGATAAAGGCTTAAAAGGACTCATGAAAGATGGCGGCACGAAAAGAATGGAGGTAACAAAAAAAGCCATTGAGTCGTTAGGCGGGAAGATGGAATCATATTATTTTGCTTTTGGGAGCAATGATTTTTTTCTCATTGCTGAAGCACCTGATAATGTTAATGCCATTACCGGCTCCCTGGTGGCCAACGCCAGTGGTACAGTAAAGGTCAGTATCACAGTCCTCAT